>JAMPGN010000137.1 GCA_023663915.1 Eubacterium sp. | reverse complement strand
ATTCTCTTTTCTAAGAAAGGAAAAATCAGAATAATCATCAATCTTTTGTCCAACACCAAAATTTTTTTGGGAAACATAGTAAACACCGATGGAGTATTGCAGATTTCCATTGTCATCTTTGTAGCCAGTCATTCCAATAGCAATAATATCGGTGTAGCTTGTGTGGTGCAGTAATGCATTCGCATAATGGACAGCGCCATTTACAGCATAAGTATTAATATTCTTAAAATTTGGTTCATTTTTTGTTGTTTTATTATCTACTTGACCATTTGGAGCAAGTTTAACAAGTTTCTCTTTGTATCCTTTGTACTCTATCAGTATCGGGTAGAAATTCAAGGTTTTATCTTGAAGCAGTAATTTACAATCAGGTCTATTTCCACCCGCACCGCCATTTTTTGAAAAATAATCATTCAAAGCCGTATCAATTTCTGTATTTAAAGTTTCCTGCTCTAACTTATAATTCAATTGATACGATTTCAACCAACCATTTGCCAAATCGGCAATATTAGGTTCTACCGATTTAACTGTTGCTTTTGCTGCCATCTCTACTTCTCCTCATCTGTAAATTCAAAAATATTATCAATTTTTTCTTTTAATTGTACCATATTATTCTATTGTCCGACAGCATATTATAATATCTATCTTTACTACAATAAAAATTTTGAATCATCCCACATTTTTCCTTTACCTATGCAATAATATTCTATTTTGTATGAAGGTTGAAAAGCAGCACGATACTTTCGACATGCACCCCCTGCCCAAACTGATCTACCGCCCTCACCTTCCTAATCTCATACCCGCCCGCGCACAGTACTTTCAAGTCTCTCGCCAATGTAGCCGAATCACAGCTCACGTACACGATCCGCTCCGGCTGCATGGCAATCAACGTCTCCAGACATTTCTCATCACATCCCTTGCGCGGCGGATCGACCACAATCACATCCGGATGCCGCATCTGCCTATCCGACATTCCTTCTCCATCCTCACCAGAAACCAAAACTCCGTCTCTCATCTTCCCCTCATAAAATGCCGGTAATACTTCCTCCGCCTTCCCCACATAGAACTGCACGTTCTCTATCCCATTCTCACAGGCATTCTCCTTAGCATCCTCAACCGCTTCCGGAACAACCTCCACTCCGTAAACTTGCTTCGCCTTCTTCGCCATAAAAAGTGATATCGTCCCAATCCCGCAATACAGATCCCACACGGTCTCCTTTCCCGTCAGTCCCGCATAGTCCAGCGCGAGTTCATAAAGTTTCTCCGTCTGCACCGGATTGACCTGATAGAAGGACAACGGTGAAATTGCAAAGGATATCCCACCAAGGGTATCGTGAATCCTGTCCTGTCCCCACAGCACACGTATCTCTTTCCCCATGATTACATTTGTCTTCTCTGTATTCACACTGACAGAAATACTTGTCACCCTTCTATGTACATTCCCGTTATTTACCGCACCGTTACCACCGGACGCTTCTCCATCTTTTTCCACAAACCTTAACTCCGTTAGCTTCTCAATTAACCGCCTTTCTTTCGGTAGTCTTTTCCCGTTAATCACGACACAGACCATGATCTCCCCGGACTGAAAACCTGTGCGTATCAGCACATGCCGCACAAGTCCCGTTCCTTTTGCCTCACGGTATGCAGACACCTTATTTTCCCGCATATAATCCAGAACCGCTTCGAGAATTTCTTGATTCTCCGGCACGCCCAGCGCACAGTCGGTATTGGCTATGATGTCATGTGTCCTGCCCGCATAAAACCCCGTGACGAGATTCCCGTTTTTATCATATCCTACCGGATACTGTGCCTTGTTGCGATAATGCCACGGCTCTTCCATGCCGATGATCGGCTCTGTCACCGCATCAATCTGCTCCGCCACAAATCCGCCGATGCGAAGCAAGTTATTGCGTACTTTATCCTGCTTATACACAAGCTGTCTTGCATAGCTCATTGCCTGAATCTGGCATCCGCCACACTGTCTATGGAATATGCACTTCGGTTCCACACGAAAAGAAGAAGGTGCTATCACCTTCTCCACTCTCGCATAACCGTAATTTTTCTTGCACTTGGTAATTCGCGCCTCAACCGTATCACCAATCACCGCATCTTTTACAAAAAGGGTATACCCGTCAGCCTTACCGATTCCCTCACCGTCATTTCCAATATCCTCTATCGTGACCGTGACAATATCATTCTTCTGATATTTTTCATTTTTCATACGCTGCCTTACTCCATCTGTCCTATGCCACATTCAAAGCCAGAATCCGATTATTTTCCATTTCCCTTTCAGATTCCCTACTCTAATTTTGTCCCTCTCACATTCGACTCAAACAGTCTATTATAACCAAGCCATCCCGCCTCATTGCTATTTTCCAAAAGTTCCGTAAAAGTCTCCATCTTGGCATCGGTATTATCGGCAAAACTCAATGCCACCGCCTCCACGATCGCGGGCTTTTTGGGAGAGCCGAACTCATATTCCCCGTGATGGGACAAAATACAATGCTTTAACTCATTGGCAAGTATCATCGGAAATCCATCAATTGTCTTAATCTTCTCCCCTACCATCTCGCTGCCGATCACGATATGCCCCAAGAACTGTCCATCATCCGTATAATCGTTCTGCGGGAAAAGTGAAAGTTCTTTTGTCTTTCCAATGTCATGACAAACCGCCGACGCTAACAGCAAATCCCTGTTCAAAATGGGATATTGTGTACAAAAGTAATCGCACAGTTTTGCCACCGCCAGCGTATGCTGTAACAAGCCTCCCACAAAACCGTGATGTACGGTCTTTGCCGCCGAAGACTGGCGAAACGCCTTGATAAATTCTTTGTCTTCCACGAAGAAGGCACGCAGCAATTTTCTCAGATAAGGATTCCCGATGGTGTCAATCAGTCCCAGCAATTCACACATCATATCATCGATCAGATATTTGCTGACGGGAAGATAGTCGGCGGGGTCATATTCCCCCTCACGGCATTTGCGGATACGTTTCACATTGATCTGGAAAGCCCCTTGAAAACTCGTCACCTCTCCATATACTTCTATGTAATCTAGACTGTCAAAATCTTCAATTCCCGCATTATTCGGGTCCCATACCTTGGCATCAATCGTACCCGTCTTATCCTGTAAAATCACATTGTCATAGGGTTTGCCATTTTTCGTAACCGCCGACTGCTTATGTTTGCACAGATAGATATCAAATACTCTGTCTCCCTCTTTATACTCTTTGATATATTTCATAATCGATCTCCTTTACTGCATCGTTTTATCTCTAAGATTTCATGCTATCACCCGCTGTTACCGGCTTCTATTCCCGAATTTTACTCCTCTGCATCCTACCATCTCCCAAGTGTCACTTCCGTACTCATCTCGCGACCCTGTCTCATCAGCACGAATGTCAGTGCATCTTCCGGGTTCGCATTATACAGAATTGTCAGAAGTTCGTTATATGTCGTGATCGGTGTCTCATTGATCCGCACGACCACATCGCCACTTTGGATTCCTGCCAGCATCGCCGGTGAATCCATCTCGATTTCTTTAATGTATGCACCTTGTGGAATATCGAGTTCTTCTGCTGCCTCTTTCGGTACATCCGCGCCATGGATACCGAGATATGCCCTTTCCTTGTCATTGGACATTTTCTCAATCGTCCTCTTCAACTCCGATATTCCATAAGCAGTCAACAGATTCCCCATATCATTACTCGTATTTACGTTGTCGATAATACCAATCACCATGCCCTTGAGATTGACAAGTACGCCTGTCGCGTTGCGACTCCCGTAAATATCCGTCGTAATCGTCTTGTAAGCGGAATCCGGATAGTCAATCACCGTTCCCGCAGAAGTAATTACTCCATAACATATCGAACCGCTTGTTCCCATGGGACTACCAAGTGCAATTACGGGCGATCCCAGCAGGCTGCTATTGTTGGAGCTGCCAAGCTGCGCAATGTCAATTACGTCCATCGTCTCTTCTTCGATCTCCACGAGAGGCACAGAAAGAATCGCAAGCCCCGTTGTGTTATCCTTCTGCACCAATTCCGCGTTTACTTTTGCCTGATCACAGAATGTCACGATAAGGCTTTCCGCACCGCTGATCGTCCCCGCACTGACCAGAATCAAAATCGATTTGCCGTTGTTTGCTACGATAATGCCGGATGCCGACGCCTCGTTCTCATAGATATCATTAAACCAGTCCACGTCCGAGATCACGCTCGTAACCGTGACCACTGATCGCCCTGCCGACTGTGCTAATTCCGCCATTTCTTCATAAAGCAGAGAATAATCACTCAGACCAAACTGCACCTGGGATAAAAGTTCTTCGATCTGCTCATCTTCCAGTTCTGCCTGAACCACCTCCACGACCGTTTCCGGCTCTTCTTCTACCAGCATGTCTTCCGGTTTCATTTCCTCCGTCACCGTCTCCTCCGGAAACTGCACTTCCTGCGCCTCCTCTTCCGGATAAAGGCGGTTGCTGATGACCGGCTCTAACACCAGAAACGTGATGCACGCCACCAGACCAAACACGACAGCCATCGCTATCGTGATCACGGTTCTGCGCAGAAGCTTTTTTTTATTGACCGGCTTCTGTTTAATCGTTTCCCGCAGGAAATCCGACTGAACCGGCGGAGTATATTCTGCCTGCTCTTCGACCGCATCTTGATTTATGCTGCTTTGTTCTTTGTCCTGCTCCGCCATAGGCATTGCTCCCTCTTACATCTTTTTCGTACATTTACTGCCTTTCTAGTATATCTTTTTTCCTCTCCCTTGTAAAGAAAAGCCACGGAAAACACATAGTAATTCCCTTTGTTTTATGATAAAATGCTTTATGTACCAGCAAAAGGAAAGGAAAGATTATGAACAGCAAAGTTTTACGCGTTTTAGAATATAACAAGATCATTGACCGTCTGACACAGCACGCCACTTCGGAACAGGGCAAGAAACTGACCTCAGCTCTCGTCCCCATGACCGATCCGGATGCGATTGCCTTGGCACAGACAGAGACTTCCGATGCACTTGGTCATCTGTTCCGCAAAGGGTCTACTTCTTTTGGCGGCAACAAGGATCTCGGCATGTGCATCCGCTCCATGGAGGTCGGCAGTGTCCTCTCGATTGCCGAATTGCTTCGCATAGAGGCTTTTCTGGAAAATGTCAGTCGCATTAAGAGCTATGGCAGAAAAGAGCGGGACGATGTTCCAGGCGATTCACTGGACGTATATTTTGACAGTTTAGAACCGCTCACGCCGCTTGCAAACGAGATCCGAAGATGCATTCTGTCCGAAGAAGAGATTGCTGACGATGCCAGCCCGACACTAAAGCATATCCGGCGCAGTATGACCATCACTAATGACCGCATCCACTCGCAGCTCGCATCGATGATCAACGGCTCTTACCGAACCTATTTACAGGATGCCGTGGTGACGATGCGGAACAACCGTTACTGCATACCGGTCAAATCGGAGTACAAAGGACAGGTGCCGGGCATGGTGCACGACCAGTCTTCCACCGGGTCCACCTTCTTCATAGAGCCTACGGCTGTCGTGAATCTGAACAATGAATTAAAAGAATTAGAAATCAAAGAACAGGAAGAGATCGAAGTCATCCTTGCCGACTTAAGCGCACAGGCAGGAGCATACACGGAAGTTCTGACAAATGACCAGAAAGCGATGACGACGCTTGATTTTATTTTTGCCAAAGCATCTCTTGCCATGGAGGAGAATGCTTCTATGCCGGTTTTTAACTCGGAACACCGCATACGCATACGACAAGGGCGGCATCCCCTTTTAGACAAGAAAAAAGTGGTTCCCATCGACATTCGGCTGGGAGAAAATTTCGACCTCCTCGTTATTACGGGACCCAATACTGGCGGCAAGACCGTCTCCCTCAAGACGGTAGGACTTTTAACGCTGATGGGGCAGGCGGGGCTTCATATTCCGGCGGCGGATCGCTCCGAACTGTCTATTTTCCGTGAAGTATACGCAGATATCGGTGACGAGCAGAGCATCGAGCAGAGTCTCAGTACTTTTTCGTCCCATATGACAAATATCGTGTCCATTCTTAAGACAGCGGACGAAGATTCGCTCTGTCTGTTTGATGAATTGGGCGCGGGAACCGACCCGACGGAAGGCGCCGCTTTAGCAATCTCCGTTCTGGATCATCTGCATAACCGCGGTATCCGGACAATGGCGACCACACACTACAGCGAACTGAAAGTCTATGCCCTCTCCACGGATTTCGTGGAGAACGCCAGTTGTGAATTTAGCGTGGAAACACCCCGTCCCACTTACCGTCTTCTGATCGGTATTCCCGGCAAGAGCAACGCTTTCGCCATCTCCTCCAAACTGGGGCTGCCGGATCACATCATCGAAGACGCCAAGAGGCATATCACGGAAGACAAGGAGAGTTTTGAGGATCTACTGACCGATCTGGAAAACAGCCGTCTGACCATCGAGAAAGAGCGGATGGAAATCGAGTCCTACAAAGAAGAGGTTAAAGCATTAAAGAAACAATTAGAGTCCAAACAGGAGAAAATCGAGCAGTCCAAGGCGCGCATCTTACGCGAGGCGAACGAGGAGGCACGTGAAATCCTGCAAAATGCCAAGGAGCTTGCCGACGAGACGATCCGCACATTCCAGAAAGCGGGAGCGGGTACGTCCATCAAGGAATTAGAGAAATCACGCCAGAAAGTGCGTGACAAGATCTCTGAAAAAAACGACAAACTGACTCTTGGAAACGACAAACCGACGCACAAGACTCTAAAACCGAACCAGATCAAGCGCGGAGACAGTGTCAAAATTATCTCCATGGGGCTGAAAGGCACGGTTAGTTCACTGCCAGACAAGAACGGGAAACTCTTTGTGCAATGTGGAATCATCCGTTCGCAAGTATCCTTAAGCGATCTTGTCCTCACGGAAGAAGAAACCATTCATACAGGCAAAATGCAGCGCGCCTCTTCCGGCAAATTGAAGATGTCCAAATCTTACTCCGTTTCCACGGAGATCAATCTGCTCGGCAAAACGGTAGATGAGGCATTGTCGGAATTGGATAAATATCTGGATGACGCATATCTCGCCCATCTGCCAAGCGTCCGCATTGTCCACGGCAAAGGCACCGGAGCTTTGCGAAACGCGGTACACAATTATCTTCGTAAGAACAAGATCGTCAAAAACTACCGGCTCGGCGAGTTCGGAGAAGGTGACGCAGGTGTCACAATCGTAGAATTTAAAAATTAGCGCAGAAATGGAGTAATTATGGTAAATAAACAGAAAATTTTAATTGTAGATGATGATAACAATATTGCGGAGCTGATCTCGCTCTATCTGACAAAAGAATGTTTTGAGACGATGATCGTCAACGACGGCGAATCCGCCCTTACCGCAGTGGACAGTTTCGAGCCAAATCTGATGCTTCTTGATCTGATGCTTCCAGGCATTGACGGCTACCAAGTATGCCGTGAGATCCGCTCGAAATCCTCACTGCCGATTATCATGCTCTCCGCTAAGGGTGAAGTCTTTGACAAGGTCTTGGGTTTGGAGCTGGGAGCTGACGACTATATGGAGAAGCCTTTTGACTCCAAGGAATTAGTTGCTCGCGTCAAAGCAGTCCTGCGCCGTTATAAACCTGTCGCCGCAGAGTCGAAACCTTCCGATGTCAAGAGCGTGGAATACCCTGATCTGATTGTCAACCAGACGAACTATTCCGTAATCTATATGGGGAAAACGATTGAGATGCCGCCGAAGGAACTGGAGCTTCTCTATTTCCTTGCGTCCTCACCAAACCACGTTTTCACGAGGGAACAACTTCTCGACCAGATATGGGGCTATGAATACATCGGGGACACGCGCACAGTTGACGTACATATCAAACGCCTCCGTGAGAAGATCAATGACCACGAGAAATGGCGCATCGCTACGATATGGGGGATCGGCTACAAATTTGAATCCAGATAACATGATACAAGAACGGAATTTGTTATGCGAAAAACACTTTATCTCAAATTAATACTTGCTTACATTATTTTCGGTCTGTTCGGTTTCGTGGTAGTCGCTACCTTTGTGTCCAATATGACGACCGACCACTTGAAAAAAGAACGGGCGGATGCGCTTTACCGGGAAGCCACGCTGATTGCGAACACTTATGCAACCGACCTGTACAACAACGAGGTGTCATTAGAGACTGTGAAAACGCAGTTGGATTCTCTGGATACCTACCTCAACGCTACGTTGTGGATCATCAATCCTTCCGGACGAATGATCTTGGACTCTTCTTCCCCTCTGGACGTGGAAAATGAGGTCGTAATCGAGAATTTTGACCCGACCATCACCGAAGGTTCCTATTATACGATCGGTGATTTTTTTGATGCGTTCGAGGAAGAGATGCTAAGTGTGTTTGCCCCGATTACTTCCGACTATAAGGTCAAAGGTTACGTGGTTATCCATAGCTCTATGAACAACATATACCGCGAGGCGAACAGCCTGCTCAATATTTCTTATATCATGCTGATTATCTTGTTTTTGTTGTCACTCATCATCCTTATCTTCTTTACGGAGATCGTCTATATTCCGATCCGCAAGATCACCGAGGCGACGGAACAATATGCGAGCGGCAACATGCACTATGAATTTACCGTGGAAAGCGAAGACGAGATCGGCTACCTCGCCGCCACCCTATCCTATATGGCGAGTGAAATTGCGCGCTCGGAAGACGACCAAAAAAAATTTGTCGCCAACGTCTCCCACGACTTCCGCTCCCCTCTGACTTCCATCAAAGGGTATCTGGAAGCTATGATCGACGGCACGATTCCGCCCGAAATGTATGAGAAATATCTCACAATCCTTTTAAATGAAACCGAGCGCTTGAGCAAGCTGACCAACAGCCTGTTGACCCTAAATAATTTAAATACAAAGGGACTCATGCTCAATAAGACCGATTTCGACATCAATCGGACCATCCGCAACGTGGCAGCGACTTTCGAGGGCACATGCCGCGCTAAGACAATCGCCATCGAGCTGGTGTTGACAGGAGAAGAAATGTATGTGGTCGCGGATATGGACAAAATCCAGCAGGTGCTTTACAATCTGCTAGACAATGCCATCAAATTCAGCCATCACAACTCCGTAATCAAGCTGGAAACTTCGGACAAACACAACAAAGTTTTTGTCAGCGTCAAAGACTCCGGCATCGGTATCCCGAAAGACGATCTGAAATTGATCTGGGACCGGTTCTACAAGTCCGACCTGTCGCGCGGTAAAGATAAAAAGGGAACGGGTCTTGGTCTCTCTATCACCAAAGAGATCATCCGTTCCCATGGAGAAAACATTAATGTCATCAGTACGGAAGGCGTCGGCACGGAATTTATCTTCTCCCTGCCAAAATCTGATATGGAAGACGAAGACTAAACTCCCGTCTCCATCCAGCTTAAGCGGTGCAGTTCCCCTTCCGTCTGCATACCGTGAAAATGATTCTGTCTGAGCGCCTCATACAAAACGATCGCCACAGAATTGGACAAATTCAGTGATCTGATCTGGTCCATCATCGGGATACGGATACAGGTCTCTTCATTTTCCACAAGAATTTCTTCGGGAATCCCGCCGCTCTCTTTGCCGAACATGATATAGTCGTCGGGTTGATAATCCGCATCGGTATAGACGCGTTTCGCCTTCGTCGTCGCCATCCATATTCTGGCATTCGGATGCTTTTCCCGAAATTCTTTGTAATTGATATATCTTGTGACATCCAGATGCTCCCAGTAATCCATGCCAGAGCGCTTAATGGATTTCTCATCCAGCCGAAAACCAAGCGGCTCAATCAAATGGAGACTCGTACCTGTGGCAACACAGGTACGCCCGATATTTCCCGTATTTGCCGGAATCTCCGGCTGATGCAATATGATGTGCATGGTAATTCTCCAATGTTACTTTTTACTTCATGTCATCGCCTAAACTTGGCAAAACAACCATCTTAGCTCGGCTGCGAAATATCATTCTTCACTCGCTCCCGCTCACTGCGCAATCTCTGCACGAAATCTGCCAGCTTCCCGATCGCCAGTTTCAGATTATCCAACGAATAGGCGTAAGAGATCCGCAAGAAACCTTCCCCGCAATCACCAAACGCCGTACCAGGCACTACGGCCACCTTCTCCTCCGCCAGAAGCCTATTCGCAAACTCTTCACTCGTAATCCCAAACTCCTTAATACACGGGAACACATAAAACGCGCCGAAAGGTTCAAAACATTCCAATCCCATCTCCCGGAAAGCGTTCATGAGATAGCGTCTTCTCTGGTTGTAAGCTGTCTTCATCTCGGTTACGTCTTCGTCGCCGTTACGCAGCGCTTCCACTGCCGCATATTGGCTTGTTGTGGGCGCACACATGATGGCAAACTGATGAAGTTTGAGCATTTGCTCAATGATCTCTTTCGGCCCGCATGCATAGCCTAATCTCCACCCGGTCATCGCAAAGGCCTTAGAAAAACCATTGATGAGAATCGTCCGCTCCCGCATTCCCTCAATCTCCACAATGGAGACATGTTTCTCTTTATAAGTCAATTCCGCATAGATCTCATCAGACATGACAAGTATGTCATGTTTCCGTATCACTTCCGCAATCGCTTCTAGGTCCTTACGCTCCATGATTGCTCCGGTCGGATTATTCGGGAAAGGAAGCACCAGCATCTTTGTCTTCTCTGTGATCGCATCTTCCAACTCCTGTGCCGTCAGACGAAACTCATTCTCCGCTTTTAACTCAATGATGACCGGAACGCCGCCCGCCATAATCGCGCAGGGTTCATAAGACACAAAGCTGGGCTGTGGAATCAATACCTCGTCGCCTGGATTGACCACCGCGCGCATGCCGATATCAATCGCCTCAGAGCCGCCCACCGTGACCAGCACTTCATGAACCGGGTCATAGGTAACACCTTGTTTTCTTTTTGTATAATGACAGATTTCCTCCTTTAACTCTTTCAATCCGGCATTGGACGTGTAAAATGTGCGTCCCTTTTCAAGCGAATAAATCCCCTCATCCCTGATATGCCACGGCGTATCGAAATCGGGTTCCCCAACGCCTAACGAGATCGCGTCATCCATCTCATTCACGATATCAAAAAATTTTCGTATCCCGGAAGGTTTCAAAGCCACTGTCTTATCCGATAACATATTTTTCACGGTGTCACCTTCTCTCTGGTATCCTCGTATTTCTTCGTCAAAATCGTACCGTGGTCTTTATACTTCTTAAGAATAAAATGTGTTGCCGTGCTCAAAACGGAATCCAGTGTCGATAATTTATCGGACACAAAACCAGATATCTGCTTTAACGATTTCCCTTCCAGTGTGACGAGCAGATCATAACCACCGGAAATCAAATACACCGAAGTAACTTCCGGATACTTATAGATTCTCTCCGCAATGTTATCAAATCCCTGTCCCCTCTGAGGCGTCACGCGCACCTCGATGAGCGCGGAAACCTTCTCAATCGAAGTCTTTTCCCAGTCAATCATCGTATGGTAGCCGCAGATAATGCCTTCCGCTTCTAACGCCGCCAGTTCATTGACAACATCGATTTCCTCCACACCTAATATGACCGCCAATTCTTTTAAATCGATACGGCTGTTTCTCTCTACAATCGCTAATAACTCTTCTCTCATGATGATCCTCCATTCTTATAAGTAATAAATCTGATCTGTTTTCGGTCTGTCCAGATAACGTTTCTCGTCCTCATTGTAGATCACGCGGTCATGGCTGTCCGTTGTTCTCCCTATGATCACCGCCGAAATATCTTCTCTCTTCAATGCAGTGACAAGTCCTTCCCCGTCGTCCGATACCATGATCAGACAGCCGCCTGAGAGCAGTTCATAGGGATTCAGCTCATAAAACTCACAAATCTCTATAGTCTC
>JAMPGN010000136.1 GCA_023663915.1 Eubacterium sp. | reverse complement strand
GAAGTATGAGGAATTGGAGGGAAGGGCAAAGGAAAAGTTCTATGAGAAAAATGCTCCGGCAATCGAGCAGGCAACAGCTTACCGTATTGGTCTGAAAAACATGGGCGGGGGCAAAATTGCGCCTAAAGAGTGGAAGTCACAGCTTGACACGCTCACATCACAGTCCGCCAAAGCAAAAGCGGATTATGCCAGTACCATAAAAGACATTGAAACGCTTGCGGATATTACGGAGAAGGTGACAAGGGTGTACAGTGCTAAAGTTAAGGCGGTTGAAAAAACCTGTTCCGCAAGTCAGGACAGAGAGCAGGAACAGCCGAAAAAGAAAAATGAACAGTCACTTTGACGGAAAATGCGAAAATGAGCGAAAATATTACAAAAAGCGATATGATTTGATTGAAATTTTGTGTTATTGATGATATGATTATAAACGTGGCGAGAGCCACTAGGAGAGTACCCATGACAGGGTGGTAGCCTCCCGAACCAATGCCCTAGCGTGCTAGGAGTACATAGGAAGGGAGGTGCGTAATATGACAGCTGCGGAGATTATTTTGATTTTTTTAGGCATACTTACGTTGTTGACTTCTTTTGGCAGTTTGATTGTTGCGTTTCTGACCTTTCTCGATAAGAGAAACAGTAAGAAGAAATAAAAATGCCCCTCTGTCTGATCCACAGAGAGGCGGTGTCCTTTAGGACATTTTCGTTTTCTTCGGGAGCATCCACTTTGGAGTGGGTGCTTTTCCTATGTCTAATATAACATAGTGAGCAGAGAAATTCAACAACTTTTTCAGCTTTGTCATTCAAATCAATCCATTCATTCAATCTATCAATCCCATCATAACATTAAAACAGCGCAAGGCATATGGTAAAAGTCCTATATGCTTTTTTGGCGTGGAAAAGAAAGTGAATATGTCAGAAAATAACGAGAATAAACCACAGGAAGAAAACAGACCGCAGCTTATAAAAACCATAGGAAAGACAACATATCTTGTAAACTGCCACTTTAGCGAAACAAGCAGGGAAACCGTACAGGATAAGATAAAACGCATGATGATGAGGGACATTGAGAACGGAGATTATTAAAATTCACTCAATTTGTGTCTTGACGAAACTGTTCCAAACGGAACTGTAATGCACCATAATGTCACCGCATCGCAGAGCAGTCCGAACTTAGAGTCCCCACCCGCCGGAAAAATTCCTGACATTGCGCCGCATAAGACAGCCGCCTTTGTCAGCATTTTTCCCTGCTTCTTTTGCTTCCTCGAAGTGGTCCGCTCCAAGCTCATTGCCGACAATGATGCTTCCTGCGCTTCCAAGCCCAAGACACAGGCACACCACAAGATTTTTGGAGATATTGGCAATGCTGTTCGCCGCCACCGCGTCTGTCCCCATATGCCCCATGACAACAGAATACATGGTGAACCCGCCACCCCAGACTAACTCATTTAACAGGATCGGAGCCGTCTTCTGCCAAAATCTTTCTACAAGCTCCTGGCTATATTTTCTTATCGAAATCCGTATCCACCGCATTTTGACGGACACATAGACGACACTCCATACCATCTGGACTGCCATAGCAATCACCGTAGCAATCGCTGCACCTTTGATTCCCAGCGCGGGAAAACCAAGCAATCCGAAGATCAGAACCGCGTTGAGCACAATATTGAGTACCACTGCCACACTGCTGACCGCCGTGCTCAGATTCACCGCATTGCAATTTTTCATAAAAGTCAAATAAACCTGTGCGACTGCCGACAGAAAATAGGAAACTCCGACAGCTCTGAGGTACTCACTCCCCATAACGACCAGTTCCGGTTCATTTGTCAGAACTCGCATGATCGCCACCGGAACAAGCATGGAACCCGCCACAAACAAAACCGCAACAATGCAGGAGGTGCAAAGAACGAGACTCACCACCCTGGAAATGTTGTCGTAATCCTTTTTCCCGTAATACTGCGCCACAAACATATTCTCACCGATCACAAATGCCGCCATGAACAGGTTAAACACAAACGTCACCTGCGAAGCCAGCGACACCGCCGCCATGGAATTTTGGTTCAACCGCCCCAGCATAACAGCATCGCTTGCCCCCACAAGTGCGAGCATAAACTGCTGGAATGCGATCGGCAGCACCAGACGAATCATTTTCTTTTGCAGTGTTTCGGCAGTATTCATAATATCCTCTTTCATTTTTTTGAGTTTGCGAATCGTAGCTTGTAAGCGAGTGCAGCTCGCTTTTTTATGTTCTAGGAAATTGCAATAGGGTAAATCCTTAATCGTCGCTGTCAAGCGACGATTTTTTGTAACTATATCATTCTATTGTTTGCATTTCTTTCAAAATAGCTTATAATTATATAACAATCTTCTTTAAGGAGAACTATCATGCAAACCACAAAATATTGCTCCGCTTTTAACCCGGATTCTTCGGAGACGGTGGCATATAACAATCCGCTTTTCCCTGTCTACGCCCGCTATGGAATCTTGTCTACCTATCCCGATTACTCCGCCATCAGCCATTGGCACAAGGACTTGGAATTTATTCTGATAAAAAAGGGCGCAATGACCTACAATGTAAACGGTGAATTAATCGAATTGTCCGAGAACAACGGAATTATGGTCAACAGCCGACAGCTCCACTACGGCTTTTCCGCCGAGCATCATGAATGCGAGTTTATCTGTATTCTGATCTCGCCCGAACTGCTGGAAGGGAACGCCTGGTTTTATCAGAATTTCGTAGAACCTATCACGGAAAGCCCGACCTGTCCGTATCTATATCTTACTCACGACGGCTGGCAGGGCTCTATTCTTGATACATTGGACACCCTTTACCAATCCTTTCAAAGTGATTCCATCAAACCGCAGTCCTATTTTGAAGCATTACAATATTTTATCTCGATCATGGAAATATTATATGAGAACCTAGATCATAAGAACCAGGACAGGACAGAAGAATCTTCTGACCTCATCTCGTTAAAGAATATGATCGCATATATTGAAGAACATTACATGGAAAAGATCACGCTGGAAGATATCGCGCAGTCCGGCATGTGCTGTAAAAGCCGATGTTCCCTGCTTTTTCGGAAATATCTTAACGACACGCCTGTCATATACACTACCAAGCTGCGCCTGCGCAAAAGCCTGACCGCACTGCTCGATTCCGACAAAAGCATGACGGATATCGCCTACGGACACGGTTTCTGCACTACGAGCTACTATTGCGAGACTTTTAAAAAATACTATGGAATGCCGCCGCTTGCTTACCGGAAGACGATCAATACCCAACAAGAAATTTCCTAAATCACAAAAAAGATTGATAAATTCATTTAAAACGGATATAATAATTTTAAATAGTTTTAAATGCATTTTAATCTATTTAGAATTAATCATATAATTTTAAATCAATTTAAAACTTAAGGAGACGCGTATGGTAAAAAGAGAATTGTATCTGGAAAAAATACGTCCATTTTATGACTCTGAAATGATCAAAGTAATCACCGGCATCAGACGCTGCGGCAAATCCACCATCATGCAGCAGATGATCGAGGAAATCAGACAGCAGGGCATTGCAGACGACCACATAATATATATCAACTATGAAAATTACAAATATAACAAAATCTGCAATCCTGATGCCCTGTATGAATATATAGAGAATGAAATCAAAGATACGTCCAAATATTATCTTTTTATTGACGAAATACAGAACGTGCCCGATTTTGAGCTGGTAGTCAATTCATTTCGCGCGACCCACGATATCAGCATTTTCATCACCGGGTCAAATTCTAAGCTTTTATCCGGTGAACTGGCGACACATCTGAGCGGGAGAACTTTATCATTCCGTATTATGCCCTTCTGCTTTAAGGAATATGTTGCTTTCTGTGAAGAAGCGCAGATTGCCAAACCCATGGAACAGTTGTTAGACGACTACATGCTGTGGGGCGGCTTCCCGCTGGTCTGCAAGGAACCGGAAATCAGCAGTAAAGAGGTGTTACTATCCAACATTTATGATTCCGTAGTCCTCAAAGATGTTGTCATGAGAAATAAAATTTCGTCCGTCACCTCTCTGGAAAAAGTATTGGAATACGTTATCGCCAATTCCTCACTGACAATATCCGGCAACTCGATCGCCGCCGCCCTGAAAGCCGACGACATGAATGTGTCCGTTCCCACGGTTTATGATTATTTAAAATATATCTCCGATGCGTGCATCTGCGATAAAGTTTCCAGATATGACATTCGGGGGAAAAAAATATTGTCGTTTGAAGAAAAAACATATGTATGTGATCTCGGATTCTTCCATATGAAAAAGAACCGGGTCAAGGAAGAGTACAGCCATATTGTAGAAACAATATGTTACAATGAACTGATCGCCAGAGGATATCAGGTATACATCGGCAAGACTTATAAAGGCGAAGTCGATTTCATCGCACAGAAAGGCAGTGAGAAGTTCTATCTGCAGGCGGCTTACCTATTGGATAATGAAAACACGGTTGCCCGCGAGTTCGGTGCGTACAAGGCAATCAAGGACAACTATCCCAAATATGTGGTTTCCATGGACAGGATACCCATGTCGCGGGACGGAATTATCCATATGAATCTGTGCGAGTGGCTGCTACATTAACGCAAATCAATCTAAGCGCACTGCATGAACCCAAAATCGGTCATTGCAGTACGCTCAGATCGATGGAATAAAGTATTTCGTTTTCGTCCGTTTCTTTCCTCAGAAATCCCACCATATAGACCGGGCAGTAGAATATCCTGTAATCCCCAGTTCTGATATTCTCGTTACAAAATACGATTGCTTCCGATATTTCATATTGTTCACACTCAATCACATGATTCAGCGCCCGATGCCTATTATATGCTTTACCGGATTTTACTTCAATCGGTACGATACTGCCCTTATGCTCAATCACAAAATCCAGTTCTCCCTGCTTTTTGCTCTGGAAATAATACAAGTCAAACCCATGCGCCTTAAGTTCCTGCGCCACTGCGTTTTCATAGATTGCGCCAAAGTTAATATCTTTATCCCCCTGCAAAATCTTAACCTGCAATCCGTTTGCATACATCGATGCAAGCAACCCCACATCGGATGCAAACAACTTAAACAAATTCGTCGATTTAGACAGAATCAGCGGACTGACCGGCTCCTGTGCGCAATATGCCGGCAAAGCGACTCCCGCCTCTTTCAGCCAGATAAAACTGTGCTCATATCTGGAAAACTTAAAGTTTTCATTGAGATTTTTCAAAATAAACCGCTTATTCTTCGCATTCAGTTCACTCGGTATCAGCTCAAAGATATCTTTCAGATAAAGTTTTTCGTTCGGATCGTACTTGGCAATATCCCTGATATACGAATGAAGAATGCCTTTCTGGATATCCAGAACCGTTTTTAGATTATTTGTCCGGATATATGCATCTACCACCGCTGGCATTCCGCCTACGATCAAATATAGTTGAAACAGATTCATCATCTTATCATGAATGACCAAATCCACTGGCAGTCTATTCTGGAAACATTCTTCCAAATGCTCCATCACTTTCTCTGATACCTTATTCGCCCTGCAAAATTCATGGAAATCCATCGGATACATCTCCAATACTGTCATATACCCCACAGGGACAGAACGGATATCCTTCAACTCCACGCCCAGCAAAGAACCGCTCAATATATATCGGAAACTTCCCTCTTCCACCAAAAATTTGATCGCCGTAACCAATTCCTTACACTCTTGGACTTCGTCAAAAAAGATAACCGTCTTTCCTTTTTCCAAAGGTACATCCGTCAACAAGGAAATCCGCAGCAGAATATCATCGCTGGAACGTGCATTCTCAAACAGGCTGACAGCATCCCTATTCTCAATAAAATTGATCTCGACCACATATTCAAAATGTTCCTTGGCATATTTACGAATAATATATGTCTTGCCTACCTGTCTGGCACCGGTAATCAATAATGCCTGATTTGTTCCACTGTCAAAAAAATGACTGATTTTCTCCTCAATCGTTCTATGCATGGCAATCACCTCTTACTCATAGTATGCCATGTTTTGTCCGTTTATACAATAAAATTATGATGATTTCGTCCGCTTTTCCAATATTATTTTATAGTTTATGTCCGTTTTTCCAATAATATTTTTGAATTTTTGTCCGCTTTTCTAATATACTACAGGTGCGGGGAGAAGTTAATAACTTAAGGAACCCCTCAACAAGCGTCAGTGCTTAGCGAAGTATTTCATGAGCTTAGCACTGCTACGCTTGCTTGCGGAGCGAGAGCGCGGCGACGAAGTTATTAACTTCTCCCCACGCTCACCCATTTTATTTCCCACTCTTCCGGCTAGAAACCACATCGAAGATAACGGCAACAAGGAGCACGCCGCCCTTCACAACATACTGCCACGAGTCACCGATACCCATGATCGACATACCCATGTTGATTACACCCAACAAGAGCGCACCGATGATAACGCCCGGAATCGTACCGCTGCCGCCGTAAGCGGAAGCGCCACCGATAAAGCAGGAACCAATCGCATCCATCTCGAACGATGTACCCGTCGAACCGTTGACGGAACCTACACGTGCTAGACACAGCAGGCCACACAGACCAGCGAGAAGTCCCATGTTAGCATAAGCAATGAAATATACTTTGTTTGTATTGATACCGGAGAGCTGGGTAGCCTTCTCATTACCGCCCACCGCATAGAAGTAACGTCCGAATGCGGTCTTGGAAGTGATAAAGTGATAAATCAGGCAGATTACCACAACCCACACGAGCATAACGGAGATTCCTTTATACTGGGTAAGCAGATAGCAGTAGAATAAAAGCACAACGGAAATCACGCCTGCACGCCCGAAATCAGCAACTGCACTGTTCTGCCGATACCCCTTCTTTGCTTTATTGGCGCGGGAAGAGATCGTGCTGTAGATAATAAAAGCAACTGCCAGCACGCCAATCAGAATCGGCGACCAGATATGCGCATCCGTGTCAAGTCCCGGAATCTTGATATATGCCGTGAAAATATTTAAGAATGTGGCATCCTGAACCGCTACGGTCTTGCTGTCCAGTATCAGACGACCGAAGCCACGGAAGATAAACATACCGCCCAACGTTGTGATAAAGGGAGGAATCCTCACATAACCGATCCAGTAGCCCTGCCAGATCCCTGCAGCAAGACCAACCAGAATACATAACGGAATGGTCAGAAATACATTGACACCGTGATTGGTGAGAAGCACCGCCGCCATACCGCCTACCATACAGATTACGGAACCAACCGAAAGGTCAATGTTACCACCTGTCAGGATACATAATAACATACCACACGCCATAACAAGTACATAACCGTTCTGCAAAAGCAAGTTCGACATGTTCTGTGCATACAGCAGACGTCCATCCGTCAAGAAATAAAACAATACAAATACGATTACAAGGGCAACTACCATACTATTCTTCGTTAAGAAAGCTCCTAAGTTGAACTGGCTACCCGCATTTTCTTTTTTTGTTTCCATGAATACAACACTCCTTTCGCTTTAAGCCTTGGCACTGATAATGTAGCTCATGATCTTCTCCTGAGTAGCTTCTTTGGCGTCTAATTCTCCGCGAAGCTCACCCTCATTCATGACATAGATACGATCACACATACCGATCAATTCCGGCATCTCCGAGGAGATCATGATGACCGATTTGCCTTCTTCTACCATCTGATTGATCAGACAGTATATATCATACTTGGCTCCTACATCAATACCACGTGTCGGCTCATCTAAGATCAGAACGTCGGGTTCTGTAAACATCCACTTGCCAAGCAGCGCTTTCTGCTGGTTTCCGCCGGACAGATTACCGACTTTCTGTTCGATCGACGGCGTCTTCGTTCCCATGGCTTCTGTCATTTCTTCCGCTACGTTCTTCTCATTGGTCGTATCGATGATTCCATTGGAGCATACCTTATCCAGACGCGCAAGCGTCGTATTAAAACGAATGGATTCGCCAAGGATCAGCCCATTCACTTTCCTGTCTTCCGTCACATAGGCGAGTTTGTGATGGATCGCCTGTTCCGGATTCTTCAGATCAACTTTCTCTCCATTCAGATACAGCTCGCCGCTGATATTCGTGCCATAGCTCTTGCCGAAAATGGACATCGCGAGCTCGGTACGCCCCGCGCCCTGCAGTCCAGAAAAGCCTATGACTTCGCCTTTATGTACCTTGAAGGAAACGTTGTTGTCCACGACCTTCTCATGATAAAGCGGGTGATAAACCGTCCAGTTCTTCACTTCCAGCCCAACTTCGCTGCGCACCTTATGTTCGCGTGACGGATAACGGTCATCCATGGGACGTCCCACCATGCCTTTGATGATGCGATCCTCGCTGAACTCGTCAACGCCCTTAACCAACGTCTCGATTGTCGAACCGTCGCGGATGATCGTCGCCTTATCCGCGCAGTAGATGATCTCGTTCAATTTATGTGTGATAATGATTGATGTCAATCCGTTTTTCTTAAATTCCATCAAAAGATCCAGAAGCATCTTCGCGTCCTCGTCATTCAGCGAAGAAGTCGGCTCATCTAAGATCAGCAGTTTCACGTTCTTAGAGAACGCCTTCGCGATCTCCACGAGCTGCTGTTTGCCTGTTCCGATATCTTTGATCAATGTCTGGGCGGACTCATTTAGTCCGACCTGCTGCATATGTTTCTCAGCCTCATTGTAGGTAAGATCCCAGTCAATGTGCCCTAATTTATTCTTCTTCTCATTCCCCAGAAACATATTCTCACCGATGGTAAGCAGGGGAATCAGAGCAAGTTCCTGATGAATTATAACGATTCCTTTTGCCTCGCTGTCTTTCAATGTCTTAAACTGGCAAAGTTCTCCGTTATAATAGATTTCGCCCGAATAACTTCCTACAGGATATGTACCGGACAACACGTTCATAAGCGTGGATTTGCCTGCGCCATTCTCCCCGATCAGCGCATGGATCTCTCCGCGCTCAACTACCAGATTTACATTATCCAGTGCTTTTACTCCCGGAAACTCCTTGGTAATGGATTTCATTTCCAATATCGTATCACCCAAAAGATTTCCTCCTCTCCTTCTCACGAACCGAAAAAGAAAGGCGGGACAGATGCCCGCCCTCTTTCAGGTTCATAACTTGATCTTTTTCTTATTAGTTAGCGGACAGATATCCGTCGTCACCCATTGTATAAAGTCCTGTGTCAACCAGTTCCTGCAAGTTGTCCTTGGTGATTACGTTCGGTACAAGCAGGAAGGACGGGCATTTGTTGCCTGCGGATGTCTCATAAGACTCTGTATCGAATGCGCAGTCGATTCCGAATGACGGGATTAAGGACTCATCGATCGTCTCACCTGCCAGCAATGCCTTAGCAAGTTCTAAAGTAACGATGGACTCGTTGCTTACGTTCTTATATACGGTCATTGTCTGAATGCCGTCTACGATGTTCTTTAAGTTCGCCTCGTCACCGTCCTGACCTGTGATCACTACGGAATTGGAACCCGCATAGTCAGAAGTAATTGCCTGTGCAACACCCAAAGCGGTAGAATCGTTCGAGCAAAGCCATACGTCAAGCTGTGTACCGTCTGCATAGTAGGAAGAAAGAACGTTCTGTGCCCTCTCAAGAGCCGTATCTGTGTTCCACTGTGCGGTAGCAACCGCGTCGAAATCTACCTGACCGGACACGATGTTCAATGTGCCTGCATCAATGTAAGGCTGCAATGCATCTACAGCGCCGTTGTAGAAATAAGGAGCGTTGTTGTCGGCAGGATCGCCTGCTGTGATCTCTAAGTTGTACACTTTGTCACCTGCGTTTGCAAGATCCAGCTCATTTACGATGAACTCACCCTGCATCTTACCAACTGTGTAGTTATCAAAAGATACATAGTAGGAAACCGCATCATTCTTGATCAGACGGTCATAAGCGATAACCGGAACGCCCGCGTCTGCCGCTTCGTTCATAGCTGTGTTCAATGCCTCGCCGTCGATTGCCGCAACGATCAGTAAGTTAACGCCGTCAGCCAGCATGTTCTGGATATCATTTACCTGTCTTCCAGAATCATTGTCGGAGAAAGTAAGAATCGTCTCGAATCCTGCTGCTTTGAACTGCTCGTCAAGGTATGCGCCGTCACGATTCCAACGCTCCAGGGACTGCGTCGGCATGGAGATACCGATCTTTCCGCCTGCTGCCGCAGTGTCTGCCGATGCCTCTGCCTCTTCTGCAGGAGCTTCCGCTTCCTCTGCCGGTGCCTCAGTTTCCTCTGCGGGAGCCGCCTCTTCTGCTGCACTGTCCGCTGTTGTCTCCGCTGCGCCGCCGGAACCACATCCGACTAACAGAGAAGCAACCATTGCCACGCTCAATAAAGCGCCAAGTAATTTTCTTTTCATCTTTAAAAATCCTCCCTTTCTTTAGATGATATTGTAAATATACCACAAAAGAAGCAGGATAAAATTGTTATTTTCTGTATATTTTTTGTTGATACCATTTTTTCACCATATAAAGAACAGGACAAAATTGCGATTGCAAATTTGTCCTGCACAAAAAAATCCTATTTCCATTAAGTCCTAATCACGGCATCCGATCCGGCACATTCAGATAGACATCCTCTTTCAGATGAAAACCGCTATTGATAATCACATCATTGATATTCTCCTTCGTCACGCTGATCGGTTCAAGCCCCACATAGGGGACGAGAAAACTCCCATTGTCAAGCATAGTGACATCATCGCCTGTAATCTCCTCCCCCTGTGCCAGAGCCACCGCGCATTCCGCCGCGCGCTGTGCCAGCTTCTCCACCGGCTTATATACCGTCATGAGCTGTGTGCCTTCCACGATCCTCTGACATGCCTCCAAGTCCGCGTCCTGCCCGACGACCAGCTTCCTACCCGCCAGTTGCTTCTCGGCGAGCGCCGGCACGACCCTGCTTGCAATATCGTCGTTGCCGCACATGATTGCATCCGCCTGCACGACCAGATCCATATTCTCATAGACATACTCTGCCGCCAGTTCCGCAAGCCAGCCGTCCGCATGAAAAGAATCGAGAATCGCTACCTTGTTCTCCTGCATGGTTCTCCGAAATTTTCCTTCCACGAGCGACACGTTATTATCCGTAGGCGAACCGCCCAGCATCAGAACCGAGCCTTCCGCGAGTCCATGATCGATCAGCGCGTCCGCCATCATCCCGCCAACTTTCGTGTTGTCAAAAGAGATGTACAGATCCACGTCACAGTCCTTGATTAAGCGATCGTAGGCAATCACTTTTATGCCCTTTTCTTTTGCCTTATCCACAGATGCCGACAAGTTATCGGAATCCACGCATATAATCACGATCACGTCCATGCCTTTTTCGATAAAATAGTCAATCTGCCGTTTCTGCTCTGACAGATCGCCGTTGGCATTCTGGACATTGACTTCCGCACCCAGTTCCTTTGCCGTCGATACGAACACATCCCTGTCCCTCTGCCATCTCTCGATGACGAAAGAGTCAAAGCTCATGCCGATCTGTATTTTCTCATCTTGCTGTGCCTGCACCGCATCTTTGTCTTGATCTCCATCCCCGCATGCTGTCAAAAGCATCAGCAGACACAGTATAAACGCCAGTTTCCTTCTCATTATCTTCTATCCTTTCCAATACCACGCCTGATTGCTTCACCGCTTCCACCGGGTCTGAAAGCTTCTTCACACATTCTTATATTCGGTAGGAGTCACGCCCACATTTTTCTTGAAGGAGCGGCTGAAATAATTCGGGTCGGAATACCCGCACATGGAACAAATTTCCTTCATGGAATACTCCGTCGTGCTCAAGAGCTCTTTCGCCTTTTCCATGCGGATTCCCGTCAAATACTCGATAAAATTCTCTCCCGTTCCTTCCTTAAAAATCTTGCTGAAATAATAAGGACTGATATTCGCCACCCTCGATACCTCGTCCAGCGAAATATCCCTGTTATAATTATTCCGAATATATTCCTTGGACATCTCGATGATGCTGTTGGATTTTTCTTCTCTCTTGCCTAGGCTATTGCGGCTTGCATCGGCAATCTTCTCTTGAAACCATTGCTTCAACTTATTCAGGTCATCACTTTTCATAAGGGTTGGTAAATAATCCTGCCGCGAACCAAA
>JAMPGN010000135.1 GCA_023663915.1 Eubacterium sp. | reverse complement strand
GGAAGCCTCAAACATACTGAACCATGAACCCTCGTCTTCCCCCGCCATGTCGTTATTGGCATGGTCGCCTGCCACCACCATAAGCGGACGTAAGATGACTTTCTTATAACCTGCCTCGGCGATTGCTTCCATGACTGCCTCGCACGCTGTCTCCTCCGGCTCGCCTTCTACCGTGCCGATAAAGGCATTGACACAGCCGATATCTGTCATCTGTGTCTGCATCTGGCTATAGCTTACCTTCGCCGTATGGGATGTGCCGTGTCCTAGAAAAACGAATGCCGTGCCGTCTTCCTGCGCCTCCGCAAGACTCCCGTAGCCCGCATCCTCTACAGCCTCCTCAAGAATTGCTTCCGCAACCGCTGCCTTGTCCGCATTGACCACCGATGCGTCCGTACCGACCTCACCGAGAAGCGGCTCGGCAACTGCAACCGTCTCAAACTGATCTTCGTATGCCGCGACCGACTCCATCAGTTCGTCATACTCTGCTCCGTGCATTAAGTGTGTAGGCTGTATCACAAGGTTTTTTACGCCGTTTGTCACTGCACGCTCTAAAGCCTGATCCATATTATCGATAAACTCACCGTCACGCGCCTGAACGTGGTTGATAATGATCTGCGCCGTAAAAGCCCTACGCACCGACCAGTCCGGGTTTGCCGCCTGTATTGCGTCCTCGATCCCCATGATGTCGGCGGCGCGGCTGTCATTAAAGGAAGTGCCGAAACTGACCACAAGGATCTCATTCTCCCCGATATCGTCCTGATTGCGCGGGTCATCCGCAGAAGCCTCACCCGTATATCTGCCGAAATAATCCGGATCGGCATTCTCACCCTCCACAAGTTCCTTTTGCGCATCCGTCAGCGCGTCCCACGCGGCTTTCGCCTGCTCGCACTGCTCGTCGGTCTTATCCATCCTCTGCTGAACGTAGATTGCATCAATCAACGCCGCAACTTCATCGGCGGCTTCCTGGTCGCTTACCGTCTCTTCCTGTGACGTCTCTGCCTCCTGCTGTTGTGCCTGTGCCGCACTCTCTTCCGACTGTGTGCTATCCGCCGTTTCTTCCGTCTGTGACGTTGCCTGCGTCCGGTCATTTCCGCATCCGGTCATGCATACTGCGCCCAGCAATGCCGCCATCACTACTGCTGCCAATCGCTTCTTCATATCTCCTCCTTCTGACCGTTCTGCATAGATGCCGGTCATGTTGATTTAAGAATCAAATATGCAACATATTTCAAAAAACGAGCAAGCTCGTTTGCGAGATTTGCCTTCGGCAAACTCGAAATAAGCACTGGAATCCTATAACATAAAAAATCCTTAACCGTTGTCTATTCTTCACAACAGGTAAAGGATTTCTACGCAAAACAAACCCGCAGAATGCACTTCTCTACTGCAAGCCATCTGCAAGTTCAAACGTACAACCAGTTACTCGTGGTCTGAAACAAACGTTTCCGTACAACATTCAGGCAGGTCTCCCGGCTTAGAGATCATCGCGTCCGCCGCCTTCCCGGTCTCCCAGTGGCATATCGGCGTAAGCTCCTTCCTTACGGTGACGAGTTCGCACAGGATTTGCACCTGTTTCCCTTTTCACCAAAACCAGCGCTTCGATCGTTCCAGCGCTGTTTTGACACCTGTATGTTACATATTCAGTTCAACCAAAGTATAGCATATTTATATTTGATGTCAAGAGTGGAGTCGGTGCAATGGCACGTTTCTTCGCCTGATTCTATCATCATGTTTTTGCATATTTTATAAAACATATGTTCTAATGGCGATACACTTACTTTTGTGGTATATTGTTAATAATTAACAAAATATGTCAAATAACCGTTATCAGGAGAGCTTTATGGAAGAATACACCCTTTATTTAGACGAAAGCAAAAATAGCAATGAAACCTGCTTTGCAGTCAGTGGTATTATAATAAAGAATAGCAATATTGAGCAATTAGACACCGCAATATTGGAAATAAAACAATGTATCTGGGATGATGCATACATCAAAAGATGCAGCCCTGTTCTACACTGTGTTGAATTGACCACAATAAAAAACTGCTGCTGGAACAAGAAAAATCTATTAACCTATGTAAAACATTTTCCTCATTATTCCGCTCTAATAAAGGAAGACAGCGCAACAATCAAAAAAATATATAATAATGTTTACAGTAAATTATGCAGGACACTAAAACAAATTGATGGCACGATTATCGGATGCTCTATTGATATTAACAAATTTAAATATATTTATGGGGAAAATTTTAGAATAGATTCCGAATTATTTTATGAGGTGGCAATGCAGGAAACGATTGAAAACTATGCGCATTTTCTTTATATGAATAACGGTATAGGCAGTCTTGTATATGAATCCCGCAATGATGAAAATTCAAAAACGAATCGATCACCTGATTTTAAAATGTATAATAATTTTTGTAAGATTAAATCCAGCAACAAAGGAATAACTTTTATCAATCAGGATATGATGTCAAAAACAATTCGTTATTTGAATATATTCAGTAAACAGGACGATATTGCCGGACTACAGCTCGCAGATTTTATCGCATATAATACAGCCGCCGTTAAGTCATTTTTTGACAATAATAAAATGACAGAATTTCAAAACAAAATAGCAGATCGACTATACAATGGTTCCGTTGAAATAAACGAAAAAGATTTACGTTCCTATTTTGGAATGAAATATCTTCCGTATGATTTTGAATATCTGAAAGAATTAGAAAAGGAACGTCTGAAATTGAAAAAGGCTTTGGATTCTGTAAAAAATGAAAAAAACAAAATATTAGAAAAGAATAAAAATCTTGCCAATGCAAAAAATAAATTAATACAAGAAAACGAAAAGCTCAAAGAACAAATTAGAGAATTGTCAAAAAACAGATCAAACTACAACGGATAAATACTTGTTGACAATTTAAATCATTTTGCATATACTATCCATAGATACAAGGATGATCATGTAAGGCATGTTGTCGAAGCAGCAGCTAGGACAGAGAATAGACGTAGATGCTATTCCGTCATCGTATCTTTTTAGGAAAAATTAAAAACAGTTAGAAAGCAAAAAACAACTGGAACGTCTTAAGTGTATGTACCAGTTGTTTTTTTATGAAAACTTCAACTCCATCCCCTTATATCTTCCCAAAAATCCGTCCATACCCATAAGTCAACGGCAGATCCGGCATTCGCGCCGCTCTGCCCGCCTGTGAATCCTCCTCCACCCTGTTTGCACAATGCCTGTTCCCACACCCAACGCAAATTCCCTCACAGCGGATTTTCCCATCACGCGTCAGCTTTGCCACAAACGCCACACTTTTCTTAGGAATCATGCAAAAAGCTTTGTTACAGGTGACTCGTCCGCCTGTCCGCGCCAGTAGATTTGGAAGCATCTCCATCGGAAAAGAACCTTCACTCCCAAGAAAATAATACCTTTCCACATGCATATCCGTGTTTGCTTCCATATAGCGGTTGTACGCACCATATCCCAGCATCAGAAGTTCGCTTGCCAGCACCTCCAGCATATAACTTCGCGACAGCTTTTCCTGGCTGCTGTAACGATCCTGCAAAGCATCTATCCCAATGCCGAGAGACATCACGACCTCCTCGCAGACGATACCTTGCGGCACCGGCAAGAAAGAGACACTTCTCTCCCAGAACGCCTCCCCGCGCATCAGCGGAAGCATCTCTTCTGCCACTTTCTTTAATTCGTCAGCCTGCGTCTCTTCATAATGAAATTTGTCCCGCACTTTTTTCAAAAAGAACGGTTCTGTAAATCCATCTAACACGTCCGGAAAAAAATCCGCCATAATGCCCTCGCTCAAACTTTCTTGATTCTGCTACAGCCCAAGTACGATCGTCGCTACCCGAAAATAGATCAAAAGTGAAATCGCATCTACGATCGTCGTGATAAACGGACTCGCCATGACAGCCGGGTCCATGCCGATCTTCTTGGCAAGCATCGGCAGGGTAGATCCTACGATCTTTGCCACAACCACCGCCATGAAAAGCGTCACGCAGACAACAAATGCCACCGCCACACTCACTTTATCAAACAACAACAATCTTGCGAAATTGCAGACCGCCAGCGTAAGCCCGCACAATGCCGCCGTCCTGATTTCCTTCCACACCACCATAAACCAGTCGCTAAACTCAATTTCGTCGAGCGACAAGCCACGGATGATGATCGCACTCGCCTGCCCTCCCGCATTGCCGCCGGTGTCCATCAGCATCGGGATAAACGCAGTCAGTATCACGTATCTGCTGAGAGCATTTTCAAAAGACGTGATAATACTTCCTGTAAAAGTGGCGGAAAGCATCAATAACAAAAGCCACGGAATCCTTTTCTTATAAGCGTCAAAAACCGTTGTCTTTAAATAAGGCTTATCGGACGGCATCACAGCCGCCATCTTCTCGATATCCTCCGTAGTCTCCTCTTCCAGAATGTCCACAACATCGTCCACGGTGATAATGCCGACCAGTCTGTCCTCGTTATCGACTACGGGCATCGCCGTAAATTCGTACTTTTTGAACATTCTGGCAACTTCTTCCTGATCCATCAGAGTATGCAGCGATACCACATTTCGATGCATGATGTCACCGATCACAGCGTCCGCGTTGCTGAGTAACAGATATCTTAATGCAACCGTTCCCACCAGCGTTCTTTGGCTGTCTAACACATAGCAGATGTTGATCGTCTCGCTGTCCACACCGACTTTGCGGATACGCTCAATCGCCTCACCAACAGTCTGGTTTTCTTTCAAATCCATATACTCTACGGTCATGATGCTTCCGGCGGAATCCTCCGGATAACGCATCAGATGATTGATCGCCATACGGGTATCGGGACTCGTGTTGGCAATCAGCTTTTTGACCACGTTGGCGGGCATCTCCTCCATCAGTTCCTTCGCGTCATCAGACATCATGTTGTCGATGATGTTACCCGCATCTTTATCGGACAGGGAAGTGATCACAAAATGCTGCAATTCAATCTCCAGATAAGAAAACACGCTTGCCGCCATGTCTTTGGGCAGGATTCGGAATATCTTTACGATCTCTTCCTCATCCATGTCTTCTATATAATCCGCGATATCCGCATCGTTTAACTCCTGAACGACCTGCCTGAGCCTTGTGTACTGCCCTTTGTGAAGAAGCGATAACAGTTCCTCCCTGCCAAAATCCTCATAGCTCTCATGAAACTCTCTCTTTACATTCACCTCACGCGCCGGTGTCTTCTTTACTTCCGGTTTTTTCTTCTCTTCCATGATCTCGCTCATTTGCATCCTCCCCTCACAACCGCTTAAGGTTTGAACCTCAAATCCGTGCAGATGCAGAGAATGCCATACTATGGCATTCTCTAATGTGAAGTTATAGATTTTCTTAGGCAGCGTCCTTCAGATGCCTTAGAAAATCTCTTCACATTTTTCACATTCTTCACATTATTCTCGCTTATAATAGACCGGTTCTGAAACGGTTATCTTCGCCCTGCCCGCTGTCGCCTCCGTGATCTCGCCCACCACGGCATTTTTGTCTTCATAAGGAATCTTCACCCACACGGTCACATTCTCGGTGTAATCCGCTTCCCCTGTGGAAATACCTCTCTGTCCCATCAAATACTGTATTTTGCCGATACCGTTATAGTCTGTCACAACAGTCAGCTCATAGCCATAACACATCTGCCGCACGCCGCTTTCCGCAATTCCCGCCTGCGCCGCTTTCGTGTAAGCGCGCACCAGCCCGCCAGTTCCCAAAAGCGTGCCGCCGAAATATCTGGTCACAACAACCACGACATTCCTGATTCCGGAACCAATAATCACCTCCAGAATCGGTTTGCCCGCCGTGCCCGTGGGTTCGCCGTCGTCGGAAAAACGCATCGTCTGCGCCTTTTCCCCGAGAACATAAGCATAGCAGTTATGCTTTGCGTCCCAGAACTGCTTCTTCTTTGCCTCGATAAAGGCAAGCGCTTCCTCTTCCGTGCCCGCCGCCGCGACATGGGCGATAAACCGGGACTTTTTCTCCTCGATTTCACCTGTGCCCCCATATTCAATGATCTTATACGGTTCAAAACTACGATTGGATTCCATATGTTGTATTTGCATACTCCGTTTATGATATATTTATACGATATTGTCCATATAAGCAGGCGCCTTTTCCTGCTTTATCCGCTTTATTAATACTACTACCCGAAACCGCGAAGCGTCAAGCGACAGTTCGTGATGTATAAAAGTGTATAGAATCGTAAACAATTCTTAATATGGAAGAAAAATCCTTTCTTTACACGAAAAACTTTGCTATAATGCATGATAGGTTAGTAGTGCCTTTTCTGTGCTGATCGCAAAGGAAAGATCACGCTGTAGTAATAAATAACCTTGCCATCGAGGGGGCATATTTACCTAAGGAGGAGTATCATGAATTATGGAAAAAGAGGCGTCCGCAAGAGACAGCAGACGCTTCATGCTACATCAACGAAATGGGCGAGAAAAATTGGTTTTACCTTTATACAACTATGTCTGATTGCCGTCATCGGCATCGGTGTCATCGGCTTAAGCGCGGGAATTGGTATGTTCCGTGGCGTGCTTGCCACTGCACCCGATATTGGCAACATCGACGTTACGCCAACCGGATTTTCTACCTTTGTATATGATCTTGAAGGCAATCAGACGGCGAAACTGGTATCCACGGATTCCAACCGTATTCCTGTCTCGATTGATATGGTTCCCGAAGACCTGCAGCACGCTTTCGTGGCAGTCGAAGATGCCCGTTTCTATGAACACAACGGCATCGATATCAAAGGCATTATCCGCGCCGGTGTGATAGGTCTGCGGAACAGGCATTTCTCGGAAGGCGCCAGCACGATCACGCAGCAGCTTCTCAAAAATAATGTCTTCACGGACTGGACGAGCGAGGATTCTCTGGCGGATAAGTTCAAGCGTAAATTTCAGGAGCAGTATCTTGCGCTGGAACTTGAAAAAGTCATGGATAAGGAGACCATTCTCATCAACTATATGAATACCATCAACTTGGGTCAGAACACTCTGGGCGTCCAGGCGGCTTCACAGCGTTACTTTAATAAGTCCGTCAGCGATCTGACCTTGTCAGAGTGCGCAGTCATTGCCGGGATCACGCAGAATCCTTCCAGATACAATCCTATCACGCATCCCGACAAGAATGCCGAGCGCCGTGAGAAAGTCTTAAAAGACATGAAAGAGCAGGGATATATCACGCAGGAAGAATATGATGAGGCTTTGGCAGACGATGTATATTCCCGCATCCAGATCGTTGACTCGGAAACCGAAGATACCGCCGTCAATACATACTTTGTCGATGCGCTGACGGACGATGTGCTGGAAGATCTGATCGCCGCAGGTTATAATGAAACGCAGGCATTTACCTTGCTCTACAGCGGCGGTCTGAAGATCTACTCCACGCAGGATCCGAAAATCCAGCAGATCTGCGATCAGGCATTCGCAGACGAGAGTAACTTTCCCGCCAACACGAAATGGTATCTGAATTATGAATTGACGATCGAGAAAAGCAACGGAGACAAAGAAAATCACAGTACAGAAATGTTCCGTAAATTCTGGCGGGAAAACCGTTCCGCTTCCTACAATCTGATCTATGCATCCCAGGAAGAGGCTTATCAGGATATTGAAGTGTACAAAGAGGCAATGCTCGGACGAGACGACGAGGTGCTCGCAGAAACAATCAGTTTAACCCCTCAGCCTCAGGTTTCCCTGGTGGTGGAGGATCAGAGCACCGGTTATATTGTGGCAATGGAAGGCGGACGAGGCGCGAAATCCGGCAGCCGTACCTTGAATCGTGCAACCGACACTGTCCGACAGCCCGGTTCTACTTTTAAAGTTGTGTCCACCTATGCCCCTGCTTTGGACAGCGCCGGACTGACACTTGCCACTGTGATGAACGACGCACCTTTTAACTATGCCGACGGTCGTCCCGTGGGAAACTGGTATGGAGAAACATACCGTGGTCTCTCTTCTCTCAGGGAAGGTATTGCACAGTCCATGAATATCGTAGCTGTCAAGACGCTGACGCAGATCACACCCCAGCTTGGTTACGATTATCTGGTTAATTTCGGCTTCACTACCTTAGAAGAACGCAAGGAGATCAACGGCAAGGTATATTCCGACATCCAGCAGGCGCTTGCACTGGGCGGTATCACGAACGGCGTTACCAACGAGGAACTGAACGCCGCCTATGCATGTATCGCCAACAGCGGCACCTATATCAAACCGAAACTGTACACGAAAGTATTAGACCATGACGGCAATATCATATTAGACAACACGCCCCCGCAGTCCAGACAGGTTATCAAAGAATCGACTGCATTCCTGCTGACCAACGCCATGGTGGATGTGGTCACGGTCGGCACCGGCGGAAGCGTCAATTTCGGCGGCATGGCGATCGCCGGAAAAACCGGTACGACTTCCGATTACAACGATGTGTGGTTTGCCGGTTACACGCCTTACTACACCGCCACAACATGGGCAGGTTTTGACAACAATGTCAAACTCACCGGCGAGGAGAAAAATCTGGCGAAAAAATTATGGCGCAGTGTGATGTCGCAAATCCACGAAGAACTGCCCAACGAACCGTTTAACGTTCCTTCCGGCATCGTGACAGCCACTGTATGTTCCCGTTCCGGCAAACTGCCGATCGACGGCTTATGTAATGGTACACTCCGCACAGAATATTTTGCCGAAGGCACTGTGCCCTCAGCAACCTGCGATGTACACTATTCCGGTCAGATCTGTACTTACAGCAATCTTCCGGCGTGCGAGAGCTGTCCATTCAAGGCAGAAGGCGTCATGGAACTGACTCCAATCGAGGACGTTTCCCTACAGAGCGGTTCAGGCATAACACAGCCACAGCCGCAGCCAGAAAGCCAGCCGGCAGAAGGTACTGTTGCAGAAGATGGCACGATCATTCCGGCGCCGACGCCACAGATGAACATGTGTCCTCACAATGCCGAGTTCTTCGCAAATCCCGATTGGGAAGCAGTTGTCAACGGACAACGTGCTGAACTGGAACAGCGAAACGCTGAGGCGGCAGCGGCAGCGCAGGCAGCCGCACAAGCGGCGGCACAACAGGCGGCGGAGCAGCAGGCAGCGCAGCAGCAGCCACCGGCGGAATAAATGCAGCAAGAAATAGGATGACAAGAAGCGGGTATTGCGCCCGCTTCTTTTATCGTTTCTTATATTGTTCTTAAATGATATTTTTTGCCCGCTCCCCTGCCAATGCAAGTAATCCATCCATCGTCACACATCTGCTTTGCCAGCACATATGCACGGGTACGTTTCACATTCAAAATCTCGCTAATCTCAGATTCCGTTATCTCACTATTCTGCTCTATATATTCAAGAATTTTCCTCTTCTGAGCAGAAAGTGTCAATGTCTTTGCGAAACTTTCTTCCACGGCATCAGCATGATTCCTATTTGGCAATACCATTTTAAATGTATTTGACGTTACTTCAATGCGGGGCTGAGCCGCACATCCGCTGTAAAGATTATAGATTTTACGGATACCCGTACCATAAGATTCAATCAAATGCAGTCTATGGAATATCTCCGCCAGATTTCTGTTCCTCGGCTGTGAAATGCCGCTGCGGATATCATCCGGCGCAAGACCTGGCAAAAGACCTCCTATCGAAATAAACTCCATTTCTTTATCATTGATATTGATTATAATACTGCCGCTGAAACTGTAGTCACGATGGACGATTGCATTGAGTAAAGCTTCCCGGATTGCCTTTTCCGGATAGTCGGGGCTTTCAATTCTCTCAAGTCCTTCAAATGTCGCCCGTGTTTTATTGCAAAGCCTTAAATATTCAAAAACATCATCAAGCTGCTTAAAAACCGAACCGGAAAATTCCCTGCTGTCTCGAAACTCCGTGTTTGATTCATCCGCAAATACCGCCACTTTTATTGTATGCTGGCATTGATCCGAAATAACCAGGGCAAGATTGGTAAAAAGAGCCTCCGAAGCATCCGTCACCCCTAACGCACGGTACTTTGCCTCTCCAAATTCCACCTTATATCTGCGAAAAGCTCCCGCCGCGCCATCAAAAGTAAGCCCTTGTTCCATCGATCGCATTTCCTCAAAGATATCACCGTCCGACTGTTTGATCATCTGACGAATCTGCTCCGAGGAAGCCGGTACGGAAGATGCTCCCTGACGGATATAGACCCCGCTTGGCTTTAGCCCTTTTGCCTTAAGATAATATGGTTTGTAACTGCCCTCGCCAACAGTAACCCTGACAACTCCATTTTCCTGCAAAGTATATCTGACAAACATCGTAACGTCCGGCGCGATTGCATCCCGTATGCCATTTGTTATACAGGTATAATGATCATCAATGTCACCGATGCCGATCACCTTCCCTTCATCATCAATACCAACATAAATGATACCGCCATCCGTATTGGCAAAGGCTATCACTTCTTTATATAAATCATTTGTCACCTGCGATTTAAATTCGATATTCTCACCTTCAAATTTCATGCTGAATGCCTCCATAAAATATTACATATTCTATGATATACTGTTTCATTCATAATTGTCAATTTAAAAAGTGAATATTCAATGAATATTCACTTTTTCATCCTCTATTCAGTTTCTTACTTCTTCTCTGCCCCTAGATCCCCTTTATCTCCTTAATCCTCGTTTCCAGATCGGCTACCGTATTCTGTGCATTCTCGATATCCCTGCACGCATCTTCATACTCTTCCTCCGGCGTAGAACCATGCATATCATAGTAAATCTTTCCAATCTCAATATAGCGTTTCTTAATCAGTTCCTCACATGTGTGGATCTGCCCTTTCAGATTCGCAATCTCCGCCATATCCTTCGCTTTATCCGACACTTCTCTGCCTTTTGTGGTGATCGTCTCTCCAATCTTATCAAAAAAATCCATAGTACTCCTCCATTTCTTACAATCAGCATACCCCATCGTATGTTCTTATTATTGCATATCATTGTACAACATTTATCAGTCCGTGGCAAGAAGCCTGTAACACAATGCACGCAGATTCATCCGCCTCATGACATAATCCGCGCCATTATATTCTATATCGACATTTTCCCCTATCTGCGGAGATATCGCGGAATGTATATAAAAACTGTCCATGCCTATACGCTTTGCCCCCGCAATATCCGTCTCCATATCGTTTCCTATCATCAGCGACTCCTCCGGCAACAGTCCATATTGTTCTAATAATATCCGGAAAAAACGCTCATCCGGCTTCTTACAACCGTGGTCAGAGGAGATCCGTATACCATCAAAAAGATCATGGATACCCAGATAGTACAATTCCTGCTCTGTGAAAATACGCTGTGCATTGGAAAGCAGATAAACTCCTCTGCCCGCTTCCCGCAATGCCGAAAGCATTTCTTTCGCATAAGCATAGAGCCGGAGATGCTTTGTAGCATATGCCCGGAACATCTGACCCGTGTGGATCGCAAGCGTACTGTCAGGCTCCACGCCTTTCTTCGTATATAATTCCTCAAACACTTCCTCAATCGATATTTCCGGATATGTCTCATGCGCATACACTGCAGCATGCTCCTGCTTCAATGCCCGCTCCTTCCCCTGTACCAGCGCAAGATATGTCCGCTGTAATTCTTCTGCCTCATAATGCGCTCCGTAATAACCATAGAAGAGGCTCATGTGTTCCCACAGTTTCCGCTCTGTCTCATCGGTGCGGATGTCAACCAGTGTTCCGTATAAGTCAAATATATAATTACGATACTGTTTCATATTTATCCCCTATTCGCCAAGCCTCCGGATCGAATGATCTGCCTCCTACACGTATCGGTATGACATCCATTTTCTCTTTTTCATTCTCCAAACCCCTTTATGTCCCGTATAAATGCCAAAAAAGGTCTTACGCTTCTGCATAAGACCTCTCTAATTACTAAGCTGCTGACGGGAATCGAACCCGTGACCTCCGCACTACCCAAAAGCCGTAACGCTTTATCTGTGTTATCGTGGCTTTTTCGGAAATCTATTGACTCTCTCGGATACAATCACAACATTTTCATTTTTCGGTCTTGATACAATAAGTGTTTCGCCACCTATGACTTTATTGCACCATTCTTTGAAATTTTCACGTACATCCATGCTTTTCACTGCCAACATAATATCACCTCATA
>JAMPGN010000134.1 GCA_023663915.1 Eubacterium sp. | reverse complement strand
CTCTCAGCGCGTTTCCAGCAAGCTCCCCCTCTATGCCGAACAACCATAAAAAAACGAGCTGACGCTCGTTTGCGAGATTATGAGTATTCCTAAGAGATGCCCCTGGCATCTCGGAAAACTCGTCGCGAACTCGAAATTTGCGTAGGAATTTCCTATAACATAAAATAGGGGAATACTTCTTTCTTTTAAGCTGGGACTCTTCCACGCCTCGGATTGCCTCTAAGGGTGTCAATTTCGCCAGTTTCCTTGCCGGAATCCATGCGGAGATCAGTACGGTCAGCAGGGAAAAAAGAATCGTAACCCCGACCACAAACGGGTGACAACGGAACGCCAGATCATGCCGTCCCGTCATCTGCGCCGCCAGTGCATTCATCATTCTAAGCAGTCCGTACCCGATCCCGATTCCTGCCAGACTGCCGCCTATAATCGGCACGGCGCACAGTGCCAGCGCCTCCTGTATCAGACACGTGCATATCTGTCCCGGTGTCGCGCCGATGCCCGCAAGAATCCCCAACTGGCGTATTCTTGCATTCATCGATACGGCAAAAGAATTGTGTATGATAAGAACCAGAGAAAAGCAGACAATCAACAAAATTGCCATATAAAAAGGGAAATTCATTCTCGGCTTATCGTCGCCCGGAATACGGATCATGTACATGGAAAGAAGCTGGTAATTGTATGTGACCTGATCTTTTTTCAATCCTAATTTTTCCGACAGCAGTGTCATGTCTTGATAAATCCTGCTTGGTCTTTGGAAATACAAGTCAAGCGTGTCATTTTCATTACTCACAACCACTTTCTCCACGTTCGCAAAACTACGTACCAACTCTATCTCTTCTTCGCTAAACACTCCGACAATCCGCCCCTGCCAGTCCCCCTCTTCCAATACGACCGACTCCACATCATATACCCACAGGTTATAAAAAAAGTTACACAGCACAGACAATAGCAGCGATGCAATCAATGCCGCTGACAGGATCGAGATGCTTGAGGCACGGTTTTTGCGCAAAAAGCTGACTGAATACTCTTTCCACATATCACTCACCTCTCTTTCTGTCGGAAAGGATGCGCCCATCCTCTATTGTCAGAATGCGATCCGCCGCTAAAGCAACCCGCTCATCATGAGTGATCAAAATGATGGTCTGATTCAGATTACGGTTGGAAAGTTTCAACAGATCGACGATCTCTTCCCCGTTTCTGCGATCCAGATTTCCAGTCGGCTCATCCGCCAAAAGCAACGCCGGACGATAGACCAACGAGCGCGCAATCGCCGCACGCTGCTGCTGCCCGCCCGACAGTTGATTTGGTAAAAAATCCAGCTTATCCGCGATTCCTAACGACGTTACAATCCGTTCAAAAGATTCCTGATTCACTTTTTTCTTATCCAATAAAAGAGGCATCAGAATATTCTTGCGTATGGTCAGCGTCGGAATCAGATTGTAAAACTGATACACCAGCCCGACCTTCCTGCGCCGGAAGATTGCAGCCTGCGTCCGGTTCATAGTGGAAATATCTGTTCCCTCCACTATGACTTTGCCTTCCGTTGGCCGATCTACGCCGCCGAGAATATGAAGCAGCGTGGATTTGCCCGAACCGGATGCCCCGATGACTGCGACAAACTCACCCTTTTCCACAGACAGATTGATACCCTTAAGCGCAACGACCTGATTGTCGCCGGAGCCATATACTTTTCCGATGTTGTCACATTTTAAGATTTCCATGATAAACTTCCTCCATGATATCGTGTGGTATTTGATAGTTCTTGAAAGTTGACTGCGCCGCCTTCTTTTGGAATGCTCTTTCATTGCCCGATATATCCCACACTCTCATGATAACAACCGAAAGTGACAACTCAGTGACAATAAATTTTTATTTCAAAACATGCCCCGCCCTGCGGCAGATTGTGCGCCGTGATCGTACCGTTATGCAATTCGACGATCGCACGCGACAGCGATAATCCCATTCCGACACCTGTGTCATTTTCGCGCGTATCATGATTCGTCACATGGAGGGTATTTTCGCAATAACCATTTTCAGAATAAGATTTTCCGTGATAATCGTTTTCAGAATAAGAATTTCCACGATAGAATCTTTCAAACAAATGTGGAATGTCCTTCTCCTCAAACCCTTTTCCCTCGTCCCATATCTGAATCTTTGCATAGAGGGGATTCGCCGCGTAGTCACAGTAAATCGTGCCGTTTTGCGGTGAATGTTCCATACAGTTCTTCAGCAAGTTCATGACTGCCTCCATAAACCATTCCAGATCGCCCTTGAACATGACGCACCCCTTTTCCGGAATGGAGATTGAGATATTTCTTTGCTGAAATAGATCGTTCATGTTGTCCGCCGCGAGATTTAAAACCGTGTAAATATCTACATCCGCATACTCTAGTTTCAGCACGCCTGCATCGATCTTCGAGAGCGTCAATAGCGCCTCTTCCAAATGCTGCAGCCGCTCTAATTGGTTTCGGATGCGCTCTGCATTTTCTTCATTTTGTGATAGTATCTGCATAAAATCGAGTTCTACTTGATTGCAAAATTTATTCCGCATTTCTGTGTAGAAACGTGAAATTGCTGATAGAGATAAAAACGCCGCCGTAATCGGTGTTTTCAGTTGATGTGCTATATTTGCCAGATTGTCAGCATAATTTAATTTTGTCCTGACCGCCTGTTCTTTCGTGTGGTACAATTCCGTGACTGTCTTGTACAGCTCGTCCTGCAGATGGGAAAATTCATCTTCTTTTACCAAAAGACTCACATCTGCGCCGCCTAAATTGATTCTTTCCAAATAGTCAGTTAGTTCTGCGATTCGTGTACGGTTATATTTGACCAGATAAAACCATAAAAAGAAAAAACCACAGACCGCCAGCATTATGATCGCAGCAAAAAGCACAATAAAGCTGAGCGGCATATTTTGACTAAAATCTTCATCCCGATAACCGTACTGTTTCAGAAACGTATTACCACCTTTTTCCTTGCCACAATAATTAGATTGTTCCCCAAAAACATTCTCATCCTTTTCTCCGCTATAATAGCCGGATTGCTCTCCAAAGGCATTCTTTTCTTTTTCTAAATCATATCCGTCTGAATCGTCAGATTGCTGTTTCAAGACATTTAAAATCGCCTGCTCCGTCTCCGGGTATTCCGCGATCATTTTTTCACAGAATGCGGACAGACATGCAAAAGGCGCCCTGCGGTATGCCCGCATACAGAGCGCCATTGTTCCAAATATTGCAACCACGCAAAAAGACATGACAAAAGCCATTACAAGCCTGCGCCTTACTCTTTCTGTCATAAAGTATCCTCCATTCGATAACCGAAACTGCGTATCGTTTTGATGCACGCCGGATTCCGTAATTTCTCCCTGAGACGCTTCATCGTGACGGTCAGCGTGTTGTCGTTCACATAGTTTCCGTTTATATCCCATACCCGTTCCAGCAATTTGTCACGCATAATTGTTTTCCCTTTATTTTCCATGAGCAGAAGAAGCAGTTGATATTCCGGCTGGCTCAAAGAGATTTCGTCCTGTCCGCAGCAGACCGATAATTTTTCCTTATCCAGCGTAATGTCATCGCAGTGCAGTCTGTCCTGTCTCGTCTGTCCAGAGCGTCGAAGCAGCGCCAGTATACGGGAGTGAAGCACTTCCAGCTCAAAAGGTTTCACAACATAATCGTCCGCCCCGTCGCCCAAGCCTGCAACGATATCTTTTGCCTCATCTCGGACAGTCAGAAAAATGATCGGGAGTGCTTCATACGCAGAGCGAACCCAGCGGCACAGCCTGTCGCCTTGTCCGTCCGGCATGTTCCAATCTAACAAAAGCATCTGTGGGAGCATGGTTTTTATCGCTGCTCTTGCGTCCGCAATTGTGGGGTAGATCGTTACGCAAAAATTATACCGTTCCAGATATTCCTTGACGGTACACGCAATGACGGGGTCGTCTTCTATGTAGTAGATTGTGGTCATAGCAAATCTCCTGCTGTTTTGATAGATGTCTGTTTTTAATCTTTTAACATATTCAAATATACGTCTAGGCGTTCGTTTACATAGCCTGTAAACAATCTTTCCATTGCGCTAAGATCATGCTTTGCATGGTATTCGTCAAAAGCATGATAGTATGCGACTCTATCTGTAAACTTAATGTCGATCGGCGAATAGCCCGCTTTCATAAGTTCCAGATTAACAAGCAGTCTGCCGGTTCTTCCGCCCCAAGATTTTTGCAGGCATCTCGGATTTTCTGAATGCCGCGTCCCCAGCTTTCGATATAACCTGCGCGATAAAATACCCTCGCAATATCTGGATTATATGGCTTTAATACATGAGTACCCAAAAGGGTTTCTGCCGTCCAGCCAAAAGGAAGCATACTACAGTTACTGATATACATAGCGTCATCTTCAATACGTATCTGTACAGGAACATTATCAGCCCAATTACAATGGATTAGTGCATTATAAACGGCTTCCCGCACAGCATCACGCGCAAAAGGATAAGTCTCCACTCGTGTTTCTTTGTAATAAGAAATTGCCGCTTTCAGATATTTCAGATAAATCAGGTCAATCACCCTGTCTGCCAAAATAATCAACCATCTGTTACTAAGTCCAGTTTTTCTAATAGTTCGGCATCCGCAATATCCAAATCTTCTTTTGACATTCGTCCGCTTCGCAGAGCTTCTCTTCTAAAAATATCAAGACTTTCCCTGTCCAACTCATTAATCCCAATATCAGATATGGTTGCGGCATCCCATTTCAGTCCTGTCTTTGTCATTAAAAAATTAGTCAGTACATTTCCCCGGAGCATCTGCTTTGTACTGCCGCTTCTGTAATGATATTCTCCATCGTAGTTTACAGGAAAAGCCCATGGTTCAACTACAATCTCAATGTAATCCAATCCTCCCTCTGTAAGAAGGTTCACGTCTGCCATAATTCCTAATTTATTTTGAATCTTATTCGGGATATCCTCCAGGAGCTTCCTGGAATTATTAACTCCAATTATTGTTCCGTCATCCCGTGCTCCAATATATATTTTACCGCCCTGCGCATTGGCAAAGCCACATATCCATTTAAGATATTCATCACGCCACGACTCTTTCCACTCTATATTTTGACTTTCCGCCATCTTATAAGCCTCCACTCTTCTCAACTAAAAATATAATAGTCAATGGATTTTAAGCGAATAATTTTTTTATCATTTCCCCTTTAGTATACCACTTTTCAAAAACAATGCAGCATCCTCAATGCATAACCGAAAAATAATTGATCAGAATCCCCTTAATATGGTTATATCTTCTGGCATATGAATTTTCTACCCGGATCAACTGTAAATGATGTTCTTCACAGATCGCATTTTTCTTTTTGTCCCTGTCAGCCACCACTTCACTCTCAAAATGCTCCTTGCCGTCGAGTTCGATGGCAAGAATCGGGAATTCCTGTCTGCCCTGCTTTTCATACACTACAAAATCAAACCGTCCGTTATAGAAAAGATCATTATAGCTCTCATTATTCTGAAATACATCTGCGATCGCCACCTCTTTATGGATCGTATACTTACTCTGCGTCAGCCATATATTTTCCAGTGCATGAGTCAGATTTTGCAAAAAAGCTTCCTCCGTAACGCTGCTGAACGGTTTCACCCCTAACGCTCTGGATTCCGCCTGCTTTGGTGTCACAGTGCTTGTCCCGTTTGACCACACATACTGCGCAAGCTCATACAGATCGTCGTCCCCTTCTTTCTGGTGAAGGCGTTCCAAGTTCTTTTTACTGGACAACACAATCAACTGATCTTTCGCCCGCGAAGTTGCCACATTGATCAATTCCTTATTATTTTTTAGCCACTCATAAGTGCCCGCCTGTGTCTGATCTGTGATCGCCGTGGAAAAGAGAATAATATCTTTCTCATCTCCCTGAAAAGCATGTACCGTCCCACAGGTCACATTGGTCACTTTGGCACGTTCCAGCTCTTCTTCAATCAGTTTCCTCTGGTTTACAAAAGGTGTAATGACACCGATATTTTTGTCCCTATTGTGCGCAGCATACCTCGCAATTTCATATGCCTCCGCAGGCGCCGTATTTTTATAATCCGAAAATGCATTCTGCATATCCATATAGACGAGCGGCTGTTCTTCCCTGCTCTCTGATAAAACCTTCAAACGGGAATTATAATATTTACGGTTATTAAATCCGATAATGTCCTTGTGGCAGCGGTAATGATTATGAAGCAATGTCTCATCGCTGACCGCATCACACGCCAGATAAGTCTTATAAATGGAATTTTTACGGTAATCATATTCATCAGATACCGTATAACGTTTTTTTAGCTTCTCATTCGTTATCTCATCTAACAAAATAACCGGATTAAGCTGTTGCGGATCGCCCACCAGCATAAGGCTCTCTCCCCGCACGATCGGTACCAGGGATACTGCGATATTGCACTGGCTCGCCTCGTCCATGATCACCATATCAAACATCGGTGCGGGTTCTCCCAGCCGGTGCGCGGAAATGCATGTTGTGATGATGATTGGAAAAATTTTCTGCAGTTTGATGATATTGTCTTTTTCTCCCAGATATTTTACAAAAGCATCGAACTGTTTTGATTCATCTTCCATCTCCAGAATCTCCCTCAAATCAGAGTTTCTCGACATGCCAATTTTTTTAATATAACCCGCAGATATATAGTAGAGATACTCTTTCAATTTCTCTATATCCTGATCCAAAAGGGAGACTGCCTCTTCTTCCGACACTTCCCCTGCCGCTTCCATCCTGCGGTTGATCTGTGTGCGCTGTCTGATCTGAAGATCTTCCTCAAAAGACATCATCTGAAAGGATACGCCCTTTTTCTTTTCAAAATCAAGCACTCTGTCTATTGTTTCCTCACGTTCTTTCAGATCCAAAAGATCCTCATACCTTTTCAACAATTCCGACAGACGCTTCGCGCGCCTTTTCCGGTCGTCCTTATTACGGTCCAACGTTTTTTCAAACACTTTGATATTCTGTACATTTTCATAAAGCCTCTTGATGGTGGTAAGCGCTTCTTTGACTTTCTCATTATTCCCCAGACGCAGAACCGGAAACGGGATGGTTTTTCCCCGATATTTCAATGTGGACAATTTGTCATAAACACCGTTGATCGGATGATTATTATAGGACGCAAAAAGCACCGTGCGCTCATTAAAAAAAGCCGTCACGATCGTATTGATGATCGTATTTGTCTTACCTGTTCCGGGCGGTCCCTGGATATAGGCTACCGGATACTTCATGGCGTTATGAATCGCAAGGAGCTGATCCATGTTGATCTTACGGTTAATTAACACAATCGGATAAGCCGCCGTCCTTCTCGGACGCTCCAAAAGATCACCGAAGAACGCCCTGATCGGAACAGGCACTTCTCCTTTCTGGTACATTTTCATGATCGCCTGATATTCCATATGCAAATCCAGCGCAACATCCGTTTCCAGTCCGATCACATACGGTATATCATCCACATTGCTCCCATTTTGCCGCATACGACGCATAATGCAGTCCTTGATCTTCTCTTGATTTATTTCAAAATCAGAGAGCATCTCATATTCGTCTCCGTCAAGAAATTTGCGGATGCTTTGTTTCGTCCCGTCTATGGTAAACTCCGTGCAGATTGTGATCTCGTCATCCGGTTTTAACACACGCTGCTTTACGTCCAGATTCAGTTTCCGATAAGCCAGCACATACAAGCCCTTCGTCATATGAATGCTCAGCACATTCATTGCAAGCTGCCTGATCTTTAGACCGCCGTCCATACGCGCATTGGCTTCTGTCTGATATTGAAAACTTTTGACGATCTCATGAAACTGCTCCGGGCTTAACTGATATAAATTCCCCCGGATCTGGTCGTGATCCAGATAACGGATCAGGCTGAAATCCGATTTATATGGTACACTGTCAAGCCGATTGCACATTTCCAGATAACTGAGTATTTTCAGATTCGCCGTATTATCAAAAACAGAATTATATTTATGGGGATTCAAGTAAATATCCTTAACAAGATCTTCATTGACAGGATAAAAAGAACCTTCGATGATTCGGGAAGATTGTATGGAATCTATTTTGATCTTATCAAAAGATTGTACCGTATATTGTCTGAGATGGAAGCCTTCCACTGCCAGGGTGCGGTTATGGGCATCCAGATTCCGGATACCGATCCAGTATTTTGTATTCTGATCTTCTCTGTTATGATATTCGATGCTTAACCATTTACCTTCATGGATCGCACGAAATATATCCCGAAATACTGCATTCATAGTCAGCTCCTTCTATACTCAAGTAAAACAAGAGGTTGTAAATCACTGTCTTTCGACAATTATTTTACAACCTTGAGCATAATATAGCAATATAAAAGATAGCAGCTCCATACCGCCTTCTACGCCACTTCCTTATACCTCATATAAACATACTCGTAGATCTTCTGTCGATAAGTAAAAATTGCGCTGTCCGAATAGCATTCCGGAAGCTCTTCCCATAAAATCTCTCCAATCAACATATCTACTTCCGCTTTCGTCTCCTGTTTGTCCGTCCAGTGGTCGAGCTGTGAAATCTTATTTTTGAGTTTTTCCAGTAAATCTACCGCTAGTTTCTTAATCTTTCTAATATCCTCCTTAGAAAGATTTTCTTTAAAAAGCATATCATACAATGACAATTCCTCATCGTTTGTGAAACCTTCGCGCACGTATCTCTGCGCCTCTTTGCTCATGGAACCTGCCAGATCCATGAGTTCCATAAATATTTTTTCAATATTAGCCCGATCCTGCTCTTGATTGTATTCTTCAATAATCTTTCGATAACGCTCATAATAATCCACTCGTCCGGGATTGGCTTTGAGCATTTGATCTAAGCGCGTGCGGATAAGATCTTCCAGCTCCATGAACATGAGATTTTTCTTTTGCACCTTGGAAAACTCCCTGCCAAGCAAGTCAAAATCAATCTTGCTGATATCAAACCGCTTTTCTAGGTTCCTCTCTTCCGGGGTCTGTTCCATCAAAACATATTCGTTCAAAATACCATTGACCTGCACCATCAGATCAACCGTATCTACGTGTTTTTTCTTTTTCTTCAAATCATCATATATTGCAAGGACGGCTTCTTTCCTCCGTCTGTCACCGTCCGAAATATCCTGCCTGTCAAGATACTTCATCATACGGCGAATCTCATTTCCATAAGTCATAAATTGCCTTTTGCTTTCTCGGCTTTCACAGACAGCGTTTGCCGCCTCCTGTAACAATGCCAATTTGTCAAAATCTTTTGCCGATACAAGATTCTTTAATAGAAAGCCCCTGACACGCAAAAACTGATCTGCGGCGGCTATGGCTTCCAATACTCTGTCGATCAATTCACTCTTGTCAATGGTTGGATCGGTACTTGTGCCGCCCACGTTGACTGTATAGTCGGCAAGCGCCCTGCGAAGCGCTTTCACGATACCGATATAATCAATAATCAGTCCGTTGCTTTTGCCCTCTTCCACACGGTTTGCCCTCGCAATGGTCTGCATCAGAGTATGTGCTTTCAAAGGCTTGTCCAAATACAGACAGGACAGACACTTTACGTCAAATCCCGTCAGCCACATGGCACAGACAAAAACGATCCGCAAGTGATTGTCCTTATCTTTAAACTCCTTATCGAGTTCGCGCTTTTCCATCTTCTCCCGATGCGGTCTGATATCCAGATTCCATTTTCGGAACGTTTGGACTTCGTTCTGTTCCTGTGAGATTACCATCGCCATCTCCGTATCTGTCATCCACTTTATCTTGCAGTCAAGCTCCTGCGCTTCCTGCTGTGAAACTGTTGTGCGCTCCATTTTCAGTGCATTTATTTCTTCTTTCCAGTACTCCTGCACATAATTGTACATGCGGACACAAGTCACCTTATTTAAGCAGACAAACATTGCCTTTCCGCTTGTCCAGAGATCCGAGTAATGTGACACAAAATCTCTGGCAACCGAACGAAGCCTCGACTCGGTTGTCAAAAGATGAATTTCTTTTTGAAACTCATGCTCTAATCGCTCAGCCTGCTCCGGCTCAAAATCCGCCTCCTCGATCGCATCAAGAATTTGATCCGTAATATCGGGATTATGGATATCCAGTATTTTCTCTCCTCGATTCTCATAGTAAAGGGGCACTGTCGCCTTGTCCTCCACCGCACGCTGAAAATCATAAACAGAGATATAACCGCCAAAGGTGCGCTCAGTAATGTTATCGTCCGCCAAAAGCGGCGTTCCCGTAAAACCGATTCTGGCGGCAGTTGGCAGCAAGCGCATCATATTGTCAGCAAATATGCCGTATTGACTTCTGTGCGCCTCATCGGACATGATAATCATATCGTGGTCGGGAACGATCGGCTCTTCCACTTTTTTATGAAATTTCTGAATCAAGGTAAATATAAAACTCGGATTCCCTTTCAGTTTCTTGATTAAATCATCGCCGCTTACCGCTATGAACTCGGAAGCTTCCGCCTTTCCCAAAAGCCCGCAGTTTTCAAACGTATCGCTAATCTGTGTGTTGAGTTCTTCCCGGTCTGTGAGTACGATGATTGTAGGAGAGCCAGCACATTTTCTGCGGATCTTACGCGCAAAAAATACCATCGAATAGCTTTTGCCCGAACCCTGTGTATGCCAGAATACGCCGAGTTTTCCATTGTTCAGCTTACGAGCTTCATAAGCCTTAACTGCCTCATTCACTCCAAGATACTGATGGTTTCTTGCAAGTATCTTGGCGGTAGTCCCGTCGGAATGGTCATACAGAATAAAATTTTCTAACAGGTCAAGGAAATTGGACTTGTTACAAATACCGCGAAGCATGATTTCTAATGCGACGCTGCCCGTTTCCTGCTCGTTAAGCCTCTTCCAGTCATGAAAAAACTCGTACCCGCTCCCAAGCGTACCTACTTTGGACTCCATCCCATTGGACAACATTACGAAAGCATTGTAATAAAACAGATGCGGAATCGTATCCAGATAGTCTGTATAGTTATTGGTATACGCGTCTTGAACATCGACCGTATTCTTTTTCAGTTCCACAAATAAAAGCGGAATGCCGTTTACGAATCCTACAATATCCGTGCGCCTGCGATAAAGGTCGCCATGAATTTTCAGCTCTTTGATTGCCAGAAAATGATTTCTCTCCTCGTCAAAGGGATGCTCAAAATCTATGACCATGGCTCTTTTCTCTTCACTCTGCCCGTTTGGTTTCTTCACGGTTACAGGGATTCCATCACGAATCATAGAATACTTTTCTTCGTTGATCTGCATTAGGGAGGCTGTGGAAAGATGCCGTTCAAAAGTCTTTAATGCGTCCTCGATCAGCGTCGGTGTCATCCATGGATTCAACTTCGCAAGCGCCTTCTTAAAATAGCGCACCAAAAGAATATCTCTGTAGGATTTTCGACCAAAAGAGCCGTTTTCGCCAAGTACTTCTGTATGATAAGCAAACTCAACCTTCCAGCCGAGTTCTTCCAGAAGGCTGCCTGCACTTTCTTGGACTAATATATTCTCTGAGTAATCGTAACTCATGGAAACCACCTTTTTCTCTTTCAATCAATTTGGGGGAATTTTCTGCTGATTTTATTCTAGCACTTTATTTGTGGCTTTTGAATCTGTTTTGTGTGAATTTAGAGAAACTCTTTCTTTTTGAATTTTATTTATTATATTCTAATAGAATTTTCCATCATATAGTGCTATTAATATTTCAAATGATGTTATAGATGCTTTTTTATTATAGTATGGCAATACAAAATAGTTGTTATACCGTTTGACATTTTGTTTCTGTATGATATAATTTAATTGTGTAATTGAAAAGAAGCAGGATGCGATTTTCCGTGATGCCCTCTAGTCTTTATGAAGGAGGGTGATGCCTTATGAGTATAATGGAAATTTTAACATTGTTACTTGTATTATTTACAGCACTATCTTACATAGATAATCACAAAAAGAAATAGCATCCCTCCGCCTAAGGTAGATGCTATTTCTTAACACTTTCTACTGAGGGCAATCGGAAATTTCAATTCCGATCACTTCTAAAGTAAATTATACACGAGAGCTACTCGATTTTCAAGTAGCTCTTTTTATTAAGTAGAAAAATTTTTATGATATATAGGATTCAGGTGGCAAAATTTCTATCGTATAAGTTGTGAAGGCAGATTGCACAAAAAGTTCTCTTGTGTCGGGT
>JAMPGN010000133.1 GCA_023663915.1 Eubacterium sp. | reverse complement strand
AATCAGTACATCATATTTTCAAAAGTGTATGATGAACAGAGGACAAAATATGGCAGGACAAAGAAAGCCATTACAGAAACGATCCGCATATGCAAAGACAGGAATGTCTTCCCAATTTGTCTGAGAATGATGTTAGGGTATTTGAAGGGAAGATGTTAGAAAGCTGATAGACTTTATCGCCCGATTGTGGTATATTGAATATAACTTAATAACTGATCTTCTATGATCGTGACCGGGAGGTGAGCACATGACTGAAGGCGAAATGCTTAAATTGTCCATAGAAGAGTTTTCGAGGATACAAGATTATATGATAACTTGTGACAAAGATTCTGAAACATATAGAAAAATAAAAAGACGCTATATCGAATTAAAAGTTATCCTGACATCATCCAAAATAAATCTTACAGAACTAGACATGATTAAAGAATAGAATTGTAGAATTAAATAATAGTAAACAATAAGGGTGCAAAAGTCTATCGGTAAGCACCTTTTTATAATATAGGGGATATATGATTGCTTATTACAAATTCCGCAAGGAAGACAAAAAGCGATTAACAAATATATATAGAAAACACATTTCACATGTGTTACAATAAGCATAACAGAAACACTTTTCTTTTAATGAGGAGGTGAAACAGTATGCCAAATAATGAAAAAGAATTGAATGCCAATTTGTTTGATCAACTTACTTTAGTTGAAAGAATAGAACGGCATTTAAAAAGCGGTGGTCAAGAAGCGGCTGAAATTGAAATTGATATCTTGAAAAAAGAGATTAACCGCAAACTTTATCAAAAACCGCCGTTATCAGAAGAAGAATAAATAGTACCTAGAGAGTGCAATAATTTTTTGGCACTCTCTTATTTGTTAAGGCAAAAAGCGATTAAGGAGGTTTTTTTATGCCCACAACAAATCTTTCCTAAAAATAACCCAATTATAAAATAAAAATTAAATCCCTTATTATGGATAAAAACAAGATATAACGAGAAAACTAGAGAAAAAATGAGATTTCAAGAGAAAACACAATTAAAATCCCCTTAAATCAGTTTGCAAACACATGCATATAAAGATAATATATGTTTTAGCAATTAGCACTCGACACAAATGAGTGCTAATAATGTAAAAATCAAGAGACAACTTAAGGAGGCAGTGAACATGAAATTAACACCACTTGGCGACAGAGTCGTATTAAAGCAGTTAGTTGCAGAAGAGACAACCAAATCGGGTATCGTATTGCCAGGACAGAGCAAAGAGAAACCGCAGCAGGCGGAAGTTGTGGCAGTAGGACCGGGTGGAATGGTAGACGGCAAGGAAGTGAAGATGGAAGTTAAGACAGGCGATCAGGTGATCTACTCCAAATATTCCGGCACAGAAGTGAAGCTGGATGAGGACGAGTATATCATCGTGCGACAGAGTGATATCCTGGCAGTTATCGAATAGGATATGCCGGATATGTGAGGAAGCAACATGTTGATTGTATGGCAAATCAATTTGCATGTCTTGCGGAAAAACATGAAATAAGTTGAAACAGAGTCATAATATGTTAGAGTAACAGATTAGGAGGACAGAATCATGGCAAAGGAAATCAAATATGGTGCAGAAGCCAGAGCGGCTTTGGAATCAGGCGTAAATCAACTGGCAAATACGGTTGCGGCAACCTTAGGACCGAAAGGAAGAAACGTAGTATTGGATAAGTCTTACGGTACTCCGCTCATCACGAACGACGGCGTTACCATTGCAAAAGAGATTGAGTTGGAAGATGCTTTTGAGAATATGGGCGCACAGCTTGTCAAAGAGGTGGCAACCAAGACAAACGACGTAGCGGGTGACGGCACGACAACGGCGACCGTTCTGGCACAGGCTATGGTGAATGCGGGTATCAAGAATCTGGCAGCAGGCGCAAACCCAATCATCTTAAGAAAAGGTATGAAGAAGGCAACAGACTGTGCAGTGGACGCAATCGCGAAGATGAGTTCCAAGGTAAAAGGCAAAGAGCACATCGCGAGAGTTGCGGCAGTTTCTTCCGGTGATGAGGAAGTAGGCGAACTGGTAGCAGATGCTATGGAAAAGGTATCCGGCGACGGCGTTATCACCATCGAGGAGAGCAAGACGATGCTGACAGAGCTGGATCTCGTGGAAGGTATGCAGTTTGACAGAGGTTATATTTCCGCTTACATGGCAACCGATATGGATAAGATGGAAGCGGTTCTTGACAATCCGTATATCTTGATCACAGACAAGAAGATTTCCAATATTCAGGAGATTCTTCCGATCTTGGAGCAGATCGTACAGTCCGGCGCAAAACTGCTTATCATCGCGGAAGATGTAGAAGGCGAAGCGCTTACGACATTGATCGTCAACAAACTGCGCGGAACATTCAATGTGGTAGCGGTTAAGGCGCCTGGCTACGGCGACAGAAGAAAAGCAATGCTTGAAGATATCGCGATTTTGACAGGCGGACAGGTGATCAGCTCCGAACTTGGTCTGGAATTAAAAGATGCGACAATGGATCAGCTCGGACATGCGAAATCCGTTAAGGTTCAGAAAGAGAACACGGTAATCGTTGACGGCGAAGGCGACAAGGAAGCGATCCAGGCAAGAATCGGTCAGATCAAGAAACAGATCGAGGAGACAACGTCTGATTTTGATCGAGAGAAATTGCAGGAGCGTCTTGCGAAACTGGCAGGCGGCGTTGCAGTGATCCGTGTGGGTGCGGCGACAGAGACGGAGATGAAAGAAGCAAAACTTCGTCTTGAGGATGCATTGGCAGCAACGAGAGCAGCGGTAGAAGAAGGTATCATCTCCGGTGGCGGTTCCGCATACATTCATGCATCGAAAGAGGTGGAGAAACTTGCGGAGACATTGGAAGGTGACGAGAAGACAGGTGCACAGATCGTATTGAAGGCGTTAGAGGCTCCTCTGTTCCACATCGTAACGAATGCAGGTCTGGAAGGCTCTGTCATCATCAATAAGGTGAAAGAGTCCGAAATAGGCATCGGCTTTGATGCTTTGAAGGAAGAGTATGTGAACATGGTAGACGCGGGCATTCTTGACCCTGCCAAGGTATCAAGAAGCGCATTGCAGAACGCTACCAGCGTAGCTTCCACACTGCTCACGACCGAGTCCGTAGTGGCGAACATCAAAGAAGCGGAACCGGCTATGCCGGCAGGCGGCGGTGGAATGGGTATGATGTAAACCACTGTATGGCAGGCAGGCTTCGGCGAAGGAGTGATGCAAATCATTGCATTGGCAGATGGACTTCGGCGAAGGAGTGATATAAGCTATTGCATGGCAATAACTTCGGTGCGGAGTCAAGTGAAATCTTAGTATTAGGAATAAAACAGGCGGACAGCCGGACTCATTGCGGGTTCGGCTGTTCTTGGCTTGCGCGTCATGGGCGTGCTCTAACGGATGAATCAATCGAACGAAAAAATACCTGTATAAATATGCTGTATAAATCTTTCAAAATGCTTCAAAAAAAATGGTCAACACTCTAATTCAATGCTATAATAAGACATGAAGTTATACTAAGGCGTCAGAGAACGCCGCCTAAGTATAACTATGTCATGTCTGGGAGAATGCATGGAACGTGCATTCTCCCGAAAGCGAAGAAATTCAGGTATGCCGGATTATAGTACGAAGGGGAGTAGTATATGAATGAGAATAAGAAACTGTGGCAGAATGTATTGTACATATTGATTTTACTTGTGGCGATTGTCTTGTTGTTTCGATGGTATTCGGTTTCAAATAAACAGCAGATTGAAAACCGGAATTTAAATTATGCGATGGATTCTGCTCGCCAGACGACACAGCGCATCAGCAGTGAGTTTACCAATGCCGGGCGGCGGGTTCGCAACTACGCTTACTTTTTGAGTGTGGGACAGAATGAGGTGGAAATCAATGCGGACATGCTGGCAGAGTTGGAAAACAACGTGGATTTTGATTCGATGCGGTTTGTCAATGAAGAGGGCATCAACTTAACTTCCGACGGGACGCTGTCTGACAGTGTGGACCGGGATTATTTTGAGGCAGGAATGCGGGGCGAGAGCGGATGCAGCATGGTGTTAAATTCCCGTGTCACTGGAAGGACGACCATGGTTTTTTATGCGCCTGTAAAAGAAGGAGATCAGGTCATCGGGGTGCTCCTTGGATTATATCTTGCGGAAGATTACCTTCAGGAGATATTGGAGACCAGCTATTTTGGCGAGGAAGCGGATGTCTATTTGTGTACCCGCAATGGGGATGTTATCGCTTCTTCCAATGGTGAAAAGTATGATGAACTGCTTCCGGATGTCCTGCGGGATGCCGGGGTGATTGACGCGGCGACGGCGGAGCAAGTATGGACGGTATTTCGTGGCGAGGTGGACGAGCAGGGATACATTTGTGATGCAGCAAGTCTGACGGACAACTTGTGTGCCATGCATGTGCCAAATACGGACTACGTTCTCGTGCAGGCATTTCCCCAGAGCGTGACGCAGATGATGGTGCAGGAAGCCAATCACACTGGAATGGTTCTGCAGGTGATTCTGATCGGTTTGTTTGTAATTTATATTTTTATCCTGTTGATTCGGGCACAGCAGACAAGGAAAGTTCTGGAAAAAGAGAACGACCAGTTCAGCTATGTGCTTCAAGGTCTGAACACGCTTTTTTCTTCAAGGTATCTCACTGTGGACTTGAAGACAGGCTTTTATTCTTATATGGCGGGCGATCATCCGCTCAGTAATGATCTGGAGGTGGAAGGTTCCTACGATGATTTTTTGAGGAGTCGCAGCGCGGAACTTATTGGAGATGAGGCAAAAGAAGCCTTTCACAGCTATTTTGAGACAGATTCCGTCATTGAAAATCTGGCGGAAACCGATGTCCTTACCTATGAGTGTCATGTGATGAGGGAGGGCAGGGAGGCATGGGAACTTCTCATTACCGTCTGCCTGAACCGGGATGAGGAAGGCAAAGCAGCCAAGATCCTTTTTGTCCGTCAGGATAATACACAGATGAAGCTGAGGGAGATTCGGGAACGAAAAGAGCGCGCCGCCATGAACCGGAAAGAGCGTCAATACCGTATTGCCATTACTTCTGCCGCTTTCAGCACCTTTGAATTTAATCTTTCCAAGGATCTGATCGAACAGGATGTCACCCGCACCGTAGACGGAAGCCCGGTATCCCTGCTTGAAAGGGTCGGTTTGTCTGCGCCTTGTTCGGCATCGTTGTGCCTTGAAAAGTGGAAAAAATATGTTCTGCCGGAGTCCATGGAAGAATATGAAACGGTAGCCGATCTGGAGAGTTTGAAACAGCGTTTCGAGCGAGGAGAAGCCGAAGTGACGGTGGATTACTGGGGCGGAACGCATGAAGGACAGCCGATGTGTGTCCGTCAGTCCTTTATCATGACAAGGGATGAACAAACAGGGGATATTATGGTTATGGTAGTGTCCAGAGACATTACTGTTCAGGTTCAGAAGCAGAGAGAGCAGACGCAGGCGCTTCAAGATGCTTTGATGCAGGCGCAGCACGCCAACAATGCGAAGACGACGTTCCTTTCCAATATGTCCCATGATATCCGCACACCTATGAATGCCATCATTGGTTTTACCACGATCGCGGTCAGCCATATTGACAATAAATCGCAGGTGCAGGATTGCTTGCAGAAAGTGCTGTCGTCCAGCAATCACCTGCTCAGCCTGATCAACGATATTCTTGACATGAGCCGGATTGAGAGCGGAAAGGTCCAGATCAAGGAACAGGAGTGTAATATCTCCGAACTGACCCACAATCTGGTGAATATCATTCAACCGCAGGTAAAGGCGAAACAGCTTGAACTGTTTATCGACACGTTTGATGTCGCAAACGAAGATGTAGTTGCCGATTCGCTGAAACTGAGCCAGATTTTTGTGAACCTCTTAAGCAATGCGGTCAAATATACTCCGGCGGGTGGAACCGTAAGTTTCCGCATTCAGCAGCATACCACGTTCCATCGAGGTTACGGAGATTACGTATTTATAGTCAAAGATAACGGCATCGGAATGACACCCGAATTTGTAAAGCATATCTTTGAGCCTTTTGAGCGGGAAGAGAGCACGACAAGGACGGGTATCGAAGGAACCGGGCTTGGCATGGCGATTACCAAGAATATCATAGAGATGATGGGTGGCGAGATCACCGTCCAGAGTGAAAAAGGAAAAGGCAGTGAGTTCAGGGTAGAACTGAGCCTGAAACTTCAAGATGTGGAGAAAAATGCGTCAGGCATCAGGGAATTAGAAGGTCTGCGGGCTCTCGTCGTAGACGATGACTGCGATAGTTGTGAGAGCGTCACCCGGATGCTCACACAGCTTGGAATGCGCTCAGAGTGGACTATTTCCGGCAGGGAAGCTGTCTATCGGGCAAAAAGTGCGCACAATGCAGGGGATTCCTACCACACTTATATTATTGACTGGCAGATGCCGGAATTGAGCGGTGTTGAGACGGCAAGACGTATCCGTGCCGCTGTCGGCTCGGAAAGCCCGATCATTATTCTTACCGCCTATGACTGGACGGATATCGAGGAGGAAGCTATGCGGGCAGGTGTCACTGCTTTCTGTGCAAAACCGCTATTTATGTCAGATTTGAAGAATGTCCTGTTATCCGCGAACAATCTGCTTGAGAAAGAGGAAGCAGCTCCGTGGACGAAGGCAGATTTCGGCGGTAAGCGCATTCTCTTAGTGGAAGATATTGAACTTAACAGGGAGATTGCACAGATGATTCTTGAGGAGAGCGGTTTCGAGGTGGAGACTGCGCCGGACGGCACCGATGCGGTAGATATGGTCACTAGGTCGGCGGAAGGTTATTATGATGCGATCCTGATGGACGTACAGATGCCCATCATGGACGGCTACGAGGCTACGCGCACCATACGCGCCCTGCCCCGGAAAGATGTAGAGACCCTTCCCATCATTGCCATGACCGCCAATGCCATGGAGGAAGATAAGGAGGCGGCTCTTATGAATGGCATGAACGCCCATATTGCTAAGCCGCTTGATATAGACGTGTTCTTGGAGGTTTTGGGGAAATATCTGTCGTAACTGATGTATCATTTGTTATATAATTATAAGTTATTACGAAAGATTTCATTTTTAAAACATGCTATTATGAAAAAGGATCGAAAGAAGAACCGACTCAATAAAGTATCATTTAAAAATGGAGGCAACAGATGACAGAACAGGAAAAAATGAAAAAGGGATATCTCTGGAAGGATGACGAAGAAAACATGGCTCTGCAGGCACATGCGAAAGGCATCATCAATAAGTTTAACAGTCTGCCACCGGAGAGTATGGATGAACGCGCGGAACTCTTGAAGCAGGTCTTTGGAAGCGTTGGGGAAAATGTATGGATTGTGCCGCCGCTTACGGCTGCAGTTGGGAAATATGTGACCATTGGGGAAGGAACCTATGCAAATATGAATCTGACCTTGATTGACGATTGGAAAATAACGATCGGCAAGAATGTTCTCATAGGATCGAATGTGACATTGTGCACAACAGGGCACCCGGTTCATCCAAAGCATCGTGCAGACGGTATGTATTCTTTCCCAATTATCATTGAAGATAATGTGTGGATTGGTGCAAATGTTGTTGTTATGCCCGGAGTTACCATCGGAGAAAATTCCGTGATTGGGGCAGGCTCGGTTGTGACAAAGGATATACCGGCAAACGTGGTTGCGTTCGGAAGCCCGTGTAAAGTATATCGGGAAATCAATGAGCACGATGAAGAATATTATTTTAAGGACAGACGTTTCGGAGACGTAAGCTCATAAGAAGGATGATTATAAACCTGTCAAAGCATAATATTCATCACCAATATAACAAAATCCCAGCTTGACAAATCCCAAATTAGGGGATTATACTCAAAATACATTAGCGCCTGCTAATAGATAGTAGGCGCATTTGTTAAAACATACGGTTAGTTTATGCTAACTAATATTATGGCTAAACAGGAGGGATACTTATGCTAAAGATTACAGCAGGTATAGAAGGGATGGCTTGCGGTATGTGCGAGGCGCACATCAATGATGCCGTGCGGAATGCTTTTTCTGTAAAAAAGGTGACAAGTTCGCACACAAAGAAACAGACGGTTATCCTTGCAGAACAGGACATTCCGGAACAGGAATTGAAAGATGTGGTGGCAAAAGCAGGTTATGACGTTGTATCGGTGGACAGTGAGCCTTATGAGAAAAAAGGACTTTTTCATTCACATGCTAACCGATAAGTGGTCGAGCAGGCGCTTTGCGATCGGTGTAAATACCTGATGCTTTTTCCAGACGAAATACATATTTGTTTCCAGTTTCGGAGACAGAGGACGGAACACAAGACCGCTGTCTGTGCCGGTATCGATCAGATGGTCGAAGGTCAGAAGATAACCCAGCTTTTCTTTTACAAAAAGAGATGCGTTATAGGAAAGCCGGAAAGACCCTTCCAGATGCAATTCATCCATTCGATTGCCGTACCAGCGGGGGATATCCCCGCGCCATCCCTGTTCGGAGCAAAAGAGCGGCAGACCGATCAAATCTTCTATGCAAATGCTTTCTTTTGTGGCGAGCGCGCAGTCACAGGGCATAATAAGTCCCCAGGCGTCAGCTTGAGGGAAACGGAGAGAGTTGTATTTGGAAGGATCGGGCTCTTCGACGAGCGCAGCAAAATCAAGAATGCCTTTGTCCAATTTTTCCGTGACTTGCTCCGTATCCCCGCTTGTGATGTGATAGCGCAGTCCGGGATAGGATTGTTTAAAGGCATTGATCTCTTTGGCAAGGAAACGGATCTGGTAAGATTCCGCCAGACCGAAATAAATATCTCCGTCGGTGACATCGTCGAGCGCGGTAAATTCACTGGCGATCTTATCTGCCATTTCCACCAAATCTTCCGCACGTTTGCGGAGCAGAATCCCTTCTTCTGTCAACTGGATACTGAAACTATGTCGTGTAAAAAGTTTTTTCCCTAGTTCCTCTTCCAGGGCCTTCAACTGTTTGGAGAGCGTGGGCTGGGTGACATGAAGCGTTTCAGCAGCGCGCGTCATATTTTCCTCTCTGGCAACCGCCAGAAAATATTTTAATGTCCGTATTTCCATAAAATCCTCCATTCCGCTGCCTTTCCGTTGACGGTACAAATAACAAGGAAAGTTTTCTTTTGCACGAACCCATTTTCTCTATAATTATAGGAAATTCCGCCAAAGAGTGGAAGAATGCGAAGCATTCTTCCGAATATAATGCCGTAGGCATTTTGTTCTGTTATAGGAAATCAAGATAATCGCGAAGCGATTTTCTTGTGTGATATTCCAAAAAGGAATAACATGATATAAATTATAACAATTAGCGAAAGCAAAGTCAACGGGTTATAATAAGTCATAGCAAAAGTAACAGTTTGGCAGGGTTGGCACATGAAAAAGCTGTGAAGGGAAAATACAACTTTGCAAAGAAAAAAGCGCAAAGGAAAAAGTAACGGTAAAGCTATCATTTAGGAAAGGAAGGAGTTATTATTATGGAGCTTAAATTGACAAACGAATGGGATAAGGTATTTGCGGAAAGTGAAAAGGTAAATCATCGGAAAGTGACTTTCCACAACCGCTACGGCATTACGCTTGCGGCGGACTTATATGAGCCGAAAAGTGCCTCCGGCAGGTTGGTGGCAATCGCGGTGTGCGGACCTTTTGGGGCGGTGAAAGAGCAGGCGGCAGGGCTGTACGCCCAGACGATGGCGGAGAGAGGTTTTCTTGCGATCGCGTTTGATCCTTCTTATACGGGGGAAAGTGGTGGAGAACCTCGCTATATGGCATCTCCGGATATCAATACGGAAGATTTTCAGGCAGCAGTAGATTTTCTGTCCGTGCAGGACAATGTTGACCCTGAGAAGATCGGTATCATCGGAATCTGCGGCTGGGGCGGAATGGCATTGAACGCGGCAGCGTTGGATACCCGTATCAAGGCGACCGTGGCATCTACCATGTATGACATGACACGTGTCAATGCAAACGGCTATTTTGACGCGGAAGATTCTGCCGAGGCACGTTATGCCAAAAAGCAGGCGATGAACGCGCAGAGAATTACAGACTATCGGAACGGCACATATGCGCTGGGCGGCGGCGTGGTCGATCCGCTTCCGGAAGATGCTCCGTTTTTTGTAAAAGATTATTACGATTATTATAAGACGGGGCGCGGCTATCACAAGCGTTCCTTAAATTCCAACGGCGGCTGGAATGTGATCGGATGCATGTCGTTTCTGAACCAGCCAATTCTACAGTACAGCAATGAGATCAGAAACGCCGTCCTGATCATGCACGGTGAAAAGGCGCATTCCTGTTATTTTAGCCGTGATGCTTATGCCGCTATGGTGAAAGAGAATCCTTATGCGGACAACAAAGAGTTGCTCATCATTCCGGATGCGGTTCACACCGACTTATATGACGGCGGTGGAAAGGATGCGATTCCGTTTGACAGGCTGGAAGAATTTTTTAAAAAATATCTTGAATGCATGTAAAAAAGTTGAGAAAATTGGATGACGATAATGATCTCAAGAATGTATATCTGTCATATTGCGTTTTGCGTCACTTTGGCATATACTATTTGCAGAAAGGCGGTATGAGATATGGCAGTGAAAACAGCGAATGTCAATTCAAGAATGAAATTAGATATTAAACAGCAGGCGGAAAGTATTCTTGACAGGCTTGGAATCCCGCGTTCTGTTGCTATTGACATGTATTACAGGCAGATCATAGCACATAACGGCATCCCTTTTTCAGTGACACTTCCGACGACTGTTCCGGCAAGAGATGAAATTACATCGGCGCAGTTTGATCAGATGATGACGACCGGGCTAAGACAGGCGAAAGAAGATGATTCCTTTGATGCAGACGAAGTTTTTGCAAAACTGGAGCAGGAGGAAAATGTGTGAAAACATATGCCGTAAAGATTACTCGGCAGGCATGGGATCATTTGAGAGGTATAAAGAAATATATCACAGATGAGCTGCTTGCACCAGATGCGGCTTAAAATACCATTGCCGCATTGAAAAAAGAAATAAAGAGTCTTTTGCAGATGCCGGATAGAATAAAATTGACAGAGGAGGAACCTTGGCGAAGCGAGGGAATCCATCGGATGCGCGTAAAAAATTATTATGTGTATTTTTGGATTGATGAAGAGAACTGTAAGGTGCAGGTTGCATCTGTGATTTATGTTGCACGAGATCAGTTGGTGCAATTGGAAATGATGAAAATGGAGTAATTATAGAAATGAGTGATAGCGGATACTTCCGGTGCAGTTTTGCTTTTGCATTGGAAGTATTTGTATACATATGTGTAAAATCGAATAGAATGATGTAGTACAGAAATGTTCCAGAGAAATGGAGTTGCGCAATGAAGAGAATATTATACAGCATTCTCATGATATTTAGGGTGATAACTTTGACAGCATGTGGAAAGACAGGACAGGAGCTTGAAGTGAAAACAACTACTCCCACAATCGCAGAACTTCCCTACGACGGCATCTACCCGTCTCATAAGCCATACGGCACAGGCGTTGGCGTAATGCCGGGGCGTGTGGTGTGGGCGCATGAGCCGTCCGCTGTCTCATGGGATGGCGAGGGCTATTGGTGGGAGCCGGCACATTTTGAGGAAGAAACAGTACTGCGCATGATAAATGAAAGCATTGCCTCTCTTGCAGGCGTGGACAATGCTGCTAACGGCTGGGATGCCCTGTTTCGCCATCACAATCACGGCACGGGCTACCGCTTAGGACAAAGGATAGCGATCAAGGCAAACATCAATGGTTCGGGTGTGTTCGATGATGATACATCCGGGGAAACAAATATGAGTTATACCAATCCCGTGTTATTAAAAACGCTGCTCATTTCTCTGGTGACAGAAGCGGGAGTTGCGTCGGAAGACATCACAGTGTATGATGTGTCGCGTCTTTTTCCAGATTACATGGTGGAAATGTGCACGGAAGGGGAACTGCAGGGCGTTCGTTTTGTCGGTCGCAATAACGGGGTAGCGGACGAGAATGCGCCGCTTAACTGGTCATATTCCTTTCGCGGAGCGGTCAACTACTTGCCGACCTGCGTGACAGAGAGTGCATATGTCATTAATCTTGCGAATTTAAAAGGGCATAGCTACGGAGTCACACTCTGCGGCAAGAATCATTTTGGTTCTTTTATCAACGGGAATGCCATGCGCCCGCCGGAAGGGGCAAACCTGCATC
>JAMPGN010000132.1 GCA_023663915.1 Eubacterium sp. | reverse complement strand
AGATTATGAGTAATTCCTAAAAGATGCCGTGCATCTTAAGAAAATTCGTCGCGAACTCGGAATTTGCGTAAGAATTTCCGTGAAAGACTTCCGCCACATTTACAACTCTTCCACCTGCCTTAACCAGACGTCGGCGCAGGCATCGGACGGCATTCGCAGGTCGCCACGGGGAGAGACCGCCACACTACCTACTTTCGGTCCGTCCGGCAGGCACGAACGTTTGAACTGCTGTGCAAAAAATCTCTTATAAAAGGTTTTGAGCCACTTCAATATGACACTTTTGTCATATATGTCCTGGAAGGACTGACAGGCAATGCGGTATATTTTAGCCGGCTCAAAACCGCAGCGCAGCATATAATATAAGAAAAAGTCGTGCAGTTCATACGGACCTACCAAGTCCTCCGTCTTCTGCGAGATCACCCCGTCCACCGGCGGTAAAAGTTCCGGACTGACAGGTGTGTCAAGTACGTCCAGAAGAACCGCCCGCAATTCCTCATTTGCACAGGTATCTGCATAGTATTGTACCAGATGGCGCACCAGCGTCTTCGGAACACCAGCGTTCACGCCGTACATGGACATGTGGTCGCCATTGTACGTCGCCCAGCCAAGCGCCAGTTCCGACATATCGCCCGTTCCGATGACCATGCCGCCCGTGCGGTTGGCGATATCCATCAAAATCTGGGTGCGCTCCCTCGCCTGCCCATTCTCGTAAGTCACGTCATGATTATCGATATCCTGTCCGATATCCTTAAAATGCACGGTCACAGCCTCTTTGATGTCAACTTCGGTGAGTGTTGTGCCAAACGTCCGCGCCAATTTGCACGCATTGTCGTAAGTCCTGTCCGTCGTGCCAAAGCACGGCATCGTCACCGCCGTGATCTGTTCCCTCTCAAGCCCTAACATGTCAAAAGCCCGCACCGTCACTAGAAGCGCAAGCGTAGAATCCAGCCCACCGGAAATACCGATCACCGCCGATTGGCACCCCGTATGTTCATAACGTTTCTTAAGACCATAAGACTGAATCGAAAGAATCTCCTCACAGCGTTTCTCCCGCTCTTCTTTTCCCGCAGGCACAAAAGGCTGTGCGCCAAATATGCGCGCAAGCGCAGTCTCTTCCTCCTCCATATGAACCGAAAGGATGACATACCGCTCCCGTCCATCAGACATATAAGTAGACATCCTTCGCCGCTCATGCCGCAGTCTGTGAATGTCAATGTCCGCATAGATATTTTCGGGTACAAACCGTTTCGCCTGCGCCAGAATCGTCCCATTTTCCGCGATCATATTGTGCCCGCCAAACACCAAATCCTGCGTGGACTCCCCTTCGCCTGCGGAAGAATAGACATAACCCGCAATCTGTTTGGCGCTGGAAGACTTCACCAGCATCTCCCGATATACATCTTTACCCACCGTCTCATTGGATGCCGACAGATTCACCATCACCGTAGCACCCGCCAACGCGTGCAGCGTGCCCGGTGAAAGCGGCACCCAGATGTCCTCGCAGATCTCGCATCCTACCGTCAGCCCACAAACCGCATCGACTTCCAACAGAATATTTGTCCCGAACGGTACTTCTTTTCCCTCATAGAAAAAAGGTTCCGGCTTCTCATTCCCTGCCGCGAAATGCCGCGTCTCATAGAACTCCGCATAGGACGGAATATATCTCTTCGGAATAAAAGCAAGCGTTTCCCCGTCTTGCAATACCGCGGCCACGTTGTAGAGCTTGCCGCCTTTTTCCAGAGGAAGTCCCACAAACACCAGGGCGTCGCTGCCTTGTGTGGCATCCGCCACCGTCCCTAGAGCCTCTTTTGCCTCTGTCAGCAATCGCTCCTGCAAAAAAAGATCGCCGCAGGTGTAGCCTGTAAGACATAGCTCCGGGAATACGATGATCTTCGCACCGTTTACGGATGCCTCCTCGATTCCTTTGCAGACTTCCTTCGCATTATATTCCGGGTCAGCTATCCTGATCTTGGGAGTCATCGCCGCTGTTTTGACAAATCCGTGTTTCATGGACATTCCGCCTTTCTGTGATTGGGAATATTTTGTACAATTTCCTTATTTTTATTTATATTTTTTGTCCAAAATTTCAATCATCTGCCGTGCCGTTACAATAAAAGGTTCCACTGGAAAATGTTTCAGATTACCAGTCACCAGATAGGCGTTGTCATCTCTTTTCTCCATAACTACTTCGTAAAACGGTAAATCCTTCATATCCGGTAAAACCATGCCTGTTGCCATGGGTTCCAGCAGTACGCCGTATTTTTCTATCGCTGACAACAAATACCTTACTATTTCCGGCTCAAATCGAAACTTTTTCCTGCCAAGCACTTCTTGATATTCACGCATGATCTCCGTGCTGTAGACCGGAATAATCTCTCCGCCGATCAATCTGCCGACCAACTGCACGGTCGCCGCATCGGACTGATTGGAAAGTAACGCAGAAACAAGCACATTCGTGTCAATTACTGCATAACATATCATTCCGTATCCTCCTCACCGTATCGTGCCTTATGAATCTCTTCATTGATTTCTTCTAAAGTCATTCCATTCGGAAAATTTTTCTCCGCCTGTGACCTAAGCTCCATAAATGCCCTCATCGCCTTTTCTCTTGTGATCTCAGGCTCCGGAGAGACAATTTCAAACGGAATCCTGCGCTCACGAACCACCGCTCTAGCAAATACATTAATTGCCGTCGATGCCGTCATGCCAAAATCAGAACATAGCGTATCAAACTGCTTCTTTAACGTTTCATCCATACGGACGCTAAATGTTGCCTGTGCCATACTACACCCCTCCTTTGTTACTATTATATTTATTTTGGTGCAAAAAAGCAATTTTACGCACCGAATATGTGCATTTATTTATACAACACATAATCCCGCATCTCCTTCATGAACCCGGCAAGTCTCAACGCCTGCGCCGCGTTGTCAGGATACTCTTTCACGACGATTCTTTTCACCGCCGGAAAAAGAATGCCCCGCCGAAACTCCTCCACAAAAAGTTCCAGACATTCCCGCAGTGTCTCTTCTGGCAGGTTCGGTTCCAATACCCGCAACACTTTCCCCTGTCTTTCCATCACGGCAACCGGATTTCCGCCCACGCATGCGACCGCGGTCCCCGGCACATTGATAAAACTTCTGCCTTCCTCGTGCGGCAGGATTTTCCCCCAGCACTGCGCCGGGTCCGCCGCGTTGATCCAGACTGCCTTTTGCACCGGATTCCTAAGCATACGCACTACGCCCTCGTAATCCTTACCCTGGATAAACTGTGCGCCGGACAATCCCTTGACAAAATATCCTCTTCTTGCCTGTCCGGTGTATTCCCATATACGGAGCACCGACAATGCTTCCTGCCAGGAAAGCCCACAGACCATAGCCGTCTCTTTACAAAGGACGGGGCTGTAACGAAAGCAGGCTTCCACTTTTTCTTCTATAGTCTTCTCCTTGAGCGGTCTTACGATATCCCATCTTCCGGCATTTAACGCCCTGACTCTCACATTCACCCGCTGTCTTGCGGTGGCTTTCTTCGTCTTTTCCTGATCGAGCCATTGGCGCACGGGAAGATAACTGTCCGCGTAGAGATACCCCTTCTCCATGAGGGAGAGCAGGGTGTCATGGGGCGATTCTGTGGGAAGCAGACCGTTTAACGACTGCATGAAGCACGCGCCGCGCTTTATGATTGCCATGTATAGGATCTGCTCCTTCTCCGTCAGTTCTTCTAACGCTGTCCTACTTTCCGCATCCCAATCGATCTCCTCTTGTAAATCGAACTGCAAGCCGCCCTTTTCTTCCATATGCCAGAACAATTCCCCCTGTGCGAGATAAGCATCTAACATAGACTCTCTATAGTTCCTCACACGCCTTGGCAGAACGATCTTTTCCCAAGAAGCCGCAGGTAATGTCAGCCCGGCGTACTGCCGCAATGTATTTTGCAGACATTCCTCCGCAGGCGCGCCCGATTCCAACCTCGAAAGCATCAGCGCGGCGTAATTCTCCGGCGGACAGGTCTGTATTGCTTCCCTTCGGTTTTTCAGCGTCTGCACTCTGGCACGGCTGTACAACTTGGCATGGTAATATCTGCCATCCTGTCTGACCGCATCTTCCATGTGACATAGCTCTTCCAGAATTTCTTCCGCCGTCTGCACAGACCACCCATAACGCGCGGCAGTCTGTGAAATGTCCGCGCCACCCCGGTAACGGAGCATGCGCCTTACGATAGGAAGCCGGGCTTCCCGAACCCGCGCCTTCTCCTGTTGTTCCTCTTCATGCTGCACGATTTCCTGTCTGGCTGCTGCCTTCTGCTTCTCCGTCTTCTCCGGCTTGCCTGCTGTTCTCTTCTCCTCTATCGCACCTTGCCCATCCGCCGTCCCCAACGCCGCCGCATATTCTTCCTCCTGCTCCGCCGCGATCCACAGCCCCTGCTCCAGATACAGAACCCTTCCGTCTTTGGCAAGACTTTCCAGCCATTCCACCGGAACGTCCAGTTCCCCCGCCGCCAGATCGCCCTCCGTCATCAAAAGGGAATGCAGTTGTTTTTCATCCTTTGGCAGTTTTCCTCGCTCCTGCACTTCCATGAGTTCCTGGCAGCCTGGCTGTAACAAATTCTTTTCTCTTCTTAACGCCTCCTCTACGGCACCGTGAATGCCTCTCGGCGTGGGCGCATAATCATACATGACCGCCGCTTCCTGGCTCCATTGCAGGGGTAACGACATGGGAGACGGCGTATCCGTATAGACTTCCCGCACCTCGACCGCACCACACCGAATGTCATACAAAAGCTCTTGAACCCCTTTTGCATCCCACAACTCCTGCATACACTCTCGCCTCGTCTCGCGCATCAGAGGGTGATCTTTTTCGCGCACTACCTGCTCTAACATTTCCGCGCTTCTGAGTCTTTGCATCCAGAGCGGCTGGCGGCTGTTCTTGCGGACGCCCATCATAAGCGCCCGCCCGCTGTTATACCGAAATGCCATGTTAAAAAGCGGCGTTGCAGGAAGCAGAATTTCCAGCATCCGCAGGCATGTATCCGCGTCAATCTGCTGTAAGATTCCTTCCGGCAGATTCCGGTCTCCGTAAGAATACAATAAAAATCCGTCCTCCTCGTCCACGCTCCCGATCTCGATCTGCATCCGCTCCCGCGCAGTCTGTGCCGCAAGCAGGGACAACGGCGCATTGATGCGTCTGCCGAATACCGAATGCACCATCACCTGGCTATTTCCCGCCGAATCCCTAAAATGTTCCACGACAATCGTCTTGTGATCCGGCAGGCTCCCGACTGCCTTGATCTGGCGTTCCAGATAGCCCGCCGCCAGATTTACCGCCGACTCGTCCAGCCCAAGTTCTCCCAATGCCTCCCCCAATCTGCCATCCTTATATGCTTTCTGCAGAGAAGAAAAGATCCTGCCAAACGCTTCTCCCGTCCTCTTGTCTCTTCCCTTGATCTCCCCATGCCAAAAAGGGAGCCGCGCACCTTCCATCTGTGCCTGTGTCACCGTCACGGTATCCCGGCTGATATTTACGACTCTCCACGCAAAAGAACCGAGAAGAAAGCGATCCCCTTTCTGCGTCTCATAGACAAACTCTTCATCCACTTCCCCAAGTTTCACGCCTTCCTCCGTCTTCACCGAATACAGCCCTTTGTCGGGAATCGTGCCGCCTGCGGAGACCGCCAACATTCTACTGTAGCCATCCCCTTCCACCTTTTCATGTATCCGGTCGTACAGAATCCTCGGACGCGCCGGAATATCTTTCTCATGTTCATAATCCCCTGCCAGCATGGCAAGAACCGCCTTCACGTCGTCCTTGGTAACATGCCGGAAAGACCACGCGCGCGGTAAAATCTCCATCACCTCAGAAAGCTCATAGCTTTGAAATGCCGCCATGGAAACCAGATGCTGGGCGAGCACATCCAGACACTCTTCGGGCGGTTTGACATGTTCCACGCCGCCCTCTCTCGCAAGCTGCGCCGTCATTCCGCAGGACACGCACTCCGCCGCCGTCCTGGGGAAAAGGTACATCACGCTGACCCTGCCCGGATTATGGCCTGCACGCCCCAATCGCTGCATCGTCCCCGAAATTGTGCGGGGACATCCCACCTGTAAGACTTGATCGATCTCTCCCACATCGATTCCCAGCTCCATGGACGACGTGGCACACAAAAGCTTAAGTCTGCCATCACGCAGGCTGCGTTCTGTCTCTGCCCTCTGCTCCTTGGACAGACTTCCATGGTGCACTCTGGCAAAATCCTCTCCGCCGAGCAAGTTTACATAATATGCCAGTTTTTCCGCATACCTCCGCCCTTCCACAAAAGCAATCACGCTGCGGCTGTTCTGGCAATACTGGAATACCAGTTTTCCCAATTCCTCCCACAGAGGATCTTTGCGGGGTCCCTTGGTCGTATCCGCATAGGGGCTCAAGATATTTAAACGCACCCGTTTGGTCATACCGGGTGCGGCAATCTCCACTTTTTCCGGGGCAAGGTATTCTGCCGCCGTCGCAAGCGGCTCGATGGTGGCGGACAAGCCGATCCTCTGCAAATGCCTGCCGCACAGATAGTCGAGCCGCGCAAGGGACAGCATCAGATGCGCCCCTCTTTTGGTGTCGATCAAGGCATGGAGTTCGTCGATGATGACCGCCTTTGCCGTGGCAAGAACGCCCTGCCCTGTCCTGCTTGTCAGCATCAGATACAGCGACTCCGGCGTTGTAATCAGGATATGCGGCGGATTTTTCACCATCCGCTGTCTGTCTCTCTGAGGCGTATCGCCGGTTCGGATTCCCACACAAATGTGCTCTTCCGCCCCGATCCCCTCCAAAGGTCTTCTTAAATTCTCACGGATATCCGCCGCAAGGGATTTGAGTGGAGAAACATAGACAAGCTGAAGTTCCTGCGGCAGTTCGCCTGCCTGCGCCTGACGTTTCATCCGGTCGAGAAAGATTAGAAAAGCCGAGAGCGTCTTGCCGGTTCCGGTGGGCGCGGAAATCAGCGCATGGCTGCCCTTTGCAATGATCGGCCACGCCGCGCATTGCACGGGTGTCGGCTCGCCGATCGTATGTTGAAACCACTCTGCGGTTTCTTTCCCAAAAAGATTAAGCACGTTTTCCATTGCCGCGATTCCCCTGTATTTTTCGTAGTTCCTCCACCGTAAACGTATAATCCGTATTGCAGAAATGACAGTTGAGTGTTACTTCCTTGCCCTCGTCGATGAGTTCTTGCAATTCCTTTTTCCCCAGACTAATGAGCACCTTCTGCACACGTTCCTTGCTGCAATTACAAGAAAACTGCACCGGAAGGGTATCGGTGATCTCCAAGCCCAGATCGCCCAGCACAATATTCAATATCTGCTCCGGCGTATTGCCTTCTTCCAGCATCGTCGTCACAGGCGGAATCGCCGCCAGTTTTTCTTCCAGCCTGCCGATCACTTCCTCGTCGGTAAAAGGCATGAGCTGAATGATAAATCCGCCCGCCTGCTTCACCGTGTTATTCCTCTCCATCAGAACTCCCAACGCCACACTGGACGGAATCTGCTCAGAGGCCGCAAAATAATAAGTCAGGTCGTCCCCGATCTCCCCTGTCTTTAACTCAATCGTCGAGGAGTACGGCTCTTTTAAGCCCATATCTTTGATGACCGTCAGCACACCTAGCCCGATCACCCCGCCAACGTCCAATTTCCCTACACGATTCGGCGGCATCATCGCCTGTGGATTGTCCGCGTAACCTTTCACATTGCCCTGTGAATCCGCCGTCACCGTCAAGCCGTGCACGGGACCTGCACCATGAATCTGTAGCGTCAACATATCCTGTTCACCCTTCAACATACTGCCCATCATCACGCCACCTGTCATCAACCGCCCCAATGCCGCCGTCACCACTGGGCTTAAGTCGTGCGCGCTCCTCGCATGCTCCACCAGTTCCCTCGATGTCACCGCAAAAGCGCGTATCTGCGCATTCGCTGCCGTTGCCCTTACGATATAATCTGCCATGTTATTGTACCTTCCTGTTTTCTATTTTCCCGCATTCCCGCGCCACCACATAAATTCTCTCGCTATCTTCCGACATCTCGCCATGCGTATCCGCGTCTACTGCCTCCACAAACGTAAGTCCTGCTCGATGTAGATATTCTTTCATCTGTTCCAGCCGGTATCCCCGCTGATAGTGGGTCTCCTGAAATCTCCGATAAGTATCCTTATCCTCACCTTCTTTAACAAAAATTGTCAAATCATACTCGTTGATCTCTTCCGCTTCATGGTAATAATTCTCCCAGATAAAACTGCACGTTTCCCGATTCTCCGCAATCGTCGTATCACCAATCACGACCTCATATTTATATACCGTATTGAAATCAAAAATGAACAGTCCGCCCGGATACAAATAATTGTTGACCAACCGGAAGGTTTGCACCACGTCCTCTTCTTCCAACAGATAATTGATGCAGTCACAGACACTTATGACGGCTCCCACCGTTCCATACAATTCAAAAGACCTCATATCCTGCAAAAGATACAGAATATCCAGTCCGGACTTGGCGCGTTTTTCCATGGCGATCTGTAACATTTCCTGCGCGTTGTCGATACCGATCATGTCATATCCTTTTTGTGCCAGCAGTTGCGTCAAAGTTCCCGTGCCGCATCCTAAGTCGAGGATGGAGTTGCGTTCCTGCTGTAGATTCTTCTGAAAAACGTCTTTGTTTATGACGTTACTGTCATATTCATTCTTTTGTTTCAGGTGTGCCGTATCATTCTGTTTCTGGTACAACACATCATTTTGTTTCGGGTACAGCGCATCATTTTGTTTCTGATACGACACATCCGCTTCATATATGACACCCGTATCATTATTTTCGGTTTCGCGATATTTTTCCAGCAGTTCCACCAGATATTCACACCACTCCCCGTAAGGCGTATCATCCATAAAAGTATCATAAACCTGTGCAAAATCCGTGTATGCTTCCATACTCCTATTCTCTCACCTTTCTTCCAGTCTGTGCCATTCCAGACGGACTTCCCCACGAAAAGTTCCCGTCTCTTCCCCGATTCTTTGAACCGGAAAAACGAAAGTCGCGTACTCCTCAAAAGAATTTTGATTTCCCAATGTCCCCGCTTTTTCACCATTCACATACAAAGTCGTCTGTCCCATTTCTCCGACCACTTTCAGTTCCACCCACTCACCGTAAGGCAGCGTGTAGTCCCAAGTGTAAGTCCTGCCCTCCCTGGCAAAACCGACGTACCCGGCCTGAGGCTCTACCGCGTAAAACGCCCATTCCCCGTAGGGGCTGTCGCTCTGCGCGATAATCTGCGTAGACTTCTCCTCAAGATACACCTGCATCTTCACCTCATAATTTGGCTCTATCCCTATCTTTTCATTATAAATCCTGTTTTCCTCTCCCCAGATACCGAATGTCAGCCATTCCATTTTCTCCGCCTTCTCGCAAAATTCCCCGTAAAACTCCTCTGACCGGTCTTCCCCTTGCCCTGTCGATGCCGCACCGTCCGTTCTGTTACCTCCGCTATGACTGCCACCCGCACTGCCTGCCAACGCAAATCTTCCCATACCCCATAACTTTGTGCTGAGCAGGGCAAGCGGCTTCTCAAAACGCTCATACAGATCATACTCGCTGATACCCACGTCCAACGTTCCGCTCATGTCATTCCAAATCATATAGGACGCACCTAACATCTGCGGTGAATAGACTGGAATGACCTCGACCGCATTGTAGTCATAGAATTTGTTCGGCTCCCAGTTCCGGTACAGCTCTTCCTCGTCCAGATGATCATAACCGCCGCCCGGAATAATATATAGGTGGCTGTTCTGCATGTTAATCAGCGAATAGCCTGCCTCGTACATCTGTATCGGGTCTGCCCACAGAGTGCTCCAAATATTCATTTGAAGCCCTTCCGGATCGGGCATCGTCTTACCCGACATATGACTCAAACTGCCCCACATCCGCACGGTTCTGCCTGACTCCCGCACGAAATCCGCCATCTCCGATGCATATACCCGATACTCTTCCCCGTCCCCGTAATATTCATCCATGCCGATATTGACGATCTGCGCATTCCGAAACGCCCCGCTTTCTGCATCAAGCGCTTCTTTCCAGATTTCTTTGACAAGTGCCACGGCATCCGCATTTTCCAGATCAATCTGATCGACCGATTCAGGCCGCTTATCTAGTGCATAGGACGGATACAATTTCGTGATCGAGAGGGAATGCGCCGGGGTATCAATCTCCGGAACAACCGTCACTCCGTATGTCTTTGCCATCTCAATAAACTGATCGAACTGCTCTTTCGTGTAAGCATACTCCTGCGAAGTCAGCTTTTGTCCACTCTCGTTTGCCATGTCGGATTCTAGGCGGAATGCACTGTCCGCCGTCATCGCGTGTTCCGCCGTATCCGCTAGCCCGCTGGTGCTCAATATGCTATTGTCATTCAAATGAATTGCCAGATCGTTCATTTTGTAATAGGACATCGTTTCCATCATCGCGTATAAAGTATCCAGAGACACGGCCTTGCGCGCCACATCGATACCGAAGCCCCGCACCCGGTAAAGTGGATAATCTCTGATCTGTCCGCAAGGAAGTGAAGCCGTCCCTCCCTGCAAAAGGATCTGTAAAACTGTCACGGTCCCCCAGCGCACACCCGTATCCGTCTCCGCTTTTATGACACATATGTCACTTACATCGCAAAGATATCCCTCTTCGCCTAATCCCTCAGAGGCATCTGCATAACCTAGATAAAAATCCCCCGCTTTGGCATCCGCCAGACTGCCCTCCACAATCTCCACCTTACAGCGGACCATCGAGTTGTATCTTTCCTTAAAAAGTTCCGCAACCCCTTGCAAAGTAGAACCTTCCTCCACAATCATCCGGAAACTGCCACCGGTCTCAAAGCTGCCTTCTTTTCCCCGCCACTCCGCCAACGCGGGAATGACATCGGGACAGTCATTGTATCGAATTTCCTGCTCCTCGGCAAGTTCTACTTCCGCCCCTGCCGCGTCGCGATCGGTCTCGTCATACGCGGGCACAGTCAACGTCTGTGCAATCTCCCGAACATCGGATTCGTCACGGCTGCTGCTGACCCGGAATCCCACCGTCACTTCTTTCTCCTGAATCGTATTGTAAATCGTTCCGTCCGCACCGATGATCTGTTCGTAGTCGGCTCCTAAATATGCAACCTCATATCCTTCCGGAGCTTCGGGCATCACCAGATACCTCCCGCCGTCCTCACGGTATCCGACCGCCGCCGCCCCTAAATGGTAAGCCGCGGGCTTGTCCGCATAGACTTCAAACTCATACAGCGACACGTTCTGGTAAAGATTCGAATAATCTTCCTCGTTGTCGGACACTTCATAGACATCCAGCCTCAAAAATTTCACCTTCACAACCTCGTCCAGCGCAATCTCCTGCGAAATCGTCGCCGGTGCGGTATCAAATTCGCAAAGCGTCACCCAGCTTTCCCCGTCCAATGAACCTTGAAGCGCATAAGAGATCACGTTTCGCCGTTCCCATTTGAGGACAACAAAAGAAACTGAAATTTCTTCCGGAAATTCCAGTTCTATATAGTGGGACGCATCTTCCCAATTATTTTCGCTTGACCAGCGGGAAGACAGATCGGTATCGTTCCCGTCAATCGCCTTAGCCGCCGACAGTTCTTCATTCTCTGTACTGTCAGAAGTTGCGATCACACCTTTCATGCGTGCCAGATTCCCATCTGTTGGCGTCCGCCCTGCAAAAAGCGCAACCGCCCCTGCAATCGTAATACCCGCAAGCACACACACGCATATGATAACGGCATATTTCTTTTTTCTTTTCTTCATTGTCCATTCCTGCCAAAATAGGCTGACACCGACATTCACGCTTCACGCAAGCCTAGATCAGTGCAGACCATTCCAAATTACCGCCGGGCAGACTGCTATCCCAGCAGTGCTCCCAATAATCCGTAAGATAAAATTGACATGATAACCGTAGCAATGGCGATTCCAAGCAATTCTGCAAGAATCGCTTTTTTGAAGTCCACATCCAGCAGCGCAGCAATCAGCGATCCCGTCCATGCGCCCGTACCCGGCAAAGGAATACCCACGAAAAGCACCAGCCCCCAAAACTCATATTTCTTGATATTATCGCTTTTGCTCATGGCACGGTTTTCCAGTTTCTCGATCAGCCCGCGAAACAACTTGATCTTCTTCATCCATTTAAAAATCTGTTTGATAAAAAGCAGAATAAACG
>JAMPGN010000131.1 GCA_023663915.1 Eubacterium sp. | reverse complement strand
GCTATGAGAGAGCAGAGATGGCTCTTCATGACAGAGATGTTAAGCGTTACTTCGCAACAGGTGTTGCTGGTCTCTCCATCGTAGCTGACTCCTTATCCGCTATCAAATATGCTAAGGTTGAGCCGATCAGAGACGAGGATGGTATCATCGTTGACTTCAAGACAACAGGCGACTTCCCGAAATATGGTAACGACGATGACCGTGTAGATGAGATCGCTCAGGAGATCGTTCACAAGTTCATGACGGCAATCAGAAGACATCACACTTACCGGAATGGTGTTCCTACAACCTCTATCCTTACGATTACATCCAATGTAACTTATGGTAAGGCTACCGGTAACACACCTGACGGACGTAAGAAAGGCCAGCCTTTCGCTCCGGGCGCTAACCCGATGCACGGACGTGATACTCACGGTGCAGTAGCTTCCTTATCTTCTGTATCCAAGCTTCCGTTCAATGATGCACAGGATGGTATCTCTAATACCTTTACTATTATTCCGGGTGCTCTTGGTAAAGAAGATCAGGTATTTGCAGGCGATATCGAAGTGGATCTCAGCAAATAAGGACGATGATATATGGATAATCAGCAAATGATCGAAGACTTTGTCAAGATGATGGATTCCGGTATGGCGCAGGGCGTCGGACATGTGAATGTCGATGTCAATGACAAAGCAAATGATTCCAAAAATGTTCAGACAATGGGGTGCACGGATTGCTCCCGCACTCCATTAGCCTGCAGTGTTCCGACTCTCCATGAGGGTTTGGACGACTATCGATAGAAATTTTCTATAAAATAATAATAGGAGGACAAAACAATGGCAGCAGCAAATGCTCAGGTAGATAACTTAGTTTCTTTATTAGATGGTTATGCAACAAAAGGCGGTCATCATCTTAACGTTAACGTACTCAACAGAGATACTTTATTAGATGCTCAGAAGCATCCGGAGAATTATCCTCAGTTGACAATCCGTGTATCCGGTTACGCAGTAAACTTCATCAAATTGACACCGGAACAGCAGGCAGACGTTATCTCTCGTACATTCCATGAATCTATCTAATTCGGAATGAAATGATTCAGGAGTCTCGCAATGGCGGGACTCCTTTTTTATTATTTTTGCATTTTTTCACAGGCTTTACACCGTTTCAGCCATTTGCTATAATATAATTATCAATAAATGGCAATGATAATGTTAAAAAGGAAGGTCATGCGATATGCAGGGAAGAATCCATTCATTAGAAAGTTTTGGTACGGTAGACGGTCCTGGAACTCGTTTTGTAGTCTTTGTGCAGGGTTGTCCTATGCGCTGCGCCTATTGCCACAATCCCGATACGTGGGAAATGAACGGCGGCACATTGATGGAGCCGGAATATATTTTTGAACAGTATAAACGCAACGAGGCATTTTACAAAGGCGGCGGCATCACCGTCACCGGCGGCGAACCTTTGATGCAGGTAGATTTTCTGATTGACCTGTTCACCATTGCCAAGGCAGACAATGTCCATACCTGCATTGACTCGTCCGGAATCGCCTATAAGGAAAACGCTAATCCGGAATGGCTCGCCAAACTGGATCAACTGATGACTCTGACTGACCTTGTTATGCTGGACATCAAGCATATCGACCCTGAGAAGCACAAAGAGCTGACTTCCCAGCCTAACGACGGCATTCTTGCTTTTGCCAAATACCTGGATGAAAAGCATGTTGATGTGTGGATTCGCCATGTCATTGTGCCAGGGATCACGGATGATGATAAATATCTGTTTGAGCTCGGCTACTTTATCGGCGGATTATCTAATCTGAAAGCCTTAGACGCTCTCCCTTACCATACCATGGGCAAGCCGAAATATGAAAAGCTCGGCATGGCATACAAGCTTGAGGGCGTGGAAGCCATGGGTAAGAACAGATTGATCGAGAAGAAAAAGGTGATTCTCGACGGTGTCCGGAAACGCCGTGAGGAATTAAAATCGTAGGCTTCAATCGGAAAAATCTGATACTTAACCCTTGTATATTGTTCTCTTTTATATTAAAATAGACTCATAGTAAATTGATAAAATTGTATCAATTACGCATAATCTTACAACATAAGGAGGGTATAGATCATGGCATATGTAATTAACGATGGCTGCGTATCATGTGGCGCTTGTGAGGCTCAGTGTCCTGTTGGCGCAATCAGTATGGGCGATGGTAAATTTGAGATCGATGCATCCCAATGCATCGAATGCGGCTCCTGTGCAGGCGCTTGTCCTACAGGTTCTATTGAACAGGGCTAATAACGCGAAGAACATAAATAGAGCTGCCCCGGATATCAGCGTATGATATTGCAGGGCAGTTTTATTTTTATAAAAGCTATTTGACGCTTACATGGTCACACATCATTTGCTTCCTATTTGCTTTTGTACTCTGAATTGAAACATTTATCTTACAGTACATCAAGCCGTAAGACATAATTTATTCAAGAACCAAAAATTAATGAAATATCCAGCCTTGAAAATATGCGACAATTAAGCCTGCTATTACTGTAACAAAGAAAGTACCTAATCCTGTCCATATTTTCCCTTTTATTCCTAATACTGCATTGTTACTTATAATATTTTTATTCAATTCTTTTGTCGTTTCATCAATAACATCCATTTTTCCTCTCATTGCATCTAACTTCTCGGTATTCCGAATATTCTCTCTTTCTATATAATCAAGTTTATTCTCCACCGCTGTAAATTTGTCTTTCAATACATAATTTTCCTGTTCCCGTTTTGTTGATTCTAAAACTAATGCCTGTGACATCTCATCGACCTTTTCTTTTAATTCCTTTACATTATCACCCAAACGGGTTTGGCTAACATTAAACGCCTCTTGCAACTTATTAAGTTCTTCTGCCAGGTTTTGTGGATTAACAGGCTTATATTTCTCAATCAAATTCAAAAGCTTATCTGGAAAATCATCTATTGTAACCGGCTTATTAGCTGTTTCTATAACCTCGTCTTGAAATAACTCAAAAAAATTGGCTCCTACTATCTTAGTCCCTGGTGCAAGATTAAAAGGAGTTCCTGCAACATTTCTTAACCCAAATACTAAGTATCCCTCATAGCCTGGATCAACTGTTAATCCGCCCATAAGTTCAATGCCATCTTGAGACAAACTCCTCTTTGGGCTTAGTTGAACATACACATTCGGAGGTAAATTTAATCGTTCTTGACTTAGCACAAACACTACTTCCCCTGGTTCAACTACCGCCTTGCGCTTGTCTTCTGCTGTTTGCAAATCCGTCCCATAATCCATTACTCTGCCAAAATAAGCTTTTAAAAACTTGCTACCTAGTCTAAAATCATATTTTATTCCCTCTGCGCAACATTCATCGCCGCTTTCAATAATATCGCCTCTATGAATCCATGCTTTAATTGTACTTTCTGTAACCACTTTCGACATTGGTATAATCCCTCCCGTAATCCAGTTCATAATTCTCTCCCTCACTGTACACTGAATTCTTTAAGTTTTTAAACCAAAATAACACATCTTATGTACAATAAACGGGACTTATAAATAATTCAAAATTGTTATTACAATCATATGCTTTTTATCATCATATCGTACCTATTCATACCCAATATACAATACCTTGATGTCATCCTACTTTAATAGTCTACCATACTCGTAGTACATACGCAAGCTATATGTCGGGGCGTTTCTGTAGTATCTCAATTAGCGCAAGATTAGATTGTCGTAAACTATAGATCAATAACTGCCGCAAAAAATACCATCGATTATGCAATTTATAATTTCTTTCTGCCTTTCCCTAATTTCTCTTTCGGTTTATGACGCTCCCTGATCATCTCATCAATCTTGCGGTAGTGTTCTTCCTCAATTTTCCGGCGTTCCTCATCTCGTTCTTCCTGCATTCTGAACTGGTAGTCGAGCTCCTTTAATATGCTTTCTTTTACTTCGGTACACAATTCGCGATTCGCCGAACGTACCGCTTCCGTGATCATATGCTGCAGCAGGTATTGCAGTCTTGCCGCTTTCTGGCTTTTCTCTTCATCGGCATAATCCTGTTTCTGCGGTACGTCGCCGCCTGCGTCACCGGATAGCGTCACCATATATCTATGTGCTTTATTTACAGCCGGATCCTCTAACTTTTGTTCCACACGCTCTTTTACCATATCCATCAGCTTGTCCCTCCGCCTTTCTGTTTGATTCTCTGTCTCTGACTGTACAGCATGGGGTGATTCTTCCCTATAGGCCACTTTAGCATTGCTTTTTGGTGTGATTATGTCTGTATTATCTTCTGAACTCACACACTTTTCCGGCTTTGTATTTTCTTCCGCTCCCGGCTGATCCTTCTTTTCATCTGCAGACAATGCAGGCATTTTGAATAAAACCGTGCGTATCGCCTTCAACTGCAATCCCTGCTCTTTTAACATTTTGATCTCCTGCAGCTGTTTCACGTCCTGCTCCGTGTAATAGCGGTGTCCCATTTCATTTCGCTTGATAGGGAGCTGCAGCTCGTCTTCCCAATAGCGCAGCACATGATTCTCAACCTGTACTTTCTTAGCCGCCTCTGATATGTAATAGATTGTTTTGTCTTCCATCGGATTCCCCTTTCCTGCATTCATGTTTCTATGTATGCTCCATATCCTTTCATGTATGTCCATATCCCTTTATATATGTTCCGCATCCCTTGTTATCTCTTTATTGATTCCCAAAATTTTATACACGCAAAAAGAGACTCCCCGTTTTGGTTTGTCTCTTGTGTATATTAGTTACTTCTGCAAGATAACTTACTTTTGTAAGTTGGCGAACTTTGTGAAATCGGGCAGCCACACCAGTTCCACTGTTCCGATCGGACCGTTTCTCTGCTTGGCGATAATGATCTCCGCGATTCCCTTTTTCTCTGTGTCTTTGTTGTAGTAATCGTCACGATAGATAAACATGACCACATCGGCATCCTGCTCGATCGCACCGGATTCACGTAAATCTGACAACATCGGTCTATGGTCTGGTCTCTGCTCCACCGCGCGGCTAAGCTGTGACAGCGCAACCACGGGTACATGCAGCTCCCGCGCCAGAGCCTTGAGGGAACGGGAAATATCCGATATCTCCTGCTGTCTGGAATCCGTCGATCTGCCGCTGCCGGACATCAACTGCAGGTAGTCTATGATAATCATTTCCAGATTGTGCTCAAGTTTATACTTTCGGCATTTAGAGCGAAGTTCCGATATGCTGATGCCCGGCGTATCATCGATGATCAGATTGGATTTGCCGATCACGCCCGCGCTCTCAATCAATTTTTCCCACTCTACGTCAGACAGATTACCGGTACGCAGGTGTTGGGAATCCACCCTTGATTCCATGGAAAAAAGGCGGTTGACCAACTGTTCTTTGGACATTTCCAAACTGAATATCGCTACTGTCTTCCCCTGTTTAAACGCCACATATTCGGCGACATTCAAGACGAACGCCGTTTTACCCATGGAAGGTCTTGCCGCCACCAGAATGAGGTCAGAAGGCTGCATTCCAGCCGTCTTATAATCCAGATCGAGGAATCCTGTAGCAACTCCGGTCACATTGCCTTTGTTGTGGGAAGCACGCTCGATATTGTCCATGGCGTTCATAACAATCTGTCTGATCGGTACAAAATCTCCCGCGTTTCTTCGCTGTACCAGATCAAAGACTCGCTTCTCCGTATCCGCAAGAATGTCTTCCAGACTGTCTTTGCCAACATAACAGGTGTTAGCAATCTCTTCATTGAGACGGATCAGTTTTCTCAGCGTGGACTTCTCCGCCACAATATTCGCGTAGTATTTTATGTTTGCCGACGTAGGAACCGCCGTGATCAGATCACGGATAAACTCTAGGCTGCTTACTTCGGGCGGCACATCTTTTTCTTTCAAACGATCCTGTAAAGTCACGAGATCTACAGGTTTCCCTTCGTCGTTTAATTCCACCATCGTGTCAAAGAGCACACCATATTGCTTATTGTAAAAGTCTTCTCCAAGAACAAGCTCCGATGCAACCACGATCGCTTCCCTGTCTATAATCATAGAACCGATGACCGACTGTTCCGCCTCCATGCTGTGTGGCAATATTCTTTTGAGTAATGCTTCCTCCAATGCCGTCACCTGCCCTACTGTTCTTCAATCACTTTCACTTTCAGTTTCCCCATTACCTTGGGATGAAGTTTGATGTTCACCTCATAGACTCCGAGCGCCTTGATCGCTTCCGGCAGCTGGATTTTCTTCTTATCCAGTTCCAGCCCGCACTGTGTTTTTGCCGCCGCTGCAATCTCCTTAGAGGAAACCGAGCCGAACGCCTTGCCGTCCTTGCCGGATTTCATTTTCAAGACAACCTCTTTCGTCTCCAATGCCTTGGCTAGTTCCTGTGCCGTCTCCAACTGCTTCTGTGCTACTTTGTCTGCATTTGCTTTCTGCAGTTTCAGATCATTCATATTGGCGGTATTTGCTTCCACTCCCAGCTTCTTGGGAAGCACATAATTCCTTGCATATCCATCACTGACATTGACAATCTCGCCTTTTTTACCAAGTGATTTCACATCTTCCAATAAGATTACTTTCATATTAGTTCCTCGCTTTCTCCACGCTTACACAAGCGCTCTATCCTTCCAGCTCACCCTCTGCAATCATTGCATCCAAAGTTCTCTTGATCGCCACGATTCCTTCTTCCAGCGAACCATTTTCAATCTGTGCACCCGCAACCGTCAAATGTCCGCCGCCGCCCATTCGCTCCATGACCACCTGAACATTTACTTCATCAATGGAACGTGCGCTGATATAGATAATGCCGTTATACGGCGTCAAGATAAAACTTGCCTTAATTCCTTTGATATTCAAAAGTTCATTCGCCGCCTGTGCCCCTACCACCGTCGGGCTTGCCACATCTTCACCGGTACACACGGATATTGCATATGCCTGCCGGTAGATCTCCGCCTGACTGACAGCATCCGCCTTCGCCTTATACTCCGCCGCATCGTCTCGGAAGATTTTCCGTACACGGGTCACATCCGCACCGTTTCTGCGCAAAAATGCCGCCGCCTCAAAGGTTCTGACACCTGTTTTGGTCATAAAATTGTTGGTATCGATCATGATTCCGGAATACATGCAGTCCGCTTCTTCCGGACGCAGTTTCAAGTTATCGCTGATATACTGTAAAATTTCAGATACCATTTCACATGCGGAGGATGCATACGCCTCAATATATGACAACGTTGCGTTCTCGATCACTTCCGAACCCTGCCGGTGATGATCCAGTACCACCACGGATTTGCAACGCTTCAACAGCTCCGGGCACTCCGTAATGCTCGGTTTATTTACATCTACCACTACCAGTACCGCATTACTTCCTATCATATCGATCGCCTGTGCGTTACTGATAATCATGTCCTCGGCATAATCGTCGTTATTCCGAAACATATCTACCATAGGCTGCATGGATGCCGTCACATCGTTTAAAACAATATGTGCTCTCTTATTTAACACCTCCGCAACTCTGTAAATGCCCACAGACGCACCAAAGCTGTCCACGTCGCCCAGCCTGTGCCCCATAACAAAAACTTCGTCTTTCACGGAAATGATCTCTTTGAGCGCATGCGCCTTCACTCTCGCCTTGACGCGGGTGCTCTTCTCCACCTGCTGGCTCTTGCCGCCATAATATGTCACGTTCTCAGGCACTTTCACGACCGCCTGATCGCCACCGCGTCCAAGGGCAATATCAATCGCGTTGCGCGCAAACTCATAATTCTGTGTGTAGCTCAGACCGTCCAGACCCATACCAATACTGATCGTGACCGCCATCTCATTACCGATATTGACGGTCTTGACATCCTCTAGCAGTTCAAAACGGCTTTCCTGCATCTGCAATGCCGCTTCCTTACGCATAATGACAAAATATTTGTCCTTTTCCAATTTCTTACAGATACCATCAAGGGACGCAATATATTTGTTGACCTTACGATCTATCAGTGCAATCAACAGCGAACGTCTGACTTCCTCCACGCTTTCCAATGCCTCATCGTAATTATCCAGATAGATCAGCGATACGGCAAGAGATTGATTGTCAACCTCTTTCAGTGCAATTTTTAACGCTGTCTCGTCAAACATATACAGTGCAATCAAATAACCGTCATAGCCCTTCGCCTCGATGATATCACTGTTTTCAGCCATCTCCTTCAAAGAGATTTTCTTCATCTTGACAATATAACTGCCGGACTCATACTCTACATCAAATTCCACTTCATCTTCTTCATTCGTGCCCGGAAGCTTGTCCTTCGTGATCGATGGGAATAATGAGGTGATCGATTTGCGATATCCCTTCTCCTGATGCACCATTCTCTCAAAAGCAATGTTCGTCCAAATGATCTTGCCGCCGTCATCCAGCAGGGCGTGCGGGAGTTCAAGATCTCGGAGAAGCCTTCTTTGAATCTGCCCGTACTGGGTCGCAAAACTGACCAGTTCATTCATGATGATCGGCTTATTATAGAACATCATGGACAGAATGATAGCGATATAGAATATATTAAATACGCTGAGTATCAGTCCAGCCCTGAAATCTCCAATCACATAAATCAGAACATCCACAGCAATCAGCAGAAATCCCAGATATAGTGAAGACTGCAGATAAGACTTCAATCTTCCTTTTAATTTAACGCTGTTTTTCATCATAATTTCATCTCTTCATTTATTGCATAACGCATAGATTATTACCACAAATTATCTGTATTTCCATTATATGTCTACACACCATCATAAGTATAGCATTTTTTGCAGATTCGTGCCACTCCAATATATAGACTTTTTTCGTTGGAATGTGACATGATGTTGGGTCGCATCAGACGATTATGACTATTAAAAAATCACTGCAGCGGACATTCCCGTCCGCATACAGTGATTCTTTCCCACACTCATTTCCACACTCATCCCATTTTCTTTATCTTACATGATGGCAGATTGCTTATTTCGCGATAAAGGCTACAACTCCGCTGCCCTTCATGTTTAAAACCACATGATCCGCTCTTACTTCCGCTACTTCTACATCTACCCATGTACCTGCCTTATACTGCAGCGCAGCAATTTCCATATCTCCCACAACACCGGGTGTATAGAAATTGATCGTCGCTTCCACTGCCGGATACTGAACATCGACAACATTCAGAACCGTTCCTTCCTGCTCAATACGAACGGAATCAACATACGCGCGATTGGTTACTTTGGAGATAGTTGCCACCATATTGGTTACTTTACCGTTCACAACCAGATTGCCGCCCTGTCCTACAGTAATCGCATTCTGAATACCAGGAGTGCTTGTCACTACATTATTATAATACTCACCTGCGGACATGCCTTTCTCGGCTGCGTTATACATATCAACTGCATTCTCAAAGCCTTCATCCGCAACTGCACTCTGTGCCGCTGCTGCTTCTGCCACTGCTTCAGCTGCCGGTTCTGCCTGTACAGGAGTCCCCTCTTCTGCTTCCTCATCACCGTAATTTAATATCCAATTACCACCGCATCCACTGCTATCGCTAATATACACACTACGATTCTTATATGTTATATTCACCCAAACATCGCCATTTTTAGGCGCGATCTCCGAATTAGCACTATTAGGTTGTATATCACCAGTATAACAAGTGACACCATTATCCAATATGGCAATATTTGTGCCAGTTTTATAATCCGGGTCACCACAGTCCGATGCAAATACCGTCATCGCAGATAGCATCAGACCCGCCGCAAGCACAAATGCGATGCATTTTCTTAAAGTTTTCATCTCCGTCTTTCCTCCTTATCGGGACTCTTATGCCGTTATTCACAATGCCATCGTCCCTTTTATTGTGTAATTTGTGAGTGTGAATTGTTTTGCATTTTATATTATACAGCAAATCCGTCATTTTTTCAAACGTTTTTAAAAGTATTTATAAACTACAATATGTTGATTTCTGACCTTTCCCTGTTTCCACATCTTGTATTTTAAGGTAATTTCTACCGTGATACAACAATCGAGGAGACAGGCGATTATTGGTCTTTGCGTACTGCTCCGTCTTCTTGACTCAGACTTATTGGTTTGAATTTAATAATACACATTGAAAACCTTCCATATGTAATGGTTTATGCAACTTACCATTACTATAAAACAAGACAATCCGTATAATGCAGATTAACACAAAAATCACTGCAGCGGACATTCCCGTCCGCATACAGTGATTCTTTCCCACACTCGATTATAATACTTCTTTGATCCCACTACTTAAAATCCACACTTATTTCGCAAGGAAAGCAACCTTGCCATTCTTTACATTCAGAACAACATGATCCGCCCTTACTTCTACTACTTCTACCTCAACCCATGCACCGTCTCTATACTGGACTGCTGTAATATCAGCGTCGGCTGTTACACCGGGCATATAGAAATTGATGGTCGCCTCTGTTGCCGGGAACTTTACGTCTACCACGTTCAATACGGTTCCTTCTACAGCCGCGCGTACCGAATCTACAAATGCGATATCAACTTTCGAGATGGTTGCCATTGCGTTCGTAACAACACCGTTGATGATGATGCCGCCGCCCTGTGCCACGGGAGTTGCCTCTTCAATACCAGGAGTTTCAACCGCTGCATTGTTATAGTACTCGCCTGCAGACATGTTCTTTGCCGCTGCATCCTGCATAGCTACAACATCAGCGAAGCCTTCATCCCTTGCCGCTGCCTGTAATGCAATCGTTTCTGCCCGTGCAACGATATTTGCAATTTCTTCCCTGCTCAATGTCTTCGGGGCTGTTGGTGCAGCTACAGGAGCTGCCGTGGCAGTATCACCACTAGGAACTGCAGATACAGAAACAACTTCAGATGAACCATCGCCTCCAATAATCTCTGAAGTGATAAGTTTCCAGTCATTATCCTTCCACTCATATTCATCAGTGCCATTGATCCATTTATCCTTAGCAGTAAAATCTTGATTTAAGTCATCATAATCACCTTTTACAGGCTTGGTAGTGCCTGAGTAAATTTTTCCGCCGGTCTCAGTGTCGGTGTCAATACTGTGATCATCTAGTTCAGCATATTTTTCACCTGCTGCTGCCAACACCGTCATAGAAGACATCATCAGCATAGATGCCATCACAAATGCCATCACTCTTTTCAGTTTCATTCTTATTATCTCCTCCTTACCCAGAGCAATCATGCCTTTTGATCTGACATGAACTCTGTCATCTTTATTTTGAGTGTGAGTATGTGTGTTTACAAATTTGATTATAACGCACATGCGTCATGATTGCAAATGGTTTGTAACGTCTTTCCCTACCCATATTTTTCCATATACATATCAAAAAAACGCATGGATTACCATTCCATACGCCTTTATGATCACATCTGCAGATGCTGTTATTCTAATATGAAATTGTTCTGTCTATTACATCAAACGCATGATCCCTGTTCTAACTCCCCCACTCTCCTAATTAGCCTGCAGCACCCGGACAGTCAGCGTGATGACATTCTTATTCGTTGTTAACTCAAAATAATCATAATCCATTGGATTTTTAAACTCTAAAACCACATCATTATATAAGATTAATTTTTTACCATCCAGCATTCCCAAGTAGAAATTAAAAGTTTCCCTGGGTGCAATAAAATTGATGCAGTCCAGATCCCTAAGTAGTTTATGGTTTTCAACAAGTCGAATCTTAACGCTTTCTGCAACATAATCCCCAGCATTTATGATATCAATAACAACCGGAACTGCGTCGTCCTGTTTGTCCATGAAACAATAATTGACTCTGGCAACCAGTCTGTATGGCTGCTTCTTTTGATTATAATACGTTTTTATGGTATATATAAGTAATATCAAGGTAAGTACAACAAACGAAACATCGTATATCAACGTGCACCAATTTAATAACCAGGTCATGTTACGCTCCTCCTGCCCTATTACAGAGTTGAGAATCTGCTTTGGGAAATCATTTCAAACGACAGACATATTATCTACAATCATAGTATCGACATATTCCAGCAAAAAATTAGGATTGAATTTCTCTATCCCCTGTGTTATATTAGACATAGGAAAAGCACCCACTCCAAAGTGGATGCTCCCGAGTAAGTTTATGATGCCCTAAAGGACACCGCCCCTCTGTGGGTCAGACAGAGGGGCATTTTTATTTCTTCTTATGCTTGTCTCGGCAAGATTTTCTCGTGTCGAGCAAGGTCAGAAACGCAACAATCAAACTGCCAAAAGAAACCAATAAACTAAGTA
>JAMPGN010000130.1 GCA_023663915.1 Eubacterium sp. | reverse complement strand
TAGTTGTCATAAGGACCGTTGGAAAACGCCGGTACTTAGCGAGGTAAAAGCTGCAAAGCAGCTTTCGAGCTTAGTACCGCTGCGTTTGGAACCGAGCGAAAGCGCGTCCTTAAGACAACTATATACGGTCAGACGCGTCCGCTTTCATCAATATTCCCGAATCCACTCTCACCCTTCATACTCACCCCGGATATCCCCCACCGGTGCCTCAAGCGGATACTTCCCCGTAAAACATCCTGTACAAATCTCAAGTCCGCCCGCAATCTCCGAGAGCCTCTCCACCTTAAGATACCCTAGCGAATCCGCCCCAATCACCTTGCAGATTTCCTCCACAGACCGCTCATAAGCAATCAACTGCTCCCTCGCCGGCACATCCGTACCAAAATAGCACGGCCACAGAAAAGGCGGGGAACTCACCCGCATATGCACCTCTTTTGCTCCCGCATCACGAAGCATTCTGACGATGCGGTCCGAGGTCGTTCCCCGGACAATGGAATCGTCAATCATAATGATGCGCCTGCCGTCCACCGCTTCCCGGATTGCGTTTAGCTTGACCTGTACGCTGCTCTCGCGGCTCTTCTGCCCCGGCTTGATAAACGTGCGCCCCACATAAGTATTTTTCACAAATGCCTGCCCGTAGGGAATACCCGACTGCATGGAATATCCCAATGCGGCACAGTTGCCCGACTCCGGAACACCCACGACCAGATCAGCCTCAACGGGTGAATCCATCGCCAGAAATTTCCCCGCCATAACGCGGGAATCGTAGACGCTGACGCCGTCAATACGGCTGTCCGGTCTGGCAAAATAAATATACTCAAAAATACATCTGCCATGCTTTTCCTTCGGCAGACACATACTCCGATCCGACTCGATCCCTTTGTCCGGCGATATCGTGACAATCTCGCCCGGCTCCACATCCCTCACGAACTCCGCGCCGATTGTATCTAACGCACAGGTCTCCGATGCGAGAATATAGGCGTGGTCTCTTTTTCCGATGCACAGGGGTCTAAAACCGTAAGGGTCTCTTGCCCCGATCAGCTTGCGGGGTGACATGACGATTAAAGAATACGCGCCCTTAATCTTATGCATGGCACGCCCTACCGCCTCCTCGACACTCTTACTATTCAAACGCTCTCTTGCAATATGGTAAGCGATGACCTCGGAGTCGATCGTCGTCTGAAAGATCGCGCCGGAATATTCCAGCTCATGCCGCAGCTTTCCAGCGTTGATCAGATTGCCGTTATGCGCCAGCCCCAGCGTTCCTTTTACATAATTTAGCACAAGCGGCTGGGCGTTCTCCCTCGTACTGCTGCCCGTCGTCGAATAACGCACATGCCCTACGCCGATATCGCCTTTGAGCTTCTCAAGCGTGTCCGGGGTAAAGTTCTCATTTAACAGCCCCATTTCTTTTGCGCTTAAGACTTTGCCCTTCGGTCCTGTGGTATCACTCACCGCGATCCCGCAGCTCTCCTGCCCTCTGTGCTGTAATGCAAACAGCCCGTAATAAATCGTGGATGCCACATCGCTGCCGTCGAAATCATAGATTCCGAATACGCCGCACTCCTCGCCTAACTTGTCTGTCTGTTCCGTCACTGTATTCATCCTGAATCCTCTCCCGCGTCATGTACATTTATGCAAATCTTCCACATTTGCAGTTACCGTATACCCACGCCCTGCGGATTCCCCTAATTTGCAAATTTCTTCTCATACTCCTCGACCGATGCCATAATCTCCTTAGCGTACTGTGGATACTTCTCCACCAACGCCTTGATCTCTTTCTGTGAGCCGCCCGCCACCACTTCTTTGTTGTAATCCATGCGTCGGCGTAATGACTGCCTTCGGATAATCAGATTGTGGCGTATCTCCACCATTTCTTTATGGTCCAAGATCGCCTCCGTCTGGTGCAGCCACACCGCCGGATCTTTGATCTGATAACGCTTTAATATCTGCAGAAGTTCCTGTTCGTTGTAGTCTAAATCAAGTTCCGCCCTGCGGAATCTCTCACGTTCTTCCCTCTCGACCTTATAATACTCCCACAACTGCATTAATTCCTGCGCACTGGATACGCCGTATTTCAAATACAGATAATCGAGCAGGTTCGTGTTGTTGACATACCGGATCTTTACCTTGTTCTGCAAAAGAATGATCTTGTTGATTCCTGTCTCCACACGGTGAAGCTCCCGTCTGGCATCCAAATGCTTCACATAGATCAGCGTGATCGCAAGCGCTGCAGCTGCCGCCGTCACAAGATATCCGGCGTGTGTGTCCATATCCAGGAAATACTGTAAGAGCAGAAGCAGCAGGATACATAATCCCAATGCTGCCACACAGATGATTGCCATGCCCCTCGTGTCGGATATAATGTGCATTACTTCATTTTTCCGATATAGATAGGCATGTTTCTCCCCTTCTAACCGATTTAGATCCTGTCTGATCAGATCTTGATACTCTTCCGCCTCCGTCAGTTTCTGATAACCTTCCTCCACCTCGTCAGCGATCCGTTCCATCTGCTGGTATTTCTCATCGCTGATCCTGCGGGGACGCTCCATGAAATCTGCCTTGCTATCCTGCAAAAGTGACACTCTCTTCGCACACTCTTTGAGAACTTCACTCTCCTCCGGTGGAAGCGCCTCGATCTCTTCCATATCTCTCAGATAAGAAGTTACCATGTCATATTCAAACGTCAGGTTTTCCAATTCGCGCGTGGCATCTGCCATCTTTTCCAGACAATTTTTGACATAGTCCATCCTCTGCTCTTTGTTATGATAATCGATCTGGTGAGTGGCTTCCTCCTCTTCCCACTCTTCATCGTATTCGTCAGACCCGTCTCCCCTGCGAAATCTGTCAATTAACTTCTTGAACCAACCCATTGCAATCTCCTTATGAAACAACGTATTCCCGATACTTCTCTTTCAAACCAGCCGTCAGCCTCTCGATCTCCTGATAATACTGGACATCACTGCCACCCATACCGCTTCCCTCTTCCTTAAACACCTGCAAGGTAAAAAGCATTCGATTCTCATCCGTCCCCTCAAATTGTCCCGTCGCCTGTTCTATCCGTCTCTCCACCTTGAGGGAAACGTCATGGTATTCCGGATGCTGTGCAATAAAAGCAATATATTCTTTCTCTTCGTAATGCATTCGCAAGGACGCCAGATACATCGCAAGGCTCTCTTCGTTCCTGTCCTCTGCATACGCACCTAGAAACCAATCCGCCGCCTGCCTAAACATAAACATCTGGGCACACGCCACACCCATGTTATGCAAAACAGCACTGCGCAGTATCCTGTCTGACTCCGGTATCTGCCCGATCAGGCTGTAATACTGTTTCAAAGCCATGTAATACTTTCGATTCTCCAACATATAATCCGCTTTCGCTTTTCTGCGCTCATAGGGATTTAATCCCTCATTGCCCTTGACGGTCTGCTGGGTCTGTGCATTCACCTCTTCCGGGTACAGATTCACATATTCCAATATTGTTCCCACAAAAGCCACGAGAGAACCATTCTGATTTAACAAGGAATACAGCGTGTGCGCCAATTCATTCAGCCCGCACTGTTCATCCATCCATTGCACTAGATCGCGCTGCATGATATCCTGGTCTAGCAATTCCGCCTTATCAACCAGAAGGTAGCACAGTTCTTCGATCGAATATAGGTTTACATAAAACTTTTCGACATGGTATGGTTTGCGGGCATATGTGCCCGTTCCCAAAATCATCTGACTCATGACCACAGTCACACCTTTCCGTATCTTTGCCTGTTATCTTTAAGGCAGGTCAAAAAACTGCTCCCACACCTGATCCGTTGACGCAAATAACTCCCCAAATCCGAGATCAGACACCTTGACCCTCACAGTCTCCGGCGCACTCATCGACATCTCCAGCCGATATCTCGTAAAAGGCGCACTGCTCTTACTGCCGCCGAGTGGCATCTTTCGCATCTCTATCTTTTTGCCTGTAAGCGGCGTGATCACAAACGCAATCTCTCTGTCCCCCTGCAGGAGAAACTCGCATTTCTTCGTGACCTCATACCAATTCTCCCCAGCATCTAACAGTGCATAATAAGATTCCTTCCCCTGCCGCAGGACATTCATTCCGATATTGGCCTTCAACTTGTCTTTTCCTAAGAATACATGTCTGCTACCTGCCTCACTGGGTTCTAATTTTTCCAGTAGACCATAACATGCTCCCCTGCTGAAAAGGTTGTTCCCTTGAAAAACTCTCCTATTATGGCAGAGAAATTGTAAAGAACGCGTATTCCAGCTTTCCCGAAATCCATCACCCAGCAAATATACTGAGGATATGATCCGGCCCTCACACATTTTCTGCAAAATTCCTAAGAAACGCTCATCCGCCAGACGATAAGCTCCCTGCTTTGTCTCCTCGTCCTCCGTATCTTCGGGAATGACCAGCGTATCATAGATCTGCTCCTCAATCAGCACTACGATAGGCGTCGTTCTTTTATTACACTCCATCCGATATGTCTTAAGACGCAAGCCGTCATGCTCACAGGCAAGCGCCTGATAAGTCCATAATTCCGGCGGCTGGTGCAGCATAAAAGAGTAAAAACTCTCCGTATGGCTCTGCAGATAGACATGTGTGGTCTTCAAGCCAAGATTCGCCGCAGCAAGCGTCAGCACCTCCACCATCCGATCGTCCAGCTCATCCGCCGTGAACATGATTGCATGTATCTTCTCGGTCGTAGTGATAAAATTTAAGAGTGTCAGGCTTCGCTTTAAGAAAAGGGTAAGCAACGCCACCGGATCATAAGACTCGCCATCCAGTTCGACCTTGTCCCCTTTGCGAGCAAGTCCCAGAAGCCCTTCCACGGGAATCATCGCTTCCTCGCCGGCATTCTTGACGGCATCTTTGCCGTAAAACCATTGATTGACACCTTCGCGTTTACATAACATTGTGGGAATGTTGTACTGCTTCGTCCCTACGATGGTGGCAACCGTGTCCACTTCCTCCTGTCCGTAGATGCAATAGCTGATCTGGGAATATTTTTCGCCCAGATCGTAACCGACTAACACACTTCCTTTATGTAGTTTGTCTTCCTCTTTCTTCTCTAAGAACATGCTGCCTCCTAGCGCATCCGGAATATTCTATCTGCCACATAATCCTTGCTGTAATACTCTTTAAGCAGCCCATCCACCGTATCGTAATCATGCAGCGTCTTGCCGATCATGATATCGTTAAGCAGCGTAAAACGACTCTCGAAATTCTCCTGCGTGATATCGCTCTTGTTGATCGTGCCGCTCTTCGTCAACTGCTCGTTTCCTTCCATCTCCTCGGTAATATAGAACTGCAGCCTCTCCCCGAAAAAGAGGATAAACTCTTTGACGCAGATACCGGCAAACATATCCTGCATTTCTTCCTGACAATATCCACTCTCCGTATCGTCCTCGCTCTGGATGACATAATGGATGACTGCCCTTCTGCCGGGTTTCGTCCGATACTCCACAATCGTCTTGTCCTGATATTCATCCATCTGGGGGATGTAACCCTGGTATTCTTTATAAATCGGCAGCACGATCTGCTCGTCCAGAAGATCCCGCAAAAAATCACAGCAGACTTTCCGAACCGTCTCGCTCTGTTCCTGCTTGTTCTCCGCATAATACTGCAGACATGCGATCTTACATACCGGATGCAACGGTACGCCTTCTAAATGTAACTGCAACACACTCTGAAAAATATATGGCTCCGTGATATGCTCCTCGATCGCATAATCGTAACAACTCTGAGAGAGGAAAGCCGACATCAGTTCGTCCTTGCCGATGCCCTTGCTATACATGCGGAAAATTTCTATCTTCTCCCCCACATACGCTCCCGTATAAAGCATCTGTTCGATCAGACGCTCACACAGCGCATAGGTATCCATCCCGAAATCCACCGCAGCCTTCCAGACATCCCTCATATCTTTGATGCTGCCATTCAGATACCGAATCAGATAATTCAGTACGTTCTCATCATACTTTCCCCTCTTCACCACATAACATAAAATACCTGTCATGACCGGTTCTTCCGCCATCTGCTCCTCATCTAACAATCTGCTGCACAACTTCACCAGAGTCTTGGCGTCCATGCCATATGGTCCGTACTGGTATACCCATTTGTACGCCTCCACGTACATACCGCGCACCACCATGTAGCGTATGACCTCCCTGCGGTCTTTTTTCAATATGTCAACCGGTTTCAGTTCCAGCAGATAATCATCCAGCTCGCGCATCCGGTCCTTTTCATAATAATAATGAACTAACATCATGCGTATCCTACGCTTTACCGGCTCTGCAATCCGTTCTGACCTAGAAAGAAGTCCAAAAAGATCGGCATTCTCGTCCCGTACAACAAAATGACTCTGATATTCAAAACAGGCGTAGACTGCGTATCCAAGATCGTCCCGCACGAAGGGCGCTGCCATAAGCGCCAGTTTCGCCGGACTGAGCAAAACTTCTGAATGGTATTCTACGCTCGCCGTATAGCGATTGCCCTCCCCGTCATCCAACAGTATCTTACAATAGGAATCGTAGACAGGAACCTGCGCCCTGTTTCCACTTACAGGATAGGAATCTTCTCCCACACCGTATGGATACACAAGAATCACTTCTTTGATTCTGTCAGAATCAATCCGGATCTCCCTCATGAACAGAAGCGATACCAACTGTTTCGCACTCTCCTCATCGATCATGGGAAGACTTACCAAATTCTGGTACAGATATGCCAGATCCCGATTGATTCTTCCTCGCCTAATCTGCTCGATCACAAAGCGCTCCATGGCGGCAGAATAGTTTACATAAATATCCGGTATTTCTTCCCTGTGGCGATATACATACGCGTACAGATACGCCGTAATCTCATAGTGCAGGTCGCTCTGATAGGCAAAATACAGCAGTATGATCTTCGGCAGAGGTCCGTTGTATTCCAGGGAGATAGACATCATATAATATTCATACAGGCGCGTGATCCGAAGATTCTCATCCACTCCGGCGCGATACCATTCAAAATATTTCTCACCGTACCGATTGCCCTTGATCAGAAGCGTACAGATCGCATGTAAAATATCACTGCGCGGATTCTTTGCATAACATCCTTTTAAAATGCGGAAAATGCTTTCCGAATATGTCTTCTGCTTCTGCGCCAGATAGACGGTCTGTAAAATGATCTCCTCTTTCATCAGATCGTTTTTCACCGCGAAATGCAATATCTGCTGCTCAAAAACATCCAATTTCAAGAGCATCGCCGGATTCATGCACAGCAGATGCCACGCCTCAATATAGATCACTGGAGAAGTACAGTGATACCGGAACAGCTCTTCTAGCAGTTCCCATTTGCGCGCAGGATTCCTGACATACTCTGCGGACAAATACATCAGAAGCCACGCGATCCGCCAGTTGCCGCGGTTGCGCTCATAGACGTCTGCCACTTCCGCCGCCACATCATCCACATACTCGTCATCCCTGCTGTACAGAGTGGTCAGATACAGATAATAGCACCATAGTTCCGGAGATTGCTCCCGCCGAAGGAGCACCTGATCTTCATTTTTCTCGATCATCCATTTCGCTTCGTTATAGCGCTCCTCAGTCAGCAAGATCTGCGCCTGAAAAAGTCTGGTCGCAATATCCTTATCGTCCAATTCCATCATACGATCAAGACGTTTGTTTGTCTCCGCCATCCATGTCTTTACACTGATTTTTTTGAGACGAAACGCCTGGTAGTATTCCATCATCTCCACCGTAAGCCTGCCCTTTTCCCTGTGGATTCCCAAGGCTTTTCTTGCGTTGATATGTAAAACTACCGTGACCGGTATCCGGATCGTCTGATGTTCCTGGATCAGCAGAATACAACCATAATTGTTGCCCGCATGCAGCTTGTCCAGATCAATATAATAATATACCCTGTAGATATTTCCCAGAAAAGAAGAATCCGACACGGTATTCTCCTCCACCCTCAGAAACGCCCCTTCCGTCCCGATCTTAAAATGCGTATACCCCCATCCGTTCCTGTTGACTACAAGCGCATAGCGGGTCATCTGCAGCGGATCTTCCAGCTTAATCGAGGTTTCCTCCGGTATGTATTCCACAGGCTTCTTTTTCTTGATCTCTAAAAGAAACTCTTCTACGTTGTGCTCGTTGCCCTTAACTGCTGACAAGCCGATGTAGGCGACGTAATGCTGCCGGTCATTGCCAGTAAACACCTGCTGAAACTCATCGGAATAAAATAACTTGACTGCCTCGTCCCAATTACTCCTAGCAAGATTCGTGAAATGAAACAGGTTTTTGATATTTCCAAGGCTGGATTCAATGACTTCCGGCGCGATTGTCACCGAGAAGGGCAAATAGTACTCCCCCTGATTGGAAATCACATTGAAAGCCCCTTTCACCTCTTCACCCGCTTCCATACCATGGGAGTCGAAACGGTAGTGTATCTCCTCCTGACTCCCACAAAATGTCTGTGTCAGACATTCCATGCGAAGATCAGACGACACGACATATCCTTCCGTCATGCGCCCCGCAGGCCCGTACACCATAAAGAAATCTTCCACCACCTTATCGGCATGGAGCGACAGTTCAATGCGTGGACAGGAAAAATCCAGAGAACCGTTCCCAGTATTAAATTTTCCGTTTAATATCTCTTCAACAACCTGTCTCACGTTTCCAAACAACCTCTCTACATAGTTATTAAAATTATACCATTTATGAGGTAAGCTGTGCAACCTTTAATCCGTGATGCATACCATATTAGGAAGAGAATACCATGAGGTTTTTTATGGAAGAACCTATTTTAAAAAGTATGCAGTCCGAGGAGCCCATGCAGGGCAGGCTGCAGATCAATGTCACTGCCAATGTGGGGCTGATACCGATCCAGAATGCAAATATAACGATTTCCTATACCGGTGAGCCGGACAGTGCCTTAGAGACATTGACAACCGATTCCTCCGGGCAGACGGATGCTGTATCGCTAGATGCACCGCCTTTGGAGTACAGTCTGACCCCTAACTCGCCCATGCCTTATTCGGAGTACACACTGAACGTCACTGCGCCTGGATATGAGCCGGTGACGATATCCGGAGTCGAAGTGCTCCCCGATGTGACTGCCATGCAAAATATTGAAATGATTCCCAGCGAGATAGCGCAGGAAGAAGAAGAGACCATTGTGATTCCCGACCATACACTCTACGGCGATTATCCGCCCAAGATTCCAGAAGATGAGATCAAACCCGTGGATGAATCCGGCGAGATTGTGTTAAGTCGTGTTGTCATCCCCGAATATATCATTGTACATGACGGAGTTCCCTCAGATTCCACTGCTTCAAATTATTACGTCAGATACCGCGATTATATCAAAAATGTAGTTTCATCCGAAATATATGCCACATGGCCGGAAAGCGCGATCTATGCCAACACCCTTGCAATTATGTCCTTTACTTTGAACCGTGTCTATACGGAGTGGTACAGGAACCAGGGATACAACTTCACCATCACTTCTTCCACGGCTTACGACCAGAAATGGATACGCGGCAGGAATATCTATTCCAATATCGACCGACTAGTGGACTCCATTTTTGCCAACTTCCTCTCCCGTCCCGGCGTGCGGCAGCCCATCTTCACTTCCTATTGTGACGGCAGGAATGTGACATGCAACGGGTTGAGCCAGTGGGGTTCTAAGTATCTCGGAGACGAAGGGTATACACCCATCGAGATCATCCGCTACTACTACGGCAGCGACATGTATATCAACACCGCTACCGCCGTGTCCGGCGTGCCTTCCTCATGGCCCGGATATAACCTGAATATCGGCGCTTCCGGCGACAAGGTATTGCAGATTCAGCAGCAACTCAACCGTATTGCACAGAACTATCCGGCAATCCCGCGCGTCACAGCGGACGGAATTTATGGCAATAACACCGCCAACTCGGTGCGTATCTTCCAAGGCATCTTCAATCTGCCACAATCCGGTATCGTGGATTATCCTACCTGGTATAAGATTTCGGAAATCTATGTAGGAGTCAGCCGGATTTCGGAACCCGGATAAAAAATCGTCGCTAGAAAGCGACGATTTAGAGAATGCTTCGCATTCTCCCCAAATAGTTTTCGCTGCGCGAACTCGAACCTGTCATATCTATATTAAAAAGAGCCGGTCGCATCCGTTTACTTCGATGTGGCGGCTCTCTTTATGGCGTTCGCTTCTTAATCTTTTAACCCCAATAAATGTATCACATTCAAAGAATTTGCCGAAGCAGTATACTCAAACGTTTCATCAATCACAATCTTACTCTCCTGCGGCACAACTGCCATCTTATCAAAACTATTCATAGCCTTCTTATCCGCGCCAGTCAATACCGTCACGTCCGCTTCCTGCAGAAAACAGGTGATATCCCTGCCTTCCAATATCACATTGATCGGAATATCTTTATCCGACACATTGACAATCTTCAAGATCACATCGCCATCCGCATCCACCGCCGACTCGTACAATGTCAGATCATCCGCCCCTGTAAGCTCCGATTCCAGACTGTAATCTCCCGCATTATTTCCATACATCTGTTGCACATAGTAGTTCGCTGAACCAAAAATATCATCATTGGAATAAAAGATCATGTCCGGCACCCATTGGTTTAATTTCGAGTGTGAAAAGAGTGGCGCATAACATGCCATCTCAACCACATCGCCGTTTTTTTCAAGCCCCGTCATATAAGCCGCCTCAGCAAGCGCCGCCTCTAATGTATTAGCTTTTGCCGCATACTCTCCGAGAAATACTTTTGCCTGCGCATTTCTGTCGTAACTGTCATATCGGTCCGTGTTCGCCAAAAACCACTCCGGCGTCTCATAATAATGCTCATCCACCAGCGTGGTGACGGTATCCGGATTTAAGATCAGATAATTCCATCCGTCCTCACTGGCGGAAACCGTACCATTTGCCACAATCAACTCCACATCTCCGTACAATTCAGGATCGGAGTCTGCCGCCTCCTCGAATGCCTTCACAAACTGTTTATAATGCTGATGGTATTCACTTTGCCACTGCTCATTGCCGATTCCGATATATTTTAAATCAAATGGTTCTTCGTGTCCCATGGCGATCCGCACCGCGCCCCATGTTGTATCTGCATCCCCCTTGCAAAATTCTACCAGATCGAGAGCATCCTGCACATACTGTTTAAATTCCTCGTCAGCGATACTGTATACTTTATAAAACGGACTCTGTATCTCGCACGTCATACCTGCATTGAGCACAGGAACCGGCATACACCCAAGTGCCTCGCAGAGTTCAAAATATTCATAAAATCCCAAGCCATAAGTCGTATAGTAAGGGTTCGCCTTAGAGCCCTGCCAGATGCTCTTACCCTGTGGACGCCCCGCCACGTCACCTACCGTACTCTCCCCGTTAATCTCAAACTCCAGACCGCCGCCGATAGAGTCTTTCCAACTGTAAATACTCTCTTCATCTCTTCCCTCAATCACGCACCCGCCGGGAAAGCGCAGGAATGTCGGATTCAAGGCTTCCAGATATTCTCCGAAATCCTTGCGGACAGGCAAACCCTTATAAGTATCCTGCGGCATCATGGAGATCATGTCAAAACATGCCGTCCCCGCCGTAAATCCTAACGATAGACGAACTTTCTTATTTGCCGTCGCATCCGCCGTCAGAGTCGTCTCATACTTGCACCACTCGCCCGTTATCCCTTCCACAATCTGTTCATCATAGACCGTGCCCTCCTCATTATAAAGGGTGACATAAACGGTATCTACCGTGCCGTCCTCCGATCTGCAATAGAACGATACATCGTAAGATGCGCCCTGTGTGACCGCTATGCCTTCCAGATATCCGCTGTTGCTGATTCCTTCATAGGGTCTTGCGGAGGATACTCCCGTATTATGCACGACTACATATTGTGGATTATTCTCGTTGAGCGCCGTACCATCCTCGCTTCCATCATGCACCTCAAATGTTACCGCCTCGTTCGTGCCTTCCCAGCCGTGAAGCTGCTCATCCCGCGCCTCGATACCGTACTCGAAAGAACGGTTTTTAATCATTTCGACATACATACCGCCGTCTACCGCATAATTGATATCTTCCAGGAAAAGTCCGAACAATGTGTCGGAAATTTCCTGACTCTCGTCCAATCCCTCTAAATCTATATTGACTCTATAAGTGACACTGCCTGTCTGAGCCGCTCCGGCTTCATCACTTTCACTCTGTGGCGCTACATCAACCGCCCCTGCTACACCTTCCGCTGCCTCATCCTGTCTGGTCTGTATGCTGTCCTGTCCCGAATCCCCACTG
>JAMPGN010000012.1 GCA_023663915.1 Eubacterium sp. | reverse complement strand
ATAAAAGACATCAAAAAAGCAACCGCACCGACCAAAGTTAGGTTGCTTTTTTGATTTACACTTAACCGAGGCGAACCGTTGCTTTACGGTAACACCCTCTCTTGTAAAATATCTTAACATTTACCGATGCCTTCGTCAACAGGTTTTTCAAATTATAAATCAGCGATTTCAGCGCGATTTCATTCTCGATTTCATTCTAAATTATAGTGAAACGTTGATGCTTTACAGCCAGATATGCTTTTGATATAATCAAAACACGAAGTGAGCATATATGGGAATGAGTGATAAACAATATGACGGTTTCTTGTTAGATATTATTGAAGATTGGGACGACGTGATCGCATTGCTGGAACAAAAAGAATATGACAAGGCTTTAGCTTTAGCACAAAAGAAACGTGAAAAACCAAAATAAATTAGAGTCACCACGTGGAAATATTTAAGCCAAATAAATAATTAAATCAAGAATAAAATAAAAGCCCATTAAATTACCCGTCTATCCAGATAATTTAACCTGGGCTCTTACTTTGTAAACACCATGTAGCTTTTTATTTAATTCGACATGCTATAAAAAACTGGTATGTCTTCCTCCTCAAAAACGTACTCATCCCGCGAAAGGCTATTTCTTGGTAATTCAATTATATCTTTTTCAATATTCGCATATTTTCCTGTTTTTACATCATCTAAAAATGTAATGACTGCATGATCGACTTCTATTTGCTGTTTCATAGACTTTCCTCCTAAATTTACCATAGCATATTCCACACCTTACCTCATTGCCATTTCAATTTCATTTTTGATCGCTTTTAAATCAATTTGATTATTGCAATCACATTTTATAAAATCTTCTTCCGGCAATTCAGTATAATTCTCTTCCTTCATAGCTACATCAATCTCTGGAGCATCAGTAAGTTTTTTATAAAACCTATGAGGTTTTCCACATTTTTCACACTTAACCTCAATTTGAACAACACTGGGTTTTCCTTTATTTCGTTCAATACCTTCATTCTGTATATTTGCGGCAACTGCCTGCTTTATGATTTTGCCATTTACATCAAAAAACAATTTATATATGGAAGTAGTCTCTAATAGTAATTTACAAACAAATTGTATCCTATACACTACATCCGCTATTTCCGGTACTTCTTCAAGATTATTAACCGTCAAACCGATTTCTTCGAGATCGGAAATTTTTAATGACCTTCCATGAGTCCTCCATCTGGAATGATTTGCAAATTCATCCGCTACTTCATTTGCCCTCTGCTTCTTCATTTCATCTGTGACGGCTATCTTTTGTGTGGATGTTTCTTTCCAATTACTGAATTTATATGTGTATAACCAATCTTTTACCAAATCCTTTGCAAATTCGAGCGAATGATTTACCAACTGGATTTCTCCCGGAGTAATCTGTGCAACCATTGTCGCATCTACGGGATTCAATTTACCATTTACAGCCGCCTCTTGCATCTTTGCATTGATCCATTCCATATAATCATATGCTGATATGACAGAACGTCCTATATGTATTTGTGCATCGATCGGTCCTAAACTTCCCGTTTCTGTCATATAAATATCATTTCCGGACAAAGCCAGGATCGTGCCTGCACTTTTTGCCTCGCCGCTCACAATAAAATTTACCCTGGAAAATTTCTTGTGCAAAAATCGTGCAATCTCTTCAGCAGTCACGCCATTTCCACCCGGAGTCTCTATATAAACATCTATTTCCGGTTCATCCTGTACATCTTTAAGCATATCTCGAATTATATAAAAGTCCTCCTGTTCAAGCGATAATCCAGGTATACGCTTCGCCATTGCCGCAACATACAAATATAAATATCTACCCGTCAATGAATTATACCGCTTAACCAAACTCTTCAGTTCGTCCATCAGTTCATTAGGCGACAGCCTTTTATCAATATAGTCATTCAAGTATCCTATGTTATAGTCCTCTGTTTGTAATTATATCTTAAATTATCGATTTTTACCAGATATAAATCGACTTTTACATATATTTTTACATTTGTAGAATACTCAAATTTCGATATTTCTAGTCTACATTCTTCGCAGGTTTAGAAACACCCCTCACATTCTTCTCCACCTGCCTGCGCGCTATCATGATCTGATGACCGCATCCGGTGCATTTCAGGCGGAAATCCGCCCCGACGCGCAGCACTTCCCACTCCTTAGAGCCGCAGGGATGCTGCTTTTTTAATTTTAGAATATCGCCTACTTGAATGTCCATTCCAATCTCCGTATTCTCTGCCGCCGTGATGTTTTAGTCCAACTGCGAGAAAATCTCCCCAATGCTTCCCTGGACGATCAGATTCGCAATGTTATCCCTGGGAGTCGGCGTCTTATTGACTAACACCAGCTTATCGCCGTTATAGTAATCCAGCAGTCCCGCCGCCGGATATACCGCCAGCGAAGTGCCACCCACAATCAATACATCCGCCTCGCTGATATAGCGCACTGCATCGGTGAGCGTCTTCTGGTCAAGCCCTTCCTCATACAATACCACATCGGGCTTGATGCTTCCGCCGCACTCGCATACGGGAACGCCTTCCGAATTGACAATATACTCCACATCGTGGAATTTCCCACATTTTTCGCAGTAATTGCGCAGCACGGAACCGTGCAGTTCCAGCACGACTTTGCTTCCTGCCGCCTGATGCAGCCCGTCGATGTTCTGGGTGATCACTGCCTTTAATTTGCCTTTCTGCTCCCACTCTGCCAATTTCAAATGCGCTGCATTCGGTTTGGCATCAAGACACAGCATTTTAGCACGGTAAAACCGATAAAATTCTTCCGGTTTCCGCCGGTAAAATGTGTGGCTCAAGATCGTCTCCGGCGGATAATCATACTGCTGATGATACAATCCGTCCACACTCCTGAAATCGGGAATCCCGCTCTCGGTAGACACCCCCGCGCCACCGAAAAAGACGATATTATTGCTTTCCTTCACCCACTGGCGAAGCTGTTCCAACTGTTCCATACACGCACCCCTTTCTTTTACCATTGAGACTTCTACGGATAATGCCTGTTTGCAGCATCATCCCATGCAAAATCCTATACAGCATTTATTACTTCTTCTGTCCAAGTTCCAATCGGTTCACCGCTGAGAAAATCGCCCGCACAGACGCCCTCGTGATATTCGAGCTTACACCCACGCCATAAGTAACTCTACCGCTGTCCATATCCAACAGGTGAATATACGCCGCCGCCTGTGAATTGGAACCACTCTGCAATGCATGTTCTTCGTAATCAAGGATCTTGATATCAATGCCCAGCGCTTCCTGAAGGCCACGTTTCGCCGCGTCAATCGGGCCGTTGCCAACCGCCTCAAACGTCTTCTCAACACCTTCATCTGTGTAGAGTACTGTAACCTTGGTATCGAACTGTGACTTGGTTTCTCCGCTCAGATCATCCATACGCAGCTTGCGGAAATGGATCGGCTCTTTCTGATCAAGATACTGCTCGCGGAAATTGTCCATGATCTGATCCGGTGATACTTCGCCCTGTTTCTCGGAGACCTGCTGGATCACATTTGCAAACTCCTTATGCATACCTTTCGGCAGCTTGAACCCGAAATAAGTATCCATGATAAATGCCACGCCGCCCTTGCCGGACTGGGAGTTGATGCGCACGATCGGCTCATACTCCCTGCCAATGTCCGCCGGATCTATCGGCAGATAAGGCACCTGCCAGATCTCGCTCTTTCGTTCCTTCATCGCCTGAACGCCCTTGTTGATCGCATCCTGGTGCGACCCCGAAAATGCCGTGAACACCATCTTGCCCGCATAAGGATGTCTCGGATGAATCGGAATCTTACAACACCGCTCATAGATCTCGATGCTCTCATTCACATGCTCAATCGCAAGATTCGGATCGATTCCCTGTGAAAACATGTTGTATGCAATATTCATAATATCCACGTTACCAGTTCTTTCCCCGTTGCCAAACAATGTTCCCTCCACACGATCAGCGCCGGCAAGGAGCGCCAGCTCCGCGCTCGCCACTCCAGTACCTCGGTCGTTGTGCGGATGCACGCTTAAGATAATGCTCTCACGATTTTTAAAATGTGTATTCATCCACTCGATCTGGTCCGCATACACGTTCGGCGTGTTCATCTCCACCGTGGAAGGCAGATTGATAATCATCGGATTCTCTTTGGTCGGCCCCCATTCTTCCTGCACTGCGGTACAGACTTCCAAAGCATAATCCAGCTCCGTCCCGGTAAAGCTCTCCGGAGAATATTCGAGAATAATCTTGCCGGGGAAATTCGCCGCATGTTTTTTTACCATCTTTGTTCCTTCTACGGCAATATTGATGATCTGCTCTTTATTCATATGAAACACTACGTCACGCTGTAATGTTGAAGTCGAGTTGTAGATATGAACGATCGCCTGTTTACATCCTTGAATCGACTCAAAAGTTCTCTCAACCAACTCCTCACGACACTGCGTTAATACTTGAACAATCACGTCGTCCGGAATCAGTCTGCGATCAATCAACTGGCGCAGGAAGTCAAACTCAATCTGGCTCGCAGCCGGAAAGCCGATCTCAATCTCTTTAAATCCCAACTTAATGAGATAGTTAAAAAACTCAATCTTCTCTGACACGATCATCGGATCGATCAAAGCCTGGTTGCCGTCCCGCAAATCCACGCTGCACCAGATAGGCGCTTTCTCGATCTCCTTATTCGGCCATTGTCTCTCCGGATAATCCACCACCGGATTCTTTCTGTAACGTTTGTAATTTAACATTCTAGTATCCTCCACTTTCCTATAGCATAAAAGAAAGCCCGTTGAATACAACGGGCTAAACAGATGGCATTATTCACCGAGTCCACTTTCAATCGCATTGATCAATGTCTTCAATGCTTCTTCCTCATCCTCGCCATCACATACAAACTCGATCTCATCGCCACACTTGACACATGCACCAAGCACGCTCAATACACTTTTGGCATTCGCTGTATTTTCCCGAAACGTAAAAGTTATTAAAGATTTGAACTGCATCGCTTCTTTACATAGGATGCCTGCCGGTCTAAGATGTAGCCCTGTCGGGTTTTTGATGACTACCTTTTGGCTTACCATACCCTTATCCTCCAATATTTCGATTCCGGTTATGCCCGAACCCCTCCCTCAGTCACAACCTATTCTTAACTATAACATTTTTTTCAATATATCTCAAGTGTTATAACATAATATTCTGTATGAGTTCCGCTAGTTTCTTAGCTTCCGCATCGATCATCTTCTGGTCTTTACCCTCAATCATGACTCTCACGAGAGGCTCCGTGCCGGACGGTCTGATCAGCACGCGTCCCTCGCCTGCAAATTTCTTATCCAGTTCCGCAATCGCATCTGCAATCTCGGAATAATCCATATATTTTTCTTTCTTATGGTTCGGCACTTTAGCGTTGACAAGCGCCTGCGGCATCACTTCCATAACCTTCTTAAGTTCAGAAAGTGGTTTACCTGTCTCCACAATCACCTGCAAAAGATGAAGTGCACTTAATAGGCCATCACCAGTCGTATTCTCGTCTAAGAAAATGATATGACCCGACTGCTCGCCACCCAGACTCGCATGAATCTCCCTCATTCTTTCCAGAACATACCTGTCGCCTACTTTCGTCTGTTCAATATTGATATCATTTTTCTCGCCCATCAGGAAGAATCCGAGATTGCTCATAACAGTTGCCACAATCGTATTTTTATTCAACTTGCCGTTCTGTTTCATATGAAGCCCGACCACTGCCATAATCTGATCGCCATCAACAATATTACCAAATTCGTCCACGGCAAGAAGCCTATCCGCGTCACCGTCAAAGGCAAGCCCCAGATTCGCCTTCTCGTAAACAACTCTCGCCTGCAATTCCTCCATATGCGTAGAACCGCAGTTGGCGTTGATATTGATGCCGTCCGGATTATTGTGGATTGCCACCACTTCTGCCCCAAGCTCTTTCATCGTCTCAACCGATGTATAGAATGCAGCGCCTTCTGCACAGTCGAGTACAATCTTCAATCCGCGCAGATCCACATTGACAGCCTTCATTGCATGATTGATATATTCTTCCCTTGCATCCGTCCGGTATTTGATCTTGCCAACTCCCGCGCCGATCGGGAATTTCACGCCCTGCATACCATTTTTGATAAGTTCCTCGATCTCGTCCTCAAGAGAATCCGGAAGCTTATAACCGTTGCCATCAAAAAACTTGATACCGTTAAACTCTACCGAATTGTGGGAAGCGGAAATCACGACGCCCGCATCCACCTTATACTTTCTCGTAAGATATGCCACCGCCGGAGTGGGAATCACCCCCACATAGACGGCATTCGCACCTACGGAGCACGCTCCCGCCATAAGCGCATTTGCCAGCATATCCCCCGAAATTCTTGTGTCGCATCCTACCATAATTGTGGGCTTATGCTCATTTTCCTTCGTAAGAACATACGCTCCTGCCTGCCCTAACTGCATCGCAAACTGTGGTGTCAGCTCCTCGTTTGCAACGCCCCTGACGCCATCCGTTCCAAATAACCTGCCCATGATAATACCTGTTCCTTTCCTGAATCTCCAATCCTATCTTATTTATTCTGCTTCCGTAATGTGTATCTGCACTTCCGGCGCTTCCCATGTCACTGTGGAATCTTCCGGAAGGTTTACCGTCAGCGGTATGCGATAATAGCCCGGTTCAAGTTCTTCGGTTTCCTCACTCTCAAGCCATGCCGCCAGATCGACGTTTACTTCCAGATCGCTTACCGTTACCGTCTCCAATTCAGAGGCAAGACCGAGCAGCGTGATACCACACCTGTCTTCCGGATCGATTATTTCCGCCCGGAATCCTGCCGTGAGTCCACTGATGTGAATATTGTTTACATTCACATAAACCGTCCGTCTCATTTCCTGTCCTATGAAGACCGTGACATTGATCATTCCACTAAAGTCCTCTTCCGCCAGAATCACGCCATCTGGTAAACACTCCCTTATATCAATCAGAGTTGTGACATCTTCCCGCGCATCGCTCACATCGATGACTCCCTCTGGAATCTCGATTGCCTCAATATTCTGTATCAGTTTCGATTTGCCCGCTATGAGAACGTTACTTCTGGTGCTCTCGCTCTCTCCGGTCAGCCGGTATCCGTCCGCCGGGACTCCGGTTGCTGTATAGATGATCGGAACCGTCTTCTGTTCCAGAATCTCAACACTGACACGCACTTTTGTGATACTTTTTTCAAGGCTTGCCGATTTAATTTCAGCGCCTTCATCATCATACAGGCGGATATCCGCATCTGTTCCAATATTGCTTGTAAATCCGGATACATCTACATCTGCCTGAACCTTAGAGATACGCGATACAACCGACTGCGGTCCCGATACCTTGAGCAGGTTCTGGTCTGTCGATACGTCGCCCACCATATACCCCTCGCGGATCGTCCCCACCGCATTGGCACGGATCGGAAAAGATCTGGTCTGTTTATCTTCAATATTCAACTTGACATAGTCTATATTTCCCCGGATGCTCTCCAGCTTATCATTATATTTACTTGTGGATAACTTAATCGCGATCGTATCCAGGCTGCTCAGATCATTCACATCCGCGATCGCCACCACATTGCTCTTATCCAACGAATCAATGATGGAACGGGGCGCATAGATCGTCACCGTGTCGATCATGTCCGTGCCATCCAGCACTTCATATGTCTGTCCTCTCTCCGTGATCAGATCCAGATTGCGGATCGAAACCGGAACCTCTGACACTTTCCACGGCACCACCGGATCATTGATATTTGTGACAACGACCCACACCATAGCCGCAAATAAGAAGGAAACCAGCTTTAGCCCCCAGTTGTTGATAATCTTGTTCTTAATCTTCATTTCTGGACCTGCCTTTCCAGAGTTTCCTCTTCTTCTCCTCTGTCGGCTTGTTCTGGATATCCGCCATTCTTGCCTTGAGCCGCTCGATATCCATTCCTCTTTCCAGTTGTCCGCCGTAAGCAACGCTAACCTTGCCCGTCTCTTCCGAGACGATCACCGTCAGCGAATCCGTCACTTCCGATATACCCACGCCCGCCCTGTGACGCGTTCCGAGATCCTTACTCAACGCCATATTGTCCGACAGCGGCAGATAGCAGGTCGCCGAAACCACACGGTTGCCCCGCACGATCACCGCACCGTCATGCAGCGGCGTATTGTGTTCAAATATATTGATCAAAAGCTGGCTGGATACGATACCGTCCACGTCAATACCTGTTCTCTCGTATTCGCTCAAAGACTGATCCTGCTCGATCACGATCAGCGCGCCCGTCTTCACCTTGCCCATCTCAAAAGACGCTTTGGCGATCTCATTGATCGTCCGGTCAGAGAATCGCCCGCCTTCCGGCTTGCCCGAATCAAAGGTGACAATCGAGGAAAAGAAATTCTTCCGCCCCAGTTCTTCCAGCGCCTTACGTAATTCCGGCTGCAGCACTACCACAATCGCGATTGCGGCAATGCTGAATACGTTCGACACGATCCACAGAATCGTATTCATTCTGAACAGAGCGGCAACCAGAATAAACACCGCGATCACGATAACGCCTTTCAGAAGCGCCCATGCCCTTGTGTTTTTGATCCAGACCAGAATATGATATGCCAGGAAAGTCAGAATAAAAATCTCCGCGACATCAGTCCAGTGGATGGTGGGCATATGCAGTTTTGTAAGATATGTCGAAATAAATGTGTTCAGTTGTTGCACGAACCCTCACCGCCTTCCCCGTTTAACCGTCGTTAATGGGTATTTCTTGTTTTCTGTGTCGTTTTTGCCCTTTGGCTGTTGATCTGCTTCACCTTCTTATCCGGTTTCGCCACAACCACTTTCGGCACTGCCTTCACATAATAATAATATTCATCATCTTCAAACTGTACTTTCTCCGTCCTGCTGTAATCCACGTTGAACACGAAAAACTGTAGCGCCAGCGCCAGCAGGAACGCAATGACATTGCCGAGAATTACCCCGAACAGCGGTACATTGGTGTCAAACATCAGATCTCCTACCAGCAGAACCATAATATCCACAACCACCCCTGCGACCATGGCGATCATCCACGCATAATCAATGCTTAATCTCCGAATCAGGTATACGAGGATCACCGTAACCGCAAACGCCATAATGGTAACGACCATCTCTTTATTGTTGAGAAGACCGTCAATCACAAAACGAAACCGCGCCACTATTTCTTCTCCCGACATGGCTGCTATCGCAGAGACATTCTGTGTCACATAATGCAGCATATAATACACGATAACGCCGCAGGCAACCGAGACAGCGGATGCCGGCGTCCCGACAAGCCCCATCGCAAGCGGAACCACATAGGGAATCTTCATCAAAAAGCAGATCGGCAGTAGTACAATCACCAGCGTATCCTTCGGGGCAAACCTCAGATAGAGCAGAAACATGAGCAGAAACCCTACCCCGATCACTGCCGCGCACTCTAAACTGAAGGCATACAAATGAAGCATGGTAAAAAGCGCCGCCATGACAACGATAAAATTCATCGGCATGAAAGAACACATCAACGCCACAATCAGAACGACTGTCAATTTGTTTATGCTGTCCATATAGCCTAAGCGGGAATTAATGACCAGTAAGGATATGAGCGCCAGCACAAATTTTAAAAGCGGCGTGATATATACCTCATATTTACTGTATATAGCCATTAATATCTGCTTTGCAACAAGTAAGGTAGTCATCATTTATCCTTTCACTTTCCGTACACTTTCATAAATCTTTTTGTCTATACATATCCGCCAGTCTGCGCAGATTCATATGATACACCCGAAGGCTCTTGACTGCCCGGTGGTAACGCACCGTATAAACCACATAGGAAATCACGGCATAGATCCCTACCGTCCATAAATACATGGTGAGAACCTGCTTTGCAAAGGCAAGCAGATTCATTTTGTAGATGTCCGTCATGAACACCTCAAAATTATAAAAAATGTACATACCAAATACCACTACAAATGCAATGGTCGCACTTATAATGGACTTCAGTACCTGCCATCCTATATAATCACTACGAAAATAGCTCCCTATCGCAACATTTTTCTTACCCTCGTTGGCTTCATAGGATGCCATTTTCGTCATTAGGATTATTCTCTTTTCGTTTAACATACTGCTCTCCTAACCCAAAAAGCGCATTTTCGGATTATCCTTCACATCTTTCTTCGGCTTGGGTTTCGGTGCCTCCGGCACGCGGATGCTTTCGTTCAACTGGTTTGCCATGGTACCCTTGCACTTCTCACAGAAACGCCCGCTGTAGATCGGTGCGCCGCACTGTTCACAGTGCAGTGTGATGCCTGAACCTTCCGCCAACTGCAAACGCTCGTCTTTCAGCCACTGCTGGATCTGATTCTTGGATACATCGCACGCGTCAGACACTTCCGGGATCGTTGCCGAAACATGATCCTGAATATACGCTTTTACTTCCTGAAACTTCTCCTCCAGAGCCTCCCTGCACTGCATACAGATCGGCGGTCCGGCTACATAGTTAAATAATTTCCCACATTTTCTGCAGTTTCTCGCATTCATGCTGTTGTCCTCCTATCGTTATGATTGGCTATACGCCCTTCCCGATTGCAAGAGCCGCAAAATAAATACGCTGAACTCCTGCTTTGCGCAGCTCATAACACATTGCGTCTATGGTGCTGCCGGTCGTATAGATATCGTCTATAATTATAATCGTACTTAATTTTACATCATTGCAACAGATTTTAAAAGCCCTTTTCAAATTATTTTGTCTTTCCGAGACAGATAAATCTTTCATCGGCGCTGTTTTATGTATTCTTTTGAGCAATTTTGTCTCTACGGGGATATCCATGAGCCTTCCAAGCTCCCGCGCCAATACCTCAGCCTGATTGTACCCTCTCACATATTTCTTGGAACTGTGAATCGGCACCGGAACAAATGCATCCGGTTGACACCTTATCATCCAATTCCCTAGCTGCCGCGCCATACACTCCGCGTAATATGCCGCATATTCCTGCCTGCCCTTATATTTGAAGCGATAGATAGAGTCCGCCATAGTTTTATAGGTAAAGACCGCACGCCCACTGTCAAACAGATGCCTATGGCGCAGACAGTCCCCACAGTACTCCGACTCTTCCTCCTCAAGTTCCTTGCCACACTTCATGCAGTATGGCGCTTTGATATATTTAAATTCTTCTTTGCAACTCTCACAGATCAGACTCCCAAAAGGCTTGACTGCCTTGTCACAGACGGGGCATCTGCGCGGATAGAGAATATCCAAAAGAATCCCCGGAAATGTTTTTTTCATATTTTTCTATTCCTTTGCTATTGTGGGATCAGTTCCCTGATCCGTTCCGCCAGTCCGGTATATCGCCGGTTCTGGTAATTATTGTCAACCATCTCTTTGAGCGTTTTTCGGCTGCCAAGAATTGTCACACAATTCTTAGCCCTTGTCACTCCCGTATAGAGTAAATTCCGGTTAAAAAGCATCGTTGGTCCCGACAGAAGCGGCATGACCACCGCCGGATACTCGCTGCCCTGCGATTTGTGAATCGTCACCGCATACGCCAATTCTATCTCATCAAGCTGTGCATACGCATACGTAACTCTCCTGTGCTCATCAAACTCAACCACTACTTCATGAGCATATTCATTGATCTGCAAAATAATTCCTATATCACCATTAAAAATTCCCATTCCCTTGTCGATCGGTATCCCGTACTTGCTGACCACTTCCCATTCGAGCTGGTAATTGTTCTTGATCTGCATGACCTTGTCCCGCTCCCGCAGAAGCAAGTCTCCGGACACATATTCTTTCTTCTCATCCGATGCCGGATTGAGATACCGCTGTAAAATGCCATTCAGCGTCTCCACACCCAGTTTCCCCTTGCGCATCGGGGTAAGAACCTGTATGTCATAGGGTGTCGCCCCTACATAACGGGGTAATTTCTCGGTAATCAGTTGTATCATATGTTTATATATGACATTTATGTCATTTCTTTCCAGAAAAAAGAAATCCTTACTCTTATTATCCAGTACAAGTTCCTCTCCGGCATGAATACGATGTGCATTCCAGACAATATCGCTCTCTCTCGCCTGCCGGAATATCTTCTCCAAAACCACCATCGGAAAGCACCCGCTGGCCATGAGATCCTGAAGCACCTGCCCCGCTCCCACCGACGGCAGCTGATTGACGTCGCCGACCAAGATCAGCCTCGTTCCCACCGTGACCGCCTTTAAAAGCGCCTGGAATAAAAAAATATCTACCATAGACATCTCATCGACGATGATCACATCCGCCTCCAGAGGATTCTCCTCGTTGCGTTCAAACTTTGCCGCCTTCGTTTTTTCGGATACTGCTCCATTCAGCTCCAGAAGACGGTGGATCGTTCTGGACTCATAGCCCGTTGCTTCGGTCATACGCTTCGCCGCCCTTCCGGTGGGAGCCGCCAGATAGATATCCATTCCTTCTGCGAGAAAATACCGGATGATCGCATTGATCGTGGTCGTCTTACCTGTCCCAGGACCGCCCGACAAGATAAAGATACCATTTTTAACACATTCCTGCACAGATTTCTTCTGCAGTTCGTCCAGCTCGATCTCCAATTCCTCCGCAATCTGATCAATCTTTACCGCAATCTCGTTTTCCTCCGAAGGAAGCAGCTCCCCCTCCGCGGAAACATTCAGGTCATGAAGCATTTTCGCACAGTTTAACTCGGCATAGTAATAATTTGTGGCATAAACTTTGCACGCCTCTTCTTTTGCAGGCGACCGTTTGATGACCAGCTTCTTATCCATCGCAAGATTGCCTAAATGCGGCTCCATGACGGAAGGTTCCAGCCCCAGCAGTTCACCTGCCTTCCTCAGCAGAATATCCTGCGGCAGATAACAGTGCCCCTCTCCGCCCGCAAGCATAAGCGTGTACAGGATACCACTTCTGATCCGATAATCGGAATCGGTATGGATGCCGATTTTCGCCGCTATCTCGTCCGCAACCTTGAATCCGATCCCATGAATATCCTCTGCGAGCTGATAAGGATTTTCTCTCAGGATTCCGTACAGCCCTGTTCCGTAGGACTCATAGATGCGTATGGCAAGCGTATTCGAGATCCCGTATTTCTGCAGAAAAGTCATCGCCTCCCGCGCATCGCGCTTCTCGTATACTATAACCGCAATCTCCCGCGCCTTGCGCTCGCTGATGCCCTTGACTTCCGCCAGCCTTTCCGGCTCTTCCTCGATAATACGGTAAGTGTCCGTGCCAAATCTTTTGACAATACGCGCCGCAAGCGCCTCACCCACTCCCTTGATCGCACCGGAACCTAAATATCTCTCTATACTCACTACATCATCCGGCGCAACAATCTGATAACGTTCTATCTTGAACTGTTCCCCGTAGACCGGATGGGTGATATAATCGCCTTGTGCCTCAATCGTCTCCCCCTGGTCCATCGTCCTAAAAAAACCGACACATGTAATCTCATCCTCGCCACTTAGCAGATTTAATACCGTATATCCGTTATCTGCGTTTCTATATATGATGTGCTCTATAAATCCTTTGACCTTCTCCATGAATACCGCACTTCCCGATTTACTGATCTTTCTGCAAAGTTCTGCATCTATTCCATCATACACAATAAAGGACTGCTTAGCAAGCAGCCCTCTTCTCCGAATAAAATATCAATTCCGTTATAGATTATAGTTGCGTTTCGCCTGTTCATATAACATCTGCGCCAGAGAATTAGAACCTTCCGCAGTCGTCTGCTCCGAAATCTTCTGGAAAAATGCATCCTTAAAGCAATCCACCATATTGGAAGCGTAGCCCTCCTGATCGTTGTCATCACTGAAAACTTTTGCGGTTTTCTCCATCTCTTTATAAACCTGTTCCCACAAATAAGACTCAAACTGCTTACAGGCATCCAAAAGTGCCTCGTCCTGTGCTTCTTTCGTCTGTGCAGCATTCTCAAGATTCTTCTGCAGATTCTCCGCCGCTATCCTGTTCGTGTCTGTCATATAATCCGTATACTGTCCCAATCCCGTTAAATCCATGCCCCTTATCCTTCCTGCTCTTCCTATTCCAATCTATACGGAGAATGCCTGCTTTTGGCATCCTCCTGTGTGAGACTTAGAACTTCTTAGCGAAGCGCCCTATGGCGCGAGCTTTAGAAGTTCTTCTTGTGTGAGAATAATTTGCCAGAAACAAATCTTGTATTTCTCACCAATACGGAGAATGCCCGCATTTTGGCATTCTCCTGCACGAGACTTAGAACTTCTTAGCGAAGCGTCCTATGGCGCGAGCTTTAGAAGTTCTTCTTGTGTGAGAATGATTTGCCTACGGCAAATCTAGTACTTCTCCGCGAAGCAGCCTTTGCTGCGAGTGGTTAGAAGTACTTCTCACACTATTACCGTTTCAAGTTATTCGCCGTTTCCATCATGGAATCCGACGTCGTGATCGCCTTGGAATTCATCTCATATGCACGCTGCGCCACGATCAGATTGACCATCTCATTCGCAACCGACACATTAGAGCCTTCCAGATAGCCCTGTACAATCCTGCTCTTACGCACATCGGCATTCGTCTCCTCGTTAATCGGTCTGCCGCTGGCGTCGGTCTCTGCAAACAAGGTATCCCCTACTCTATTTAGACCGCCGGGATTATTAAACTGGAATAAAGCGATTTTCATTCCGATCGGCTGCGGATTATTATTTTCATCGGGATAGCATATCTCACCATCTTCACTGATCGAAAGGCGGTTTGCGATATAGCTCCGATCTAAATTGACCTCTCTTCCCGTCGTCATCAGCACCGGAAGTCCGTCGGCATTCGTCAGCGTGATCCTGTTATTGCCTGTCAACGCCCATGTAAAATCACCATTTCTCGTATAGTATGTATTGCCATCCTCACCACGTATCGCAAAGAATCCGTCTCCCTCGATCGCAAACGCGGTGTCACTCTGGGAATCCAACAAACTTCCCTGCGAAAAAATAGAATTGATCGATGAAATACGAACACCTAATCCAACCTGTGAACTCGTAGGTTTTGGATTGCCATTCGCCGTTGTCGTTACCGACTGCAAATGCTGGTATAAAAGGGATTTAAACTGTGCCACCTGAGCCTTATATCCCGCCGAGTTTACGTTTGCCAGATTATTGGCAATCGTATCTACATTTGCCTGCTGTGCATTCATTCCGGTCGCTGCCGACCATAAACTCCTAACCATATTTTACGCCTCCTATAACTTATCTGACTTTACCCAACTGGCTTACTGCAATGTCAAGTGTTTCATCGTATGTGGTGATCACCTTCTGGTTACTGTCATACTGTCTCTGGATGGCAATCATATTGACCATCTCTGTCACGACGGACATGTTTGCCATTTCCAGCACTCCCGCGCGGATGTCTGCATCCGCTTCTATCTCCGTTGCGCCTTCCACCGGTTCAAAAAAGTTCTCACCGAAACGCTCCAGATAATCGTAATCTTCAAAATCTGTCAGTCCGACCGTCGCCACCGCCACGCCATCCTGTGTGATGTTGCCATCACGGTCAATACTCACGGGCAATGCCGTGTTCATTCTGATCCGCCGACCGTTCTCGTCCAAGACAAAATCACCATCCTGCGTCATCAGATATCCCTGGCGATCCATGGTGAAATTACCGTCCCGCGTGTACTTCGTGGAAGTCTCACCCGCCTTGTTCGTATATTCCACCGCAAAAAATCCATTGCCGGCAATCGCAAGGTCAAGCGGATTGTCCGTCACTTTCATGGGACCTTCCGAATAGTCCACATAATTCTCTCCCGTCTTGACGCCGAGGTTCATACCGACTCTCGTGACCCTGTTCTCAAGATAATCCGGATTCGCCTCATTATTCATTTCATACTCATCAACAGCTTTCGGCGTGCTGAGCAGCTTTGGAAGATTGCCCGCCTCGGACAGATCCTTGATCTTGTAGGCAAGCACACTGTCAAACGCCTGGCTCGTCGCACCCTCTTTCTTGAAACCGTTGGTGTCCGCATTCGCCAGATTGTTCGTCATGACATCCATTCTGTGCTGTTCATTGATCATTCCGGTATACGCCGTGTACAATCCTTTAAGCATATTCCATTACCCCTTTTAATCCTCGCGGTATCCCGCCAGAAATTCTACGTATCTGCCCGTGCCGACAGCAACTGCCGTCATCGGGTCTTCCGCCGTCATCGTATTAATTCCGGTCTTGGCAGCAATCAGATCTTCCAGACCTCTTAACAGGCTTCCCCCACCTGTGAGCACGATACCCCTGTCAGCGATATCAGCCGCAAGTTCCGGCGGTGTTTTCTCCAAAACACTGTGGATCGTCTCGACAATCTGCACGGTCGTTTCGTGGAGCGCTTCTTCCGTCTCCTCCGACGACACTTTGACAGTACGCGGAAGACCCGTCACCAGATTACGTCCTCTGACATCCATATAATCCACTTCCGGTCTCTTGTATGCAGAACCGATCCTTATCTTCAAATCCTCCGCCGTTCTTTCGCCGATCAGCAGATTATGTTTCTTACGCATATAACGCACGATCGCCTCGTCAAAATCATCCCCCGCAATCTTAATCGATGCGCTGACAACCGTACCGCCCAATGAAATAACGGCTATATCGGAAGTTCCGCCGCCGATATCTACAATCATATTGCCGCATGGCTTGGCAATATCGATTCCTGCACCGATCGCCGCCGCAATAGGCTCTTCAATAATGGACACTTCCCGCGCACCCGCCTGGTAGGTCGCGTCCTCAACCGCTTTCTTCTCAACTTCCGTAACACCGCTGGGCACACACACCGCTATGCGGGGCTTACGGAATGTCTTTCTGCCTAACGCCTTCTGGATAAAATATTTCATCATTTTCTCTGTGACTTGATAGTCCGAGATAACGCCCTGCCGAAGCGGTCTGACAGCGACGATGTTGCCCGGTGTCCTTCCGAGCATCAGCCTGGCATCCTCACCGATTGCCTTGATCTTATTGGTATCTCTATCAAAAGCTACAACAGAGGGCTCTTTCAATACAACTCCCTTGCCTCTGATGTAGACCAGTATGCTGGCTGTTCCCAAATCAATTCCGATATCTGTGTACTGCATTTGTCTTTGATCCCCTTTCCCACGGTCTCTCTATAATAATTTCCAGTTACTGTCAAGCTAAACATTAGTACGGTTTTACGCCTAAAAAACTCGTTTTTCCGAATATTAACCCGTCTTTTCCAGAAAAAAGCGCATTACGCTGGATATATTATAACCTAAAGAAATGGTTTTTCAAAGGCTTTTATTATTTTTTTTGAAAAAAATGAAAAACACCAAAAGCAGAACGGTTCCTTCCGTCCTGTTTCTGGCTTCCGTGCCTTATGTTATCTTTATCGGATAGTCATTTAATTTTCTTAACCCTGGCTCACAGGAAAATTTTACCCGAATAACGGAAGCGGCTTTTGTATAACCAAAATATTTTCGACACAGAATCTTCTTACCGTCAGACCCGCAGATCGATCGGTGCATAGAGCGCTGTCCTAGACCGTTCCGCGGCAATCATAGTTTCTGCGTTATTTACCACTTGCGCAATTCCATTGGCAAATCCTTTCTGCAATCCCTCTCCTGCCGCTTCCTGCAGCTCTTCTTCCACCTTCTTCTGAATTTCCTCTTCTACCGTTTCATGAAGTTCTTCTTCCAGCGTCTCCTGCAGTTCTTCCTGAATCTCGGTGACTTCATCCATCACTTCTTCCAGTATGCCCGAACCTCCGTCAACACCCGTTGCCTCTTCCACGAGATCTTCCAGTCTCTCCTCGGCGGTCTTAGGCTCCATCTTCTCCGCCGCCTTGGCAATCTTCTCACCCAATTCGCGTGACTCATCCATGATATGCATCATCTGCTCGTTGTTATAAGCCGCCTTAGCCGCAGCAATCTGGTCCTCATAAGAATGAAACAGATCGAGCTTCTTCGCTATTTCTTCGACCGTTTCACATTTCAGATTTTTCAGATTATCTTTCTGCTGTTCAAAAAAGGCAATCCGGTTATCGCGCTCTTCCTGCCGCTGCATCTTCTGCTGCGTACTCTTCAATCCGCGATTTCCCACAGGCATTCCGCCTAAAATAGAATTGTTAAGACTCTGTATATGAATGTTCACCTCTCCACTCTCCTGACTATCATGTACCTTTGTTATATTTCATATATCGTCAGACCGACTGCGGGCATAAAGTGAATGACAAATCATTTCATAACAATTTCCTTTTATTTCGTTGCATCGCAATAACCGTTTTGAATGATCCGCTTATCATTTGTGAAGATTCTTTTCATGCTTGTCAAGCATCTTCTTCACATAGATGCCCGTATAAGATGCCGGATTCCCGGCAATCTGCTCCGGCGTTCCCTGCGCAATAACCGTGCCGCCGCCATCGCCGCCTTCCGGTCCCATATCGATGATATAGTCGGCAGTCTTGATCACATCCAGATTATGCTCAATCACCACTACCGTATTGCCGCCTTCCGCCAGTTTGTGCAGAATATCTACCAACTTGTGAACATCTGCAAAATGCAAACCTGTTGTGGGTTCGTCCAGAATGTATATCGTCTTGCCTGTGCTGCGTTTGCTAAGTTCCGTCGCCAGTTTGATACGCTGTGCCTCACCGCCGGATAACGTGGTGGACGGCTGTCCGAGTTTTACATAGGAAAGCCCTACATCATACAGCGTCTCAATCTTACGCCGGATAGACGGAAGATTCTCAAAAAACGGAACCGCCTCCTCAACCGTCATGTCCAGAACATCAAAAATGCTCTTGCCCTTATATTTGACTTCCAGTGTTTCCCTGTTGTAACGTTTCCCGCCGCACACTTCACAAGGCACATAGACATCGGGCAGAAAATGCATCTCGATCTTGATGATGCCGTCACCGCCGCATGCCTCGCAGCGTCCGCCTTTGACATTGAAACTGAAACGTCCCTTCTTATATCCTCTCGCCTTGGCATCCTGTGTCGATGCAAACAAATCCCTGATCTGGTCGAACACTCCCGTATAGGTGGCTGGGTTTGATCGAGGTGTCCTGCCAATGGGCGACTGATCGATATTAATCACTTTGTCCAGTTGCCGAATCCCCTCGATTTTCGTATGTTTGCCGGGAATACAGCGCGCCCTGTTCAGATCGCGTGCAAGATGCTTGTATAATACCTCATTGACCAGTGAACTCTTACCAGAACCTGACACGCCTGTCACACATGTCATGATCCCCAGCGGGAATTTTACGTCTATTTTCTTTAAGTTATTTTCCGCCGCTCCTCTCACGGTCAGATAACCGGTCGGCTTCCTCCGCTTTGATGGAACCGGGATCTGCAGTTTGCCGCTCAAATACTGCCCTGTGATGGATTCCTCCACCTGCATAATCTCTTGCGCCGTCCCTTGCGCTACCACCTCGCCGCCGTGGGAACCTGCTCCGGGTCCGATATCCACGACATGATCCGCCGCCAGCATGGTATCCTCGTCATGTTCCACCACGATCAAGGTATTGCCTAAATCTTTCAGATTCTTAAGCGCCGCAATAAGTTTGTCATTGTCTCTCTGATGCAAACCGATACTGGGTTCGTCGAGAATATAGCAGACGCCCACCAGCCCCGAACCAATCTGAGTCGCCAGGCGGATACGCTGCGCCTCCCCACCCGACAAGCTTCCAGTTGCCCTCGACAACGACAGGTATTCCAAGCCGACTTCCATCAAAAATCCAACGCGTGCACGAATCTCCTTCAAGATCCGACTACCGATCAATTCCTGCTGCCGCGTCAATTTCATATCCCCGATAAAAGCATGGAGATTCTTGATAGACAAGGAAGTGATCTCGTAAATATTCTTATCGCATACCGTCACCGCAAGCGATTCCTTTTTCAGACGCATTCCCCTGCATTCCTTACAGGGCGTGATGCGCATATAACTTTCATATTCCTGTTTGATTAGATCCGAACCTGTTTCGCGATACCTGCGTTCCATATTCTTGATCAATCCCTCAAAAGCGATTGGATAGACGCCTCTGCCGCGCTGACCTTCATAATATACTTCCACCTTCCTACCGTCCGTGCCATAGCAGATGATATCCTGTATCTTCTGCGGTAACTCTTCATAGGGTGTATCCATGCTAAATTGGTACTCTTTCGCAAGCGCCTGTAAGATGGCATTCGTAAAACTTCCCTCGTCCCCACTGGACTGCCATCCCATGGAAGAAATCGCACCCTCGTGCAGACTGAGGCTCTTGTCCGGTATCATCAGGTCAATGTCAAATTCCATCTTATATCCCAGTCCCAGACATTCCGGGCAGGCTCCGAAGGGATTATTGAAAGAAAAGCTTCTAGGCTCGATCTCGCCGACACTGATCCCACAATCCGGACAGGCAAAATTCTGACTGAAAGTGATAGGTTCACCGCCAATCACATCCAGTATCATCAACCCTTCCGCCAGTGCAAAAACATTCTCGATCGAATCCGTCAGACGTCTCTCGATCCCTTCTTTGACCACCAAGCGATCCACTATGATCTCTATGTTGTGTTTGATATTTTTCTCCATGGGGATCTCTTCGGACAGATCATACATATTCCCGTCCACGCGCACGCGCACATACCCGCTCTTCTTCGCACGCTCGAAAACTTTGGCATGTTCCCCTTTCCTGCCGCGCACTACCGGCGCAAGAAGCTGAATCTTCGTTCCTTCCGGCATTGCCAATATCTGGTCTACGATCTGGTCCACTGTCTGCTTCCGGATCTCCCTGCCGCACTTCGGGCAATGCGGTATACCGATCCGCGCATACAGCAAGCGGAAATAATCATAGATCTCCGTCACCGTCCCCACTGTGGAACGCGGATTCCGGTTGGTCGATTTCTGATCGATGGAAATCGCCGGGGACAATCCCTCGATCCTCTCCACGCTGGGCTTCTCCATCTGTCCCAAGAATTGTCTTGCGTAAGAGGACAACGACTCCATATACCTTCTCTGCCCTTCCGCATAGATCGTATCGAAAGCGAGTGAGGACTTACCCGAACCGGACAGCCCCGTAAGCACTACAAATTCATTTCTCGGAATATCTACGTTTATGTTCTTCAAATTATGTTCACTTGCGCCGCGAATCTTGATATATTCCCGTGGACGCATCTTGATTGTGTCTGACATATCTTCCTCCATTTTTGTAAACCTGTTAAGCCGTATATATGTTCAAACTTCGCACGCAATCATTCGCATTCTGACCTTCACAATTCCGTCCTGCAAAGTACCGAATCCATACACTTCTTATCACTTATCAAAATCTCTCAATTTGCCTTTCAGATCCGTCATGCGGTCACGCAGCTCTGCCGCCGCCTCGAAGTTTAAGTCCGACGCTGCTTTCTTCATCTGCTTCTCCACATCTTTGATCAGCTTCTCTAGCTCCTGCCTGCTCATGGATTCCGGATCTTTCTCGAAACGCATCGTCTCTTTCTCGATTGTCTTGGAAATGCTGATAAGGTCGCGGACCGCCTTCTGAATCGTCTGCGGCGTGATGCCGTGCTCCTCATTGTATCTCTGCTGTATCTCGCGCCTCCTGTTCGTCTCCGTGATTGCAGCGTGCATGGAATCCGTCATATTGTCCGCATACATGATGACATGTCCTTCCGCGTTACGCGCGGCACGCCCAATCGTCTGAATCAGCGAAGTCTCCGACCGCAGAAATCCTTCCTTATCCGCATCGAGAATCGCCACAAGTGAAATCTCCGGTATATCCAATCCTTCTCTGAGTAAGTTGATGCCTACAAGCACATCAAACACATCCAGACGCATATCGCGTATGATCTCCGCGCGCTCTAACGTATCGATATCGGAATGCAGGTACTTGACGCGCACATCCACCTCTTTCATATAATCCGTCAGGTCTTCCGCCATGCGCTTTGTGAGCGTTGTCACCAGTACTTTGTGGTGTTTCGCCACCTCTTTATTGACTTCCGAAATCAGATCGTCAATTTGTCCCTCCACGGGACGCACTTCCACTTCCGGATCAAGCAGTCCGGTCGGACGAATGATCTGCTCCGTGCGGAACAGTTCATGCTCCGCCTCGTAGTCAGACGGAGTCGCGGACACGAAAAGCATCTGATCGATATGCTGCTCAAACTCTTGAAAATTAAGCGGCCGGTTGTCCAACGCGGAGGGCAGACGGAATCCGTAATCAACCAATGTGTTCTTACGCGATCTATCTCCCGCGAACATCCCCCGTATCTGTGGAATCGTCATGTGCGACTCGTCTATAATAATCAGAAAATCGTCTTTAAAATAATCTAACAGGGTAAACGGCGGTTCTCCCTCCGCCATGCCGTTCAGATGGCGCGAATAATTCTCTATTCCGGAACAGAACCCCGTCTCCCGCAGCATCTCGACATCGAAATTCGTCCTCTCCGAAATACGCTGCGCCTCTAACAGCTTGTCCTCCCCTTTAAAATACTTGATTCGCTGTTCCAACTCCTTCTCAATTTCCTTGCAGGCAATGTTGATCTTCTCCTGTGGGACAACATAGTGGGATGCCGGATAGATCATCACGTGCTCCAACGTCGCGTGAACCTGACCTGTCAGCGGATCCGTCTGCGCAATACGGTCTATCTCGTCTCCGAAAAACTCGATACGGATCAGATAGTCGCCGCCCTGCGCGGGATAAACCTCCACCACATCGCCGCGAACGCGGAAGCAGCAACGTTCCATATCCATATCGTTGCGGTCATATTGCATCTCAATCAGCCCCCGTATCACGTCATCGCGGTCCTTTGGCATACCGGGACGCAAGGACATACTCATACCCGCGTATTCCTCCGGACTTCCCAGACCGTAAATACAGGATACACTCGCCACCACTACCACATCTCTGCGCTCTGTCAAAGATGCTGTGGCAGATAACCTTAGCTTGTCAATCTCGTCGTTGATAGAGGAATCTTTGGCAATATAAGTGTCCGTCGAGGGCACATATGCCTCAGGCTGATAGTAGTCGTAGTAAGAGACAAAATACTCTACTGCATTTTCCGGGAAAAATTCTTTGAACTCGCCGTAGAGCTGTGCAGCCAAGGTCTTGTTGTGGGCGATCACAAGCGTCGGCTTATTGAGCGCCTGTATGATATTTGCCATGGTAAATGTCTTGCCAGAACCGGTAACACCTAGTAGCGTCTGAAACTGGTTGCCGTTCTGAAAACCTTCCACTAACGCTTCAATCGCCTGAGGCTGGTCGCCGGTGGGCTGGTATTCGCTGTGTAATTTGAAGATATTTTGTTCATTTTTCGCAGAAAAATTTTGCACGAATTTTCACCTCCTATGCGAAGCTCTGCTTTGCATTTTCATACCCAAAAATGATTACTATAAGCCCTTTTCGTCGTGACGAGTATTCTGTTTTCTGAAATGAACAAAACAGGCCGAAACGTGTCTAATTATCTTACCACAAACCTCTGAATTTGTATAGATGTAAAATCGAACTTTTGTTCTTTTCCCTGTGTCTCTCTTTCTTATTGAAAATCCGCAGAATAGACCTATGTCTATCCTGCGGACAACATTACATGATTTCTATAAAACTACACTTCTCTTTTCATTTTACGCAAAATAATGTTCATCTTTAACCAGATTTCGGAATGCTTCCAGAGAACGTTCCACTTTTTCTGTATCAATACAATACGCTATTCTAAAATACCCCTGTACGCCAAAATCATCACTTGGAACCAAAACCAAATCGTACTTCTTTGCTTTCTCGCAAAAGGCAATCGCATCTTCTTCCGGCGACTTCGGAAACATGTAAAAAGTACCTCCGGGCTTCACGCACTCAAAACCGAGAGAAATAAGCTCCTTATATAGGATGTTCATATTAATCTCATACACAGAAAGATCCGATGTAATATCCAGACATTCCGCCGCTGCAAGCTGGATGATGGACGGCGGACAATTATGCCCCATGCCCCGCGAAACCTGTCCGCACATATCCGCAATGTACTCCCCGCCTCTGGCTGCAGGATTCACCGCTACATAGCCAAGCCTTTCCCCTGGTATAGACAAGGATTTTGAAAAAGAATAACAGGAAATAGAATTCGGATAAAATTTGGTCGCATACGGCGCCTCCGTCCCGGCAAACACAATTTCCCTGTATGGTTCGTCCGAAATAAGAAAAATATCATGCCCATATTCTTCTTCCTTTGCAGTCATAATATCCGCCAGTTTTTGAAGCGTTTTTGACGTATAGACAGTTCCCGAAGGGTTATTGGGCGTATTGATCATAACCGCCGTAACCTTTTCTGTCAACATTTCCTCAAAAGCTTCAAAATTAAGCTGAAAACATTCCAAATCGGCGGGCACCACCTTCATAACTGCCCCGCTTAAATTTACATAGGACCAATATTCTGCAAAAAAGGGCGCAAAAATCAATACCTCATCCCCCGGCGCTGTCACGCACCTAAGCGCATGTGCAACAGCTCCGGCTGCCCCCGTAGACATAAAAATGTGATCCCGCGTATAATCCATGTCAAAACGCTTGTTCAGATAGTCGGCTACTTTCTGCCGAACCGCCGGAATACCTAAAGTCTGGCTGTAACCATGCAATTCTATGGAGTTACTGCTCTGCAGCAAATGAATCATTGTATCTGTAAATTTCTGCGGCGGAGCAACCGAAGGATTCCCTATGCTATAATCAAACACATTTTCATATCCTATTTCCGCTCCTCTGGCTATTGCAAACTCCGAAAACTGCCGGATAATCAGCTTGTTGCTCAACATATCCTTATATTGTTTTGATATCATTTTCCTGCCCTTTCCCTTTATGAAACCCAGAACCCAACTATAATCCAAAGCTAAGTATATAATATTTTTCACTATCTGTTAAGTTTTTTCTGCTTTTTTCCAAAAAAAAGCGAAGAAATCCACCTTCTGGTTCCCAATATCTAAAAGTAAAAATAGGGAAACGTCCCCAAGAAAGAACGTTTCCCAATCTTATTTTATGCTTTTTGTGAAAAATTTTATGCCTCTTTAGCAGGAACTGACGGCTGGATAAAGTCTCTGTATTTTGCCTTACGAGCCTTGAACTCCTCGCTGTTTTTCTGAAGTTCAGCCAGACGACCTTCATTATACTGAATATCCTCGCCATGTTTCATCTTGCCGGACATGGTGTCATGAGCCAATGCATACTGCTCTTCCGGATAGTTGATGACAATCTTTCCATCCGATACTTCCAATTCGCCCTCCATACCGCACAGACCGCAGATTGCATGAGTCGTGCCGGGTTCGATGTAGAAGTTATTTGTATGGCAGTGCGGACATACACCTTCCGGGCCCTGCCATGTTGCATTCGGAATATCTTTCGCAGCATTTGCCAAATTTATACCGATCTGATGTGCTCTTGCAAGAGCTTCATCATCCATCAGGATGGTCTTTGACCACTGGAATTTATCATTGTCGATAATCTTCCACATCGGGGTCATTGCCAGCATGCCATGATCCATCTGTACCAGAGATCCCCAGTCAGAACCGCCGACAGCCATATAAGAAATAACTTTATCCTTCAGGAAACGAGGGTCAATACCAGGACCACCTGCTTTCTTATTCAGCTCATCTGCAATCGTGAGGTTGCCACGATCCATGGAAGGTCCGAAACGGTCAGTTATGGTATGTATAATTCCCGGAACGCCATTCTCGAAAATAGGAGAAACCATCAAGATTCCATCCGCGTCCAGCATTTTGTTCAGCAGCCAAAGGAAATCATCTTTCAGTGCACAGATACGGCCTCTACCGCTCATAAGCGCTTTCACGCAGGCGATACATCCTGTACAGTGCTTAATGTCCAGCTTGTGTACATTGATAAATTCAATTTCCGCACCTGCTTCCTGAGCCCCCATTAACCCTTCCTTACACATTGAATCATTTGCACCATTCAATGTTCCTGAAGAAATACCTAAAATTTTCATGTAACTTCCTCCTTAATATTTTGTATTTATAAATCGTGCGAAACCGCCTAAGCCAACAGAGCTTTTCATGACTTCTGGTTCCGCCATTTACCTATTGAAACCATCTTTCCACAATCCGCACGTAGACGTGCCAAACTGCTTCAACTGTTCCATTTTACATCTATTTCATAATGGAAACGACATACGCCACCGGTTTTTCAATAACCAAACTTGTAAGAAATCCAACAATATGGAGCACAAGATAGGTTTCCCACCAGATTCCGACTACTTCCGGAACGATTCCGACATGAATCAGTGCTATGCAAAAGCTGACAATCGTAACATAAATTGCATTGATGATGAAATTACGCGCAATAAATTCCACGAACTTTCCGGGTTCTGACTTACAAATATCTTCCGCAAACCACTTGCCTATTCTGCCTACCGGAAGAATGATAGCCGCCACTGTATTAATGGTAAATGCCTGGCAGCATCCCGTAACCCATCCGGCAACCGTATCTCCGCCTGCCAATATAGTCGCTGCCGTATTAATTGACAAAGCCATACATATATTTGTAATGATATTCCATTTGAAAAACTGTTCCTTTGTCATCTGCCATCTATCCCTTTAGGCTACGGCCGCTTAATCAACGCGGCACAAACGCTTCCTGCAACTACCAACGCCAGCATAAACAAAAATGTGCTTAAATAGGAACCGCTGGCATCATACAGTATTCCTGCAATCGTACTTCCAAAAGAAGCAATCAAAAGATTCATATTGATAATGGAAAAGTTCACCGAATAATTGGTTTTTCCATAAAAAGCATTCACATAAGCGGAATTGGTTGGTGTCACACCGCCATATGCAAGTCCCATAATAATAAAAGCAACGATCAACACTACGAAATTACCCAGAAGCACAGCGGATACCAAGAGTATCAATGCCAGAATAAACAGCGCTTCATCCGCAAGCATTGTTTTCACGCGTCCGATTTTGTCAAACATGCCGCCGAAAATAACGCGTCCGCATCCATTAAATATAGAAATAAGCCCTACCACCGTAGACACTGTACCTGCCGCTGCCGCCGGATTTACCTGGGTGACAACCGCGCTGGCCTGTGAAATCAGCGCCAATCCAGCCGCACTTAAAAATACTGCCCACACAAAGTACAGCCAGAACGAACTGCGTTTTATCATCTGTAAGGTTGTAAAATCTGCTCCCTCATCACTGCTTTTCACTTCTTTTCGGCTCGTTTCCTTTTGATAGGCTTTCAATTCCTCAGGCAGCGGTTTCCTGATAAATACTGCAGAAGCCAGAACTACCACAAACAGCAGAATCCCCATGAACAAAAAGGAAGTACGGAACGCTTCGCCCTCTCCGGTATACGCCTGATATACCTTACCAATCAAGAAACTACCCATTCCAAAACCCATCAATAAAATACCGGAAATCAACCCCGGCTTATCCGGGAAAAACTTACTGATTGATCCCATTACCGTATTGTAGGAAAAACCCGCTCCCATTCCTGCCAGAGCGCCGTACCCGATATATAGCTGCATCAGGGAAGTCGCTCTTGATGCCAAGATAAAACCTGCCAGAAACAGAACTGCCGAAATTACCATATTAATTTTTACATTAATCTTTCCGGACAAAATACCTGCAAACAAACCGCCCAGACAGAAGAACATCATGCATATCGTAAATGTCATCGATAACTGCGCACTGCTCCACTCCGTATAATACCGTGCAATCGGCGCCGCCAATACGCTCCAGGCGTACACAAGGCCGGAAAATAAAAGTACAATTACCCCAACCACTGCATAAAACCAACGATTCATTTTCATAATCAATAATTAAACCCCTTCCCCAGCCTGTATTTCACCTGTTTCTCAGTCTTTTGCGCTACTCTTCGGTGATTGCAAACGCTTCCGCCTGTTCCTCACCCTTCAAAATTCTTAAAGCTCCGGCTGCGAGAGATTCCAGTTCATTTTCGCCCGCCATAACGACAACCGGCGCAATAAACCGCACGTATTCTTCTATCATTCCGGTCAGCTTCTTAGAATGTGCCACGCCGCCGGTAAGAATAATGGCATCAATATCGCCTTTCAAAACCGGCGCTAATTCCCCGATTCCTTTTGCGATCTGATACGCCTGCGCTTCATATACTTTCTTTGCTAACTCGTCGCCGGCTTCAATCCTCTTTTCAATTTCAACGCAGTTTGCAGTACCAAGGTATGCTTTCATTCCGCCTAATCCTGCAATTTTTTTGGTCATTTCACGGCGATTGTAAATGCCGCTGTAACACATGGAAATAATATAGTTCAGCGGAACACTCCCCGAACGCTCCGGCGAAAACGGACCGCCGTCCGCCGTAATAACATCGATGATCCTTCCTTTCCTGTGTGCGCTGATGGAAATACCGCCTCCTAAATGCGCTACCAAAACATTGATATCCTGATAGGTTTTTCCCTTTTCCTGCGCGTATTTCCGGCTCATTGCCTTTGTATTTAAGACATGGCAGGCGCTTTCCCTGCGTATTTCCGGAATACCGGTAATTCTTGCAATCTCAGTCAATTCATCCGAGCCGACTGCATCATAAATATATGCAGGAATCCCAACCGGCGATGCTATCGCTTCTGCAATCAGACCGCCCAGATTAGAAGCATGCTCCACAATATCCGGACCTTTCAAAGTCTTTTTCAAGTCTTCTGTTACCAGATAACCGCCTGCATGAATATGCTTCAACTGGCCGCCGCGACCTACAACTGCGGAAAGTTCTTCCGGTTTAATGTTATTTCGTTCCAGTGAATTTAAAATGTTGCTTTTGCGCATCTCAAACTCATCGGTCACTTTCACATATTTCTTTAACTCCTCCTCGTCGTGTACAACGGTTTCGGAAAATAATTCCTTCTCATCCTCATACACTGCGATTTTGGTTGAAGTAGAACCGGGATTTACAGCCAAAATTTTATAGCTCATGTTTTCCCTCCTCTTAATTAGCTGCCGCAGCAGAAACAACTATGGACAAAAACTTTTCTTCTGCCGAAGAACCTCTGGAAGTCAGAACGATCGGACACTTTGCGCCTACGATAAAACCTGCCAGCTTTGCCTTACAGGTGCAGGTAAGCATCTTGCCCATAATATTTCCGGCATGAATGTTGGGTGCGATCAAAACATCCACATCCCCGGCAATCTCGCCTTCATAGCCTTTCAGCTTCGCAATATCCGCATCCACGGCACAGTCATAGGAAATCGGGCCTTCCACAATACAGTTCTTAATTTCGCCCTCTTTATTCATTCTTGCCAATTCCGCCGCCTCAACGGTTTCCGGCATTTTGGGATTTACCTTTTCCACACATGCCAAAACGCCTACTTTCGGGCAGTCATAACCCATGGAAATCAAAGTATCTACCGTATTCTCAATAATTGCTTTCTTCTGTTCCAGGGTCGGATAAGTTACCATGCCGCCGTCTACCGGAACGAGGATTTTGTGATAACCCGGAATATCAAACATCGTAAAGTGGGACATCACGCCGCCCTTTCCAAGTCCTGTTTCCTTATTCACCACCGCTTTTAAGATATCCTTCGTATCCAGATATCCCTTCATCAGGAAATCCGCTTTCCCTTCCCTGACAAGGGCAACTGCTTTTTCTGCAGCTTCGGTATTGTCAGCAGCTTCATAGATGTCTTCTGCCGGCACTTCCTCGCCCAATTCTTTTAAGATGCGCTCTATGTCATCTTTCTTACCAACCAGAATCGGCTGAATGATTCCTTCCTTTCTTGCATGGAGCACTGCCTGAAGTGTATGTTCCTCGCCGGCCTGCGCTACAGCCATGCGCTTCTGATCCGGAGCCGCCTTTACTTTGTCAATTAACTCGTCAAAATTTTTATAAACCATCTACGTCTCTCCTTATTTCTGTGATCTTCCAATCTCCAGTCCTTTTTCATAAGCTTCCTTATTCAAAGGAAGTAATTTCGGTTTCTTTCCAAGCTTATGTTCTATGGTCTGCCATACAATTTCCGGATCAATGACTTCCGTATAGCCTACATATACTCCCAGCATGATGACATTCAATACCTTTGCGTTTCCCATCTCAAGCGCAAGTTCCGTCACAGGCGCTTTCACAACCTTAACGTCATCTCTGTCAATCTGATCGGAAACAATGGAGCTATTGATAAACAATGTTCCACCCGGTTTCAAAATGCCGATAAACTTCTGCAGAGAAGGACCATTCATGACAATCAGGTCGTCCATCACGTCGCCAAGAGGCGCTCCAACCTGTTCATCCGAAATAACAACATAACAGTTAGCAGTTCCGCCCCTCTGCTCTGCGCCATAAGAAGGGAAAAAGGTTACATTCTTATCCGTAGAATCACAGGTAGCAGAAGCCAGGAACTTTCCTAATGTCATAACACCCTGACCGCCAAATCCAGCCACACATAAATTTGTCTCCATATATCTTTCCTCCTTATTTATCCCTGATTACGCCAAGCGGAAATTCAGGCAGCATTTTTTCTTCAATGAAGTCCAGCGCTTTGAGCGGGTCCAATCCCCAGTTTGTCGGACAGCTGGTCACGATTTCCACCATGGAAAAACCTTTTCCATCAATCTGGTTCTGAAATGCTTTCTTAATTGCATTCTTCGTCTTATTGACATTCGCCGGATTATTGCAACTTGTACGTTCCAAATATACCGGAGCCGTAAGTTGATTCAAAATCTCGCACATATGCATCGGATAACCGTGCTCCTCAGCGATACGCCCTTTCGGTGCCGTGCTTGCCTTCATGCCAATCAAGGTCGTAGGCGCCATCTGACCTCCGGTCATGCCATAAATACCGTTGTTTACGAAGATAACGGTAATGTTCTCGCCCCTGTTTGCCGCAGTCATAGACTCTGCCAGACCGATTGACGCAAAATCACCATCCCCCTGATAGGTAAATACCAGGCTATCCGGATTGGTCCTTTTGATTCCTGTTGCAGTCGCACAAGCGCGTCCATGGGGTGCCGTTATATTATCATATGCCATATAATCCATCTGCAGCCCACAGCAGCCAATTCCAAGCACGCAGGAAGCTTTGTCTACCAACTGCATTTCATCCAATACTTCACCAATCAGTTTCATAATCGTACTATGCATGCATCCCGGACAAAATCCTGACACTTTATCTTCCTGAATGGTTTTTGTTCTTGCATAAATCTGTTCCATCGTAATCCTCCATTCTTAGCCTGCCCGCAAACCGCACGAAACGCATTGCAGGCAAGCGAAAATTTTAAAGTCTCTTCCTTCCTACTTCCCGCATATTTTCCGGGCAGCGTCCATAATAGCCTCGCGGCTCATAATATTACCACCGGAACATAAACAACTTTCAATTGGGCATCTTTCTTTCACTGCTGCCTTCACATCCACGATAAACTGTGCAGGAATTGACATTTCCACATCCAGCACTGCCTTTACCTGGCTGTAATTAATATTGTCATAAGCTTTGTAAGGGAATGGATGAACCGTAATCGGACGGATCAAGCCGGCTTTGATTCCCTCTTTCCGGAGCAGATCCACTGCGGATTTTGCAATTCTAGCGGAAATTCCATAAGCGGTAATCACAAGTTCTGCATCCTCAACCATATATTCTTCAACCTGTACATCTTTTTCCCAAGACTGATAAAGCGCTGCTGCCTCTTCATTCGCACGCTGCATCGCTGCCGTGCTCCAATGGCCAGGTTCGATCCATGCGCGATGTTCATAATCAAGCGGATGACCGATGCACGCCCAAGATTTCTTGGATTCTTTAATAGCAGCAACCTCTTCGTCGCTCTTCATTTCAGGAAGTTCTACGGGTTCCATCATGGTTCCAATTACGCCGTCCGCCAGAATCAGCACCGGATTTCTGTCGCGATCCGCATAATCAAATCCCTTATATGTCATATCAACCGCTTCCTGTACCGTAGACGGTGCAAATACCATCATCTCGAAACCGCCATTGCCGGATGCTTTTGTTGCCTGCATATAGTCCATCTGCGCCGGCTGGATAGCGCCTACGCCCGGACCTCCTCTTGCCACGTTGCAATACACTATGGGAATTCTCGCTGCCGCACAATAAGATATTCCTTCACTCTTCAGTGAAATTCCGGGACTGGAAGATGATGTCATAGCCCGCGTTCCTGCGGAAGCCGCTCCATAAACCATGTTGATGGACGCCACCTCGGACTCACCTTGTACAAATACGCCGCCTACTTCCGGAAGCCTCCTGGCAAAATATTCCGGGATCTCATTCTGAGGGGTAATCGGATATCCTGCAAAAAATCTACACCCTGCTCTAACTGCTGCCTCAGCAATCGCTTCACAGCCTTTCATAAACACTCTGGACATATGTATTCACTCCCTTCTTATTTGTATACCTCGATTGCACCGTCCGGACACATTCTTGCACATATGCAGCATCCAATACATGCCTCCTGGTTCTGAGGCACAACATATTCGTATCCTTTTGAATTAACCTGTGTGCCGATCGCCAAAACCCCTTTCGGACAGTACTTGATGCAATAGCCGCAGCTTTTGCAGCGCTCTTCAACTACTTTAATTTCAGCCATACTATAGTTTCCTCCTTTTTTATATTAATCACCGCATGGTAATGTAACCATGATAATTCTGAAGCATATTACACATCGTGAAATCTGCAACAGCCCCGCTGCAGATATTGTGGTATGGCTTCAAAAACGGAAAGACATCCTGCTGCGCCCATTCCGGTTTTTCCAGCGCTTCCATATCCTTTACCATGACTTTGTACCAACCCGACTGGTTGCTGAACCAGACTTCCAGCACATAGTCCATAACGCATCCATTGATATCCTTCTTCACACTGCTGCAAAGGATGCGTGATACTTCCGGCTCCTTTTCCAGAATCGGGATCACCTTCTCAAACAGCCATTTCGATCCTTCTTCCTTATCCACGCCTTCCGGGAAACCAATCGCCATATTGAAACGGTAATTTGCCCCGTCCTCGATTGTCCTGCCTTTTCCCTTGATGTCCTTCTCCCACCACATCGGAAGAAACGCGAAAATAAACGGATTCGCTTCCGCATTATTTGTCTGGCGCGCCGTATTGCCTGCATCATGTTCCGGGCGGATCTGCCCTTCTCCCAGAACATGTTCCGGCAAATTCCCCTGCCATACCAGCACGTCTACCGGAAATGTCTCGGCTAGCGCTTTAATATCCAGACGAGGATCTAAATCGCTTACCAGCCAGTGATGCTCCGTAAGCTGCATCTTCGCATAACCGAAACGCTCCCCTTCCGGCGGCGTCGGAAATGTCGGATAAAACGCGTATTTCGTCACATATGGCTCAAACTGCGAGATACTCTCCGGCACATGTGTTTTGTAAAGCCATCTCTGAAGCTTGGGTCTGTAATCTTCTTTCACCACATTTACATAAATAAGACTCCGCATAGGCTCGAATTTAAAATCTGCCATGATATTCCTCCATTTTCCTGTTAACGTTTTAATTTCAAAATATACATTCCATCATGGAACGTATCAATATAAATATATCCGCGGTCATCTACTACCACATCTTCCGTTGTTGCAAGGAACGGTCCCGGCATAGGTACTTCAAAACATTTCTCTGTAGGGTTGGGCGGTATGAAATATGCAATTTCCTTAATATAATAAGGATCAGACACATCATATACACGCAGGCCTGCGTGGAAATAGCAGCAATATACCAAATTCGGGTCATCCTGCAACCAAGGTTTCCCCATAGGTTCATGAATATTATGAGGTCCGAAAGGTCCCTGGCATCCTACGCCGCAGTCATTAAAGTTCCGATACGGAAAGCCTTCCGGCACTTCCGGATAAGGAAACTCGGCTACTAAAGTAGGATCGGAAGGATTGGAAACATCGATCATATGTAAATTATTCATCGGCTGCGCACCGGGATGATTGCCGTTTTCTATAATTTCTTTGGTGAAGAAAGCAAATCTTTCCCCTTCGTTTGTCAAAACTGCAAAATCACGGCCTGTCAATGGCAAAAAGGTATGCGCCCTAGCACCGCAGCATTTCCCCGCAAAAGGCGGCTGGATCATCAACTGTCCCAGTTTCTTAGGTCTTGTGGGGTCTTCGATGTCCAGAATGACACCGCCACCGCCAAAATATCCCATATACAACTGTTTGCGTCCATCCGCCGGAAGGGTGCAGGCATGGCACATCGGCGTATCTTTCTGCGCTTCATGTCCTACCGCATACGTTCCTTCATCCCTGCCATCCTGGAACTGTTCCGGAACAAACCAGCGTCCGCATTCAAAAGGCTTCTCCGGATCGGATATATCCAGAATACGTACAATAAAGCCTACATACCCCGGACATTCCGACGGCATATACACATAATTACCGCCATTGTAAGCAAAACGATGCACGCCCATTCCGTCTTGTACTCCCGTTTCCCAGTGGGAAAGAAGTTTCGGGTTCTCCGGATCTTCCAGAGAATAAATGTTCAACCCTCCAAGTGCCTTATCACCCGGCTGTGTTCCATGCAGAAAAGGAACTCCGCCGCCTAAAGCGGCTAACATCAAACCGTTTGCAACCTGGATCTTCGGGGTAGACTGCGCCTTATACTCAGACGGATCACAGCATTCAAAGAATTTAACCCATCTCGGATTCGCCGGATCGGTCACTTCCAAAATATTCCACCCTGCTCCCTTGAAGGAACCGCAGTACATATAGTAGCGGCCGTCCTCTGTTTTGTGTAAGGCCATCTGGAAAGCCATGACCTTATTCAAATCATGATACCCTACCACCTCCAGGTTCTTGATATAGCCTTGGTTTTCCTCCCCTCTTGCATAAAAAGGTATACTTCCCATAGAACTTTACTCTCCTTTCTTTTTATATATTTATGGTTTATTGATAAATCTTATACGACCCATGGATAGGTTAGATAAAGATGTATCGGCATTACCGGCAGATCCGCTTTCTGTTCTATTTCAGCCAATAAATCTTCTTTGATACATAGAAATTCAATCGGCTTGTAAGCCTCAATCATTTCTTTCATTTTTGCATGTCCTTCTATGATTTCTTCTACCGTTGTATCCTTTCCCATATTCGGGTTGCTGATCATATGGACTTTGTCTAATTGAATATGTGATACTCCCAGGATTTCTCCGAGTATCTTGTCTATATGGTCAATATCATAAGACCATGGGCGGAACGCGTTCAACACATAATAGACCATTGTTTCACCCTGGTTGAACAACGGGGCAAATCCGCCTATTGACCGCGCGCCAATATAATCTCCGCCTATATCCATAACCACATAACAATCGGGATCTTTTAAAAAACGCCTGACGCCGCCTACTAAAGTCGGCGCATCCATAAACTGTTCTTCGTAATGGAAAATAATCCCCTGCGCTTCAATCTCAGCGCATAAATCCCTCGACCGAAACAGCGGCTTGGTCATATCCATATCAAAAAAGTGGACCGGCTTGTCATGAGACTCCTGCAGGCTGACTGCAAAATTCAAGGCAATCTCGCTTTTCCCGCTTCCCGCTTCGCCTATAAATACAAAATTATTATATTTTCCATTTAACCGGTTGATGATCTTTTCTGTCTGTTTCAATTCCATTGCCTTCCTTTATACAGGTATTTTATCAAAACGAGCCATCAATTCTTCTTTGAAAATCCGCACAGCCGACAAATCCGTTTTCCTATTCCATGCCAGACATACCGGATGGCAAGAATCCAGTTCCACATAACGGATTCCTTTTCCATCAATATTCTTACCCCATTCATCCATAATAGCCACGCCCATGCCGTTCTCTACATTGGCAATAACCGTATCCGTATTCATAAGTCTTTTGAGTCTGGGTACAAAATGATAACTCTTGCAGCAGTCTTCGATTTCCGCTTGAAGCTGCCTGATCCGTTCGTCTTTTACAATGTAAAAATCAAAATCCCGAAAAGCCTCCGGTCCGCTGACATACTGTTTCGGCAGCAGCATCTCTGAGTATATAATGACTTTCCGGATGGTAGTGATCTGTTCCTGTATAATAGAAGAATGATGCGACAAATAATCCGATAAGGAAAGCACTGCGTCCAGCCGTCCATTTAAAGTGGATTCCAACAAGTCATGAAATTCCATGCATTCAATAGAAATAGACATTTCGGGATATTTCTTCCTGCACTGGTTAATCACATCCGGAAGGAAAAAAGAAATATTCCAGCCATTGTTATACCCAAAACGCAACGTTTTCTGGGAAGCATGAAGCAATTCCTTCGTATTTTCAAATTCATTATAAAATCTTAAAAAAAGGCTGTGATATGCTTTCCCCGCTTCCGAAAGCTGAAAGCTCCGCTTGCTTTCACGGATAAAAAGTTCAGTGCCTAATTCCTTTTCTAAAGCTTGAATGTATCTGCTGACCGTCGGCTGCGGAAGATATAGATTCTTCGCAGCCTGCGTTATACTCAATTCCTTCCCGGCTTCCAAGAAACATTCCAACTGACGATTATTCATTTGCAGAATCCTCCATAACCACAGTTTCATACATTGTGATTTGGCATAATTAATTCATTAATATAAGTAAGAATAATCATACTATAAAATTGCCAAAAAGGCAAAGCATTCATCCAAAAATTCTGTGTAATTTCTGCCAGATACCTCAAAAATGCGCCTCATTTTCATGATTATTTTGCATATTTTTTTCTGCTTCGACTCTCTTTTCCTATGCTTTTCCTACAATTTCTTACTATTTATTATAATGGTCAGATGTCAAAAACTCTAATACCTAAATCTCCTTTTTTTATATCATAATTGACATAAATTATCATTAAAAGGGGGAAGAAAGTCGAACAGGATGCAGCGATTCGCTTCG
>JAMPGN010000129.1 GCA_023663915.1 Eubacterium sp. | reverse complement strand
TGATATACTATTTGTATTCAATATAAATAGTATATCATACAATTTGTATTGTACAACTCGTCTAAATCACAAAAAAAGAAATTTTTTATATTGAATGACAGAACATGATTTGATAAAGTAATACCAGAAACAAGGAAGCAATAACGCTTCCGTTTCAAAACAACACATTATTAGGAGGAGGAACTAAATAATGAAAAAGAAATTAGCAGTTTTACTTGCAGGCACCATGGTTATGGCAAGCCTTGTAGGATGCGGCGGCGGTGACGCAGCTCCGGCAGAGACATCTGCACCGGCAGAGGAAGCTCCCGCAGCAGAGGAAGAGGCACCGGCAGAGGAAGCTCCTGCAGCAGAAGAAGAGGCACCGGCAGAGGAAGCTCCCGCAGCAAGCGGCGACGTAATCAGCGTTGGTTTTGCACAGGTTGGTCATGAGTCTGACTGGCGTGCAGCGAACACACAGAACTATCAGGACACATTCTCCGAGGCAAACGGATATGAGTTATCTTTCGTAGATGCTGATAACGACAACGCAGTTCAGTTAGAGGCAGTTCGTAACTTTATCCAGCAGGAAATGGATTATATCTGCATCGCTCCGATCGAGACAGCAGGTTGGGATACTGTTCTTCAGGAAGCACAGGATGCAGGCATTCCGGTACTGATCGTTGACCGTTCCGTAGACGCTGACGCTTCTTTATATGCAACACAGATCGGTTGTGACATGGTTGCAGAAGGTGAGATGGCTGGTAACTGGTTAGGCGAGTACTTAGACGGCGCTGATGCTAAGATTCTTGTAATCGAGGGTTCCGTTGGTGCATCTGCAACACTTGGACGTACAGAAGGCTTTAACAATATCGTAGCACAGCATAGCGAGTGGGAAGTTCTGGATTCTCAGTCTGGTGACTTCACACAGGCAGGCGGGCAGGAAGTTATGGAGTCCTTCATTAAATCTTATCCAGAGTTCAACGTAGTAGTTTGCCAGAACGATAACGAAGCATACGGCGCAATGGACGCAATGGATGCAGCAGGTATCACATACGGCGTAGACGGCGATGTTATTATCATCTCCTTCGATGCGACACATGACGGCTTACAGTACACACTGGATGGCAAGATCAACTGCAACGTAGAGTGTAACCCTCTTCAGGCAGCTTTTGCAGCAGACGTTATCCAGAAACTGAATGCAGGCGAAGCAGTAGACGCTCAGACAATCGTTACAGATGAAGCCTTCGTAGCGCCTGGTATCACATCTCAGTACGCAGTAACAATGACCCAGGAAGTTCTTGACGGACGTGCGTACTAAGATTCATATCTGAACCGAATAAAATTAAGAATAGAATAGGGAGAGAAATGTGATTTCTCTCCTTTTTCTTTCGCTAAATTTAGTGTATAATATATAAATACAGCAGTTATTGTCGGAAAATTGACGAAAATGCAGTGGAGTGTGTGACAGTAGGAGGTAGAAATATGGATAGCAATATTGCTTTGACAATGCGAGGCATCTGTATGACATTCCCAGGGGTTAAGGCGCTTGACAATGTGGATTTCACTTTGCGAAAAGGTGAGATACGTGCACTGATGGGTGAGAACGGTGCGGGTAAATCCACGCTGATCAAATGCTTAACGGGTGTCAACAAATTTGAAGCCGGTGAGATCCATGTGGATGGAATCGAGGGACCGATCGTAAACAAAGATACGATGGATGCCCAGCATAAAGGAATCTCGACGGTTTATCAGGAAGTAAACCTCTGCCCGAACCTTTCGGTTGCGGAGAATCTCTACATCGGTCGTGAACCGCTTACCAAGATCGGGACGGTCAATCGCCGCAAGATGAACCAGATGGCGGCGCAGTTGATGCAGGATCTGGACTTAGACATTGAAGTAACAAGAAATCTGGAAGAATATTCACTGGCATTGCAGCAGATGATTGCAATCGCCCGTGCTGTCGATATGGAAAGTAAGGTTCTGATTCTCGATGAGCCGACTTCTTCTCTGGATGATAATGAGGTTGAGAAATTGTTTGGCATGATGAGGAGACTGAGGGATCAGGGTGTTGGTATTGTATTCGTAACACACTTCCTGGAGCAGGTATACGCAGTCTGTGACGGCATTACCGTACTTCGTAATGGTACACTGGTTGGTGAGTATACCGTCGAAGAGCTTCCGAGAGTGAAGCTGGTAGCGGCAATGATGGGTAAGGATTTCGATGACCTTGCATCGATCAAGCCGGAAGGAACCATGGATTTCACCAACGCGCCGCTTGAGATTGATGCGAAGGGCTTAAGCCATGCCGGAACGATCAAACCTTTTGATTTGGAGATACATAAAGGTGAAGTGGTGGGGCTCACCGGACTTCTCGGAAGTGGACGAAGCGAATTGGCACGCGCTATTTACGGCGCAGATAAGGCACAGAGCGGTACGCTGAAAGTTGCAGGACAGGAAGCGAAGATTAAGAGTCCGATCGATGCCATGAATCTTGGCATGGGGCTTCTTCCCGACGACAGAAAGGCGGAAGGCATCATTGGCGATCTGTCCGTGCGTGAGAATATCATTCTTGCCATGCAGGCAAAGGCGGGTGTTTTCAAGAAGATACCTATGGCGAAGCAGATTGAGCTTGCAGATCAGTACATAGAGATGCTGCAGATCAAGACCGCGAGCAAGGAAACTCTGATTAAGAGATTATCGGGTGGTAATCAGCAGAAGGTGATTCTGGCAAGATGGCTTGCCACGAATCCGGATTTCCTCATTCTCGATGAGCCTACCCGTGGTATTGATATCGGTACGAAGACAGAAATTCAGAAATTAGTCATTAAACTCGCACAGGAAGGCAAGAGCCTAATCTTTATCTCATCGGAGATTGAAGAAATGCTGCGTACCTGTAACCGTATGGCGGTTCTTCGGGACGGTGCGAAAGTCGGTGAGATCGATGGCGAAGAAATGACACAGGAAGGCGTAATGCACGCCATTGCAGGAGGTGCGGCACATGAGTAAGATTAAGAAAATAACGAAAATGCAGTTGTTCCTGCCGATATTCAGTATGATATTAGTCATGCTGGTAAACGTAATCTATGATCTTGCGAGCGGCAATGCTCCGTTCAGTTTCTTCTCGATCAGCACACAGCTTACTTCTTCAGGCAATACGATCCTTTATGGTCGTCTGATTGATATTTTGAACCGAGGCAGCGAGGTTGCGATTCTGGCAATCGGTATGACACTTGTGGTATCGGCTTCCGCCGGAACGGATATTTCAGTTGGTTCCGTTATGAGTCTGTCGGGTGGTATGTGCTGTATGCTTTTGGCAGGTTATGGCGTGACCAATGTTTCCGAGTATGCGAAACCCCTCTGGGTCGGCATCGGCGCCGGTATCTTAGTTGCAGTTGCCTGCGGTCTGTTTAACGGTTTTCTGGTGGCTTACTTAAACATTCAGCCCATGGTTGCCACGTTGATTCTCTGGTCAGCGGGTCGTGCTATCGGATTGCTCTTGTGTAATAGTGCGATTGTGTATGTGCGTGTGCCTTCGTTCCAGTTCTTCGGTTCATACGTAGGCTTCCTTCCGACACCGATCTTAATCGCGGCGATCTGTATTCTGATTATGGCATTGTTGTTAAAGTTTACGGCGCTCGGCACATTTGTACAGAGTGTTGGTATCAATAAGAAAGCGGCAAGAATTTCCGGATTTAACTCCGCGAAAATCATCTTGATGTGCTATGCGATCTGCGGTCTGTGCGCAGGCATTGCGGGTATCACGGCGACATCACGTATTTATTCCGCCGATACGAACAACATCGGTCTGAATATGGAGCTGGATGCGATCCTTGCGGTAGCGCTTGGCGGTAACAGTTTGGGTGGCGGCAAATTCAATCTGGCAGGTTCCATCATTGGCGCGTACACGATCCAGGCGATCACGACAACACTGTATGCGTTGGGAGTATCTTCGGCACAGGCGCCCGTGTTTAAGGCGATCGTGGTTATCCTGATTGTAGTTATCCAGGCGGAGCCTGTAAGAGATTACTTCAAGAAATTGTCTGCTAAAAAAGCGGCTGCAAAGGAGGCGTAAAAGTATGAAGAAATTGAAGTTGAACGGCAACAGTATCTTATTACTTATCACCGTCATCCTGTTTGTGGTTATGTATGCGGCAGGCTGTATCGTGTATGCGGAGAAAGGATTTACGCATTTACAGACATTTTTGAACATTCTGATTAACAATGCGGGTCTGATCTGTATCACGGCGGGCATGACATGCGTTATGCTGACAGGCGGTATTGATATTTCGGTAGGTTCCGTGGTAGCTATGGACTGTATGTTCTTAGCGGTAGGTATGGAACAGTGGGGCATGAAGAGTCCCGTGTTAATGATTCTGGTATTAGTAATCGGGATTGTATTTGGTGTTGTACAGGGATTCTGTATCGCATATCTGGAGATACAGCCTTTCATCGTGACGATGGCAGGTATGTTCTTCGCCAGAGGTATGACGGCGGTGATCTGTACGGATCAGGTGAGTATTGTATCGGATGAACTTTTTGTAAAGCTCTCCAATATGAAGCTGAATATACCTTTTAACATCGGCGCCTATGAGAATAAGAAAGGCATCTTACAGGTACCTTATGTGAGAGTGACGGTTGTAGTGGCGCTGCTTGTTGTATTGTTGATATTCCTAATGTTGAAGTATACGAAGTTTGGTAGAAGCATTTACGCGATTGGTGGCAACAGCCAGTCCGCAACTCTGATGGGTCTGGATGTGCGCAAGACCAAGATGAAAACATACGTGCTTGCCAGCTTCTTGGCTTCGATTGGTGGTATCTGTTACTGCTTAAATACAATGTGTGGTACGACCACGCAGGCAGCAGGATTGGAGATGGATGCGATTTCATCCGCCGTTATCGGTGGTACGCTTTTGACGGGTGGTGTCGGTAATGTGGGCGGCTCCCTTGTCGGTGTTTTGATTAATGGTACAATTTCCACATTGGTTAAGTCACATGGTAAGCTGGTCAGCTCATGGGCGAACATCGTGACCGCGATCCTGTTGTGCTTCTTTATCGTATTACAGGCAATTCTTGCTAGAGTGAAAGAGAGTAAGAAGGCATAACTATATGCGTTTAAGCAAACATAAGAGACGCGCATGTCATGTGCGTCTCTTTTTCACAATTTTGGATTCGAGGGTCAAAAGCACCCGACACAAGAGAACTTTTTGTGCAATTTTGCCTTCACAACTTATACAATAGAGCTTTTGGCACCTGAATCAATTTAGGCAGTAAGAAAAGGAGTCCACGGGTTGCGAAGAAAATAGCCTATAGAATGGCTATATAACATATTATACATAAATATAAAATACTTTAAAAAACTCAATACATATTACTTGCATAATAGTACATACAAGTGATAGAATTTTTATTAGGAAAACTATATAAAATGGAGGGTTAAAAATGAAAGCAGTAAAAAATTACAAATTCTGGTTTTGTACGGGTTCACAAGACTTGTATGGCGATGAGTGCCTTAAGAAAGTAGCAGATCATTCCGCTAAAATTGTGGAAGGTCTGAACGCCTCCGGCAAACTGCCTTTTGAGGTAGTGCTGAAACCTACGCTGATCAGCCAGGCATCGATCAGACAGACATTTAATGACGCGAACAACGATCCCGATTGTGCGGGCGTGATCACATGGATGCATACTTTTTCTCCCGCTAAGATGTGGATCTTAGGCTTAAAAGAATTTAAGAAACCACTCTGCCATCTGCACACGCAGTTCAACGAAGAACTCCCTTACGATACGATAGATATGGATTTCATGAATGAAAACCAGTCCGCTCACGGCGATCGAGAGTATGGACATATTGTAAGTCGTATGGGTATTGAAAGAAAGATCATCGTGGGACACTGGGCGAACCCTTCTGTTCAGGAACAACTTGGAAGCTGGATGAGAACAGCCCTAGGCGTGATTGAGTGTTCACATATCCGTGTCTGCCGTTTCGGTGACAATATGAACAACGTAGCAGTCACGGAAGGCGACAAAGTAGAAGCACAGATCAAGTTTGGCTGGGAGATCGATCATTACTGCGTCAACGATCTGGTTGACTATGTCGATGCAGTCCCGCAGGGTGATGTGGATGCATTGGTAGAAGAATATTACAGTAAATATAAGATTATCGATGATGGCCGTGACGCGGCTGAGTTTAGACAGCACGTGGCGGTACAAGCACAGCAGGAGATCGGTATCGAGAAATTCCTGACAGAGAATGATTATCATGCGATCGTGACCCATTTCGGTATGCTGGGCGGCTTAAAACAGCTTCCGGGTCTTGCAATCCAGAGACTTATGGAGAAGGGATACGGCTTTGGCGCGGAGGGCGACTGGAAAGTTGCGGCTATGGTGCGTATGATGAAATTGATGACCGCCGATATCAAGGACGCGAAGGGAACTTCCATGATGGAAGATTACACTTACAACCTGGTTCCGGGCAAAGAAGGTATCCTGCAGGCGCATATGCTGGAAGTATGTCCTTCCGTTGCGGATGGTGAGATTGGTATTAGAGTATGTCCGTTGTCCATGGGTAACAGAGAAGATCCTGCACGTCTCGTATTTACATCTAAGACTGGTCCGGCAGTGGCATGTTCACTGGTAGACCTTGGTACGAGATTTAGACTGTTAATCAATGCGGTTGATTGTAAGAAGGTAGAGAAAACTATGCCGAAACTTCCGGTAGGTACGGCGTTCTGGACACCTCAGCCGAATCTGGAAGTGGGTGCAACAGCATGGATTCTCGCAGGCGGCGCACACCATACAGCATTCTCTTACGATCTGACGGTAGATCAGATGGTAGACTGGGCGGCTGCTATGGGAATCGAGAGTGTTGTTATCGATAAGGATACGACGGTGCGTAACTTTAAGAATGAATTGAGATGGAATGAGGCGGCATTTCGCTAGACAAATAAGGAGGTATGAGTAGAATGGGAGCAAAAGAGTGTATTGCAAGTGGTAAGTCTGTGCTGGGGATTGAGTTTGGCTCGACTAGAATTAAGGCGGTTCTGGTTGATGAGACGAATCAGCCGATCGCATCGGGGGCGCATGATTGGGAGAACAGATTGGAGGATGGTATCTGGACATACAGTCTGGATGATATCTGGACTGGACTTCAGGACTGCTATCAGAAACTTGCGGAAGATGTTCAGGCACAGTACGGTGAGAAACTTGTAAAGATCGGTGCGATTGGTTTCAGTGCAATGATGCACGGCTATATGGCTTTTAATGAGAAGGACGAGCTGATGGTGCCTTTCCGTACATGGAGAAATACGATCACGGAGGAGGCTTCTAATAAGCTGACAGAATTATTTGATTATCATATTCCCCAGAGATGGACGATCGCGCATCTCTATCAGGCGATTTTGAATGGTGAAGAGCATGTGAAGGATCTGAAATTTGTCATTACGTTAGCCGGATATATCCAGTGGAAATTGACAGGGGAGAAGATTGTCGGTGTGGGTGAGGCTTCGGGTATGTTCCCGATCGATATCGCGACAGGACAATTCAATGAGAGAATGCTTAATCAGTTTGATGCGGTCATAGCAAGTAAAGGATTTGCATGGAAATTGCGCGATGTGCTTCCGGCTGTATACACGGCGGGCCAGCAGGCAGGCGCACTCACGGAAGAAGGCGCGAAGTTGTTAGACCCTACCGGAACATTACAGGCAGGCGTACCGTTCTGTCCGCCGGAAGGCGACGCGGGAACAGGTATGGCGGCGACGAATAGTGTTGCACAGCGTACAGGTAACGTATCCGCTGGAACGAGCGTATTTGGGATGATCGTTTTGGAGAAGGAACTTTCCAAAGTATATGACGCGATTGACCTTGTGACTACACCCGATGGCAGTCTTGTAGCTATGGTGCATTGCAATAACTGTACTTCCGACCTCAATGCGTGGGTGAACCTTTTCAAAGAATACTCTGAGCTGATGGGTATGAAAGTAGATATGAATGAGCTGTATGGCAGCCTCTACCGCAAGGCATTAGAAGGTGATGACGACTGCGGCGGTCTGCTGGCTTATAACTATTTCTCCGGCGAGCATGTGACAGGATTTAATGAGGGACGTCCTCTGTTTGTCCGCACACCGGATGCCAAGTTTAATCTTGCCAATTTCATGAGGGTAAATTTGTTTACCTCGTTGGGCGCGTTAAAGACGGGTCTGGATATTCTGTTGAAAGAAGAGGGCGTTCAGGTGGATGAGATCCTTGGACACGGTGGACTCTTCAAGACCAAAGGCGTTGGACAGAGCATTCTAGCGGCAGCGATTGATGCACCGGTAAGCGTTATGGAGACAGCGGGCGAAGGCGGCGCATGGGGTATCGCGCTTCTTGCCTCCTATATGATTAATAAAGATGCGGACGAGAGTCTTGCGGACTTCTTAGATAGCAAAGTATTCGCAGGACAGAAGGGTGAGAAGATGGAGCCGAAGGCATCCGACGTGCAGGGATTCAATGACTTTATGAAATTGTACAGTGCGGGGCTTGCGATTGAGAGAGCGGCAGTAGAGAATATGTAGAAAAAGACATGAAGTTATACTAAGGCATCAAAATACGATGCCTAAGTATAACTAAGTCATGTCTGGAAGAATGCCGCGTTGCTGGCATTCTTCCGGGTTGAGCGGTAATATTAGAATAATTATGGAGAGAGGTGTAGAAAGATGTTAGAGGAATTGAAGAAACGCGTGTATGAGGCGAATATGCTCCTTCCGAAGTATGGGTTGGTTACTTTTACATGGGGGAATGTCAGTGAGATTGACGCGGAGAGTGGAATCTTTGCGATTAAGCCGAGCGGCGTGGATTATGACAAGTTGACTCCGGATGATATGGTATTGGTGGATTTGGAGGGGAATAAGGTGGAAGGGAAGTACAATCCTTCTTCCGATACGGCTACCCATGTGGAATTGTATAAGGCATATCCGGAGATCGGAGGCGTGGTACATACCCATTCTTCCTATGCGACAAGCTGGGCGCAGGCTGGCAGGAGTATTCCCTGTTATGGAACTACCCATGCGGATTATTACTATGGTGAAATTCCTTGCTTGAGATGCCTGAATGCGGATGAAATTGAAGATGCCTATGAGAAAAATACGGGTCTTTTGATCGTTAGTGAGTTTAAGAGAATGGACAAAGATCCGGTGGCGGTTCCGGCAGTGCTCTGCAAGAACCATGGGCCTTTTGCATGGGGTAAGGACGCTCATGAGGCAGTGCACAATGCGGTTGTCTTAGAGGAAGTGGCTAAGATGGCATATCGCGCAGAGACGATCAATGCACGGATTCAGCCGGCGCCGCAGGAGCTGCAGGATAAGCACTATTACAGAAAACATGGTGCGAATGCGTATTATGGACAGGGCAAATAAGGATTTGCTATGCGGCTGCGCTGGGAATTTATTATGCAGATGGCAGTTTGCGTGCATAAATGTATGAACGATAGCAATATTTGACTAGTGTGTTTGTGTCATTCATGCTATGATAATGTCATACGGTACAGGCGTGAAGCCTGAGTCTAAACGCCTGTATAAGTTTATAAAAAGGAAAGATGGAGGTTAGCAATGAACAAATTAGAGTTACAAAAAACAGCTAATGAAGTTCGCAAAGGAATTGTGACCGCAGTACATGGTGCGAAAGCGGGACATCCGGGCGGATCGTTATCGGCGGCAGACATATTTACTTATCTCTATTTCGAGGAAATGAATATCGATCCGAAAGATCCCAAGAAGGCTGACAGGGACCGTTTCGTGTTATCCAAAGGACACACGGCTCCGGGTCTGTATTCCGTATTGGCGAACAGAGGATATTTCCCGGTAGAGGATCTTCCGACACTGCGTCATTTAGGTTCTTATCTTCAGGGACATCCCTGTATGCAGGAGACTCCCGGCGTAGATATGTCTTCCGGTTCTTTAGGACAGGGAATCTCGGCAGCAGTAGGTATGGCGTTGGCGGCTAAGATGGACGGCAAGGATTATAGAACTTATACACTGCTTGGCGACGGTGAGATTCAAGAAGGTCAGGTATGGGAGGCATCCATGTTTGCCGGACACCGCAAATTGGATAATTTAGTAGTGATTGTGGATAACAATGGACTGCAGATCGATGGTAAGATTGACGACGTGTGCTCACCTTACCCGATCGACAAGAAGTTCGAGGCATTTAATTTCCATGTAATTAATATTGATGGTAATGATTTCGATCAGATCGATGCTGCCTTCAAGGAGGCAAGAGCTACGAAGGGAATGCCGACAGCGATCATTTGTAAGACGGTAAAAGGCAAGGGCGTATCCTACATGGAGAACAATGCAGGATGGCACGGCAAAGCGCCTAATGATGAAGAATATGCAACAGCAATGGCAGATCTTGAGAAGATCGGTGCAGAATTAGGAGGTGCAAACTAATGGCAGATGTAAAGAAAATTGCTACTCGTGAAAGTTATGGTAATGCACTGGCTGAGTGTGGCGCCGATTTCCCGAATCTTGTTGTTCTGGATGCAGACCTTGCAGGCGCAACAAAGACAGGCGTGTTTAAAAAGGCATATCCAGACCGCCATATCGACTGCGGTATCGCAGAATGTAATATGACAGGTATCGCGGCGGGGCTTGCGACCTGTGGCAAAGTGCCTTTTATCAGTTCTTTCGCTATGTTTGCGGCGGGACGTAACTTTGAGCAGGTTCGTAATTCTATCGGTTATCCTCATCTCAATGTGAAGATCGGAGCGACTCATGCTGGGATCACGGTAGGCGAGGACGGTGCGACACATCAGTGTAACGAGGATGTTGCGCTTATGAGAACCATTCCGGGCATGACTGTGATCGTTCCTTCCGATGATGTGGAAGCGAAAGCGGCTGTGAGAGCAGCGATTGAATTTGAGGGTCCCGTTTATCTTCGTTTCGGTCGTGCGGCAGTTCCGGTAATCAACGATACGCCGGATTATAAATTTGAGATCGGCAAGGGTGTTCTTCTTCGTGAGGGCACAGATGTAACAATCGTTGCAAGTGGTATCACGGTGGCGTCTGCATTGGATGCGGCGGATATGCTTGCCGCTGACGGAATCAGCGCGGAAGTAATCAATATTCACACGATCAAACCGTTAGATGAAGAGCTGGTTTTAGCTTCCGCGAAAAAGACGGGCAAAGTCGTAACAGCGGAAGAACACTCCGTGATTGGCGGATTGGGAAGCGCAGTATGTGATTGTTTATCCCAGAAATGCCCTACACCTGTGTTGAAACTTGGTATGCAGGATGTATTCGGTGTGTCCGGCGCGGCAAATGCATTGGTTGAGAAGTATGGTCTGGATGGCAAGGGAATCTATGGTTCCGTTAAAGATTTCATGAAATAAAGACTGATCGGCTTTGACCGCCGTAATATTGCGGCGGTCGAAGCTTGAATAGAAAGGCATGGTAACGTGAATGTCTGAGAACGCAAATATTAAAAAAATCTTGTCGCCTTCCATACTTGCCGCTGATTTTTCTAAGCTGGGAGAACAGATTACCGAGGCAGCGAAGGCGGGCGCCGAGTATCTTCATATTGATGTGATGGACGGCGTGTTTGTGCCGTCGATCTCCTTCGGGATGCCCGTGATTGAGTCGATTCGCAAGATCACCAACATCATATTTGATGTACATTTGATGATTGTAGGACCGGAGCGTTATGTGAAAGAATTTGCACGGATCGGCGCCGATAGCATCACATTCCATTTGGAAGCGGCGGAAGATGCAGATGAGTTGATTGACCAGATACATAACCTTGGATGTAAGGCGGGCATGTCCATCAAACCGCAGACACCGGTAGAGGTTGTCAAGAAATATCTCACAAAGTTGGATATGCTGCTTGTGATGACGGTAGAGCCTGGATTTGGCGGACAGAAGTACATACCCGAATCTACGGAGAGGATCAGGCAGGTCAGACAGATGGCGGACGAGTTAGGGACGAACTTGGATATTCAAGTGGACGGTGGTATTACGAAGGATAATGTAAAAGTAGTCTTGGATGCCGGAGCTAATGTGATCGTGGCAGGTTCAGCGGTTTTTAAGGGTAATATTACAGAGAATGTTAAAGAGTTAATGGCGCAGTTTTAAACTGCGCCATAGTTTTGTCGTATGAATGGAAAACTAATTATATATTATATTTAATGAATGGTATGCACTAGTATGATATTATAATTAGTAAGCAATGATAATAATTATAATAGTATAATTATAAATTAGTATAAAATGTTATTATGGCGATTCGAGTGTTAAAAGGTCTATGATATATAAGTTGTGAGGGCAGATTGCACAAAAAGTTTTCTTGTGTCGGGTTTCGTCGAAAGGATTTTCTAAGTATTCCGATGTAAGCTGTGACACC
>JAMPGN010000128.1 GCA_023663915.1 Eubacterium sp. | reverse complement strand
ATGCGGTAAGACTGCATTCCCTTAATATTTTTGTAACTTTATAAGTTTATCCTGGGATATCTTGTCACCAAAATACCTGATTATCAATCAAAAGCCCGTCATGGTTCCCGGCTCTCCTAAAGTGCGTCGCGCCGCCTACGTTCGTCTCTCCATTGATTGCCGCCTGCGCCGCTTCGTAACAGCTATCCATGATATTTCCACTGGTATAAACCCTTGCGACCTTTCCATTCAGTGCCGGGGTAAACTGTCCCGAAGCAAAAATAACGCCCGATATTGTATTGGGATACGCCCCGCTTCTGACACGATTCATGACAACCGCTCCCACAGCCAGCTTGCCGTTATAAGTCTCGCTCCCGGCTTCACACTGTATCAACGACGCCAAGAGTCTCAGATCGTCGCCACCAACTACCACCGCGCCCCGATTTGCAGTCAGCTTCGCCTGACGCTCTTCCTCTTCTCTCTTCTTGATCGCCGCCAGCGTCTCACCCTCATCAATATGGAAATCTACGTCTACAAACTCCGAAGAGACATATCGCGTCTCCTCCTCATACTCAACGCTGATCCAGTCATCGTCGATAAACTCTATGATCTCCAGCTCATCATCACCTGTAAGCAGTCCGACTACTTCCGCATCTGTACTCGGCTCGTCGCGCACACGCAATATCTCCGTCTCGATCGTGACAATCAAATTCCCCACGTCATCCGCCATCGCCTCAGCTTCTTCCCCAAAAAGAAGATAATCGTCACTCGCCCAGCCAATCAAATCGCCGCTCTTTAATCTCGTCCAGCCGTCCTTACGCTCCAATATTCTGCCGCCGCAGTCCTTATACAACACTCCTACCTTATCGGATTCCTCACTCGCTTCCGCCCTCACATTCATGGCAACCTGAACATTGACCATCACCAGATCGGATTCCTCCGTCTCCTGTGGTTTGTTGTTAGATTCTGCCATTTCTGTTAATTCTTTGATTGCCCGCTCGTTCGCAGTTCCCGTGGTCGGATCGATGATCTGCGATATTCCCACACTCAAGGAATCAAGATATTCTTTTTGCCCGACTGCTTGCGCATCAAAGCCAAACATTCCCGACACACCCAGACAAAGAATAAGACCGGCAAACAGAACAAAAAACCTTCTGCCTCTCCGCATACACATAATCCTCCATCATTTCCCCAATATACGCACTGACATGCGCTGTTCTGTCTTAAATTTCCTTTTACTTAATAAATTATTACAAATATTACAAAAGTGTTAACTATAAAGTATGGATAATTTTAACAAAACACCTATTCTTTGTCAAGTTTACGCGGCTCGTCCGGTTTTTATGCCTGCTTATTTCATATTTTTATGATTGACCCGATAGGTATCCTCTACCGTTTTTTGCCAGTCAAAATCCCTTTATCAAAGTTTCTTCGACTGTTCTACCGTGGCAATCAGCGCATCCATGACCGCGCCGCGCATACCTCTCTCCTCCAAGACACGCACGCCCTGTATGGTCGTACCGCCCGGCGAGCAGACCATATCTTTCAATTCTCCAGGATGTCTGCCGCTCTCCAATACAAGTTTTGCCGAACCGTAAACTGCCTGTGCCGCAAACTCGTATGCCTGAGTCCTCGGCATTCCAGCCGCCACCGCCGCATCCGCCATCGCCTCAATAAACATAAACACATAAGCAGGGGAACTGCCGCTCACCGCTCCCACCGCGTCCATAAGATGTTCCGGCACGAGGATTGCTTTGCCAAAACTCTCCATCAGTTTCATGCTGTAATCCGTTTCCGCCTGACAGACTTTGTCGTTGACGCAGACTCCTGTACAGCCCGCGCCCACCAATGCCGGAGTATTCGGCATACAACGGACAAGTTTGACCTTACCGCCAAAAGTTCCCTCGATCCACGCCATCGTCTTGCCTGCCGCAATGCTGATAATAAGAGGATTATGCAAGACTGCATCTCTTATCTCATGAATAACCCCTTCCAGAAATTGGGGCTTTACGGCAAGAATCAGCACCTCCGCCTCTCTCGCCACCGCCTCATTCGTATCCCTGATTCCAATACCGTATGCATCATGCACCGCATCCCGCGTCTTTTTCGTCTTTGCCGTTCCGATAATATCGTCCGCGGCTACGATCTGATTCTGAAGCATCCCGCCAATAATCGCCTTCGCCATATTGCCTAAACCTATGAACCCTATTTTCATTATAATTTCCCCCGTTATTTTATTAACCATAATTTTTTTACGTCAAATCATTATTTAATGCATTTTCGTGTACTATTTGCACCAGCTACATCCGTCTCTGCCGGTCCGCCTCATACAAAAGGATCGAAGATGCCACCGCCGCATTCAATGACTCCACGCTTCCCCGCATCGGAATCTTAAGATATGCATCGGCATAGCCTGCCGCTTCCGCTGACAATCCACTCGATTCATTTCCGACCAGAAATGCACTGCCTGCGCGATAGTCATATTCATCGTAGTATTTGTCTGCCTTCAGATGGGCTGCATAAACGCGGATGCCATGTTCCTGCAGGATACAGATCGTCCCACTAAGATCGTCCGTATAGAGAAAAGGCACTCTGTAGACAGACCCCATCGTCGAGCGGATCGTCTTAGGATTATAAATATCTACTGTTTTTCCACTCATAATGATGCCGTCCACGCCTGCCCCTTCGCCCGTCCGGAAAATAGTGCCCAGGTTGCCCGGATCTTGAAGATTCTCAAGAATGATAAATAACATATGTTTTTTATTTTTCTTATTCGTAACTATGCTCTGCTTCTCTGCTTCTACATTCTCATCCTTCGCATCTTCCAAAGGTACGCCTCCACCCTGCGGCGTATTCATGACAATGCTCACTCCTGCAGCCTTTGTACGGCGTTTCTCACCTAGCATTCCTTCTAAGCTATAGTGATACTGCCTGACCAGACAAAGAATCCCCTGCGGTGTCTTGGTGTCGGACATTCTTGTAAACACATCGTCAGCCACCGTCTCACATAACAGTTGTTCTATTTTTCCGCCGTACTGCTGCCGAATCTCCTGCTCCATCCTCTGGGAAAGGAAGACTTTCTCGATACGTTTCACCGGTGCCTCGGCAAACATTTTGATTCCTTCCACCACGAAAATCCCTTGCTGATTTCGCGCTTTTGACCGCTGGATAAGTTGTAAAACTTCCTTGACGGATCGGTTATTAAAACTTGTAATCATCGTTTTCTCCCATTAAATTATGATTTAATATTGAAATTCCAACAAAAAACTCCCCAAAGAAGGATGGGATTATCCCCTGGCAAAAACAATTCCCCGCAAATGGTTATCTGCGGGGAACGATCATTTCCACTCTCATTAAAGAGCAAGAATTTTCGCAACCTCATACTCGTAATCACGAATATCTTTCTTCATATTTAATGCCTCCTCAATATCGAAATCTAAGAACGCACCGTGCTGATAACCGACTACCCGGTTGCTCTTGCCTGCACAGAGGATATCCGCCGCGTAAGCACCCATGATCGACGCATAATAACGGTCTTTACAGGTCGGTGAACCGCCTCGCTGCATGTATCCAAGAATCGTTGCTCTCGTCTCGATGCCGGTAGCCGCCTCAATACGTCTCGCCATGGATGTGGAATGTCCGATTCCTTCCGCGTTGATGATGATATGGTGGGTCTTGCCTCGTTTTCGGTTGGCAATGATGTTATTGATGATCTGCTGCTCATTGTAATCATACTTCTCCGGCAGCAAAATATCTTCCGCGCCGTTGGCGATACCACACCACAGCGCAATATATCCGGCATTTCTACCCATAACCTCAATGATACTGCAGCGTTCATGAGAGGAAGACGTATCCCTGATCTTATCGATCGCCTGCATCGCTGTGTTGATCGCCGTATCAAACCCGATCGTATATTCCGTACATGCGATGTCTAAATCGATCGTTCCCGGAATACCTATCGTATTGATGCCAAGTTTCGCAAGTGCCTGTGCGCCACGGTAAGAGCCGTCGCCGCCAATTACGATCAGACCGTCGATTCCGTGTTTCTTACAGATATCCGCGCCCTTTTTCTGTCCTTCTTCCGTGCGGAACTCGGAACAGCGCGCAGTACCTAAGATCGTACCACCCTGCTGGATCGTATCGGATACCGACCATTTTTGCAGATCTATGATTTCTTCATTCAAAAGACCTCTATAGCCTTTCTTGATTCCTTTAACAGTGACACCGTTTGCAAGCGCCTTTCTGACCACCGCACGGATAGCCGCATTCATACCCGGCGCATCGCCGCCGCTTGTCAGAACACCTATCGTTTTGATCTCTTTCGCCATATCTACACCATGCCTTTCTGTGCTAAATTCTACTTTATTTTACTCTATAGGAGTAGGCTTTTCAATATTTTTCCTACAAAAAATCAAGCTGACGCTCGTTTGCGAGATTATGAGTAATTCCTAAAAGATGCCTTGCATCTTAGGAAAACTCTTCGCGAACTCGAAATTGGCATAAAAATTCCCTATAACGGAACATAAAAGCAAAATATTGTCTTTCGTCAAGCGTTATTATTAAATAACACACGTATTTTAATCTTGAAATCTCACATTCTCAGACTACCTTCACATTCTCCTTCCCATACAACCCAATCAGCCGCCCGGTCAGCTCCTCGCCTGCATCCACATTCCAGTTGCGCGGCAGCGGATTCATCGATTTCGGGTTCTCCACATAGATCACCACACTGTCTTTTCCCTCGGATTGTCTTAAAGCGTCGAACAATTCTTCTTTGCGATTCTCATAGTTTTCCTTTGAGGGAAACTTGATCCATAGCTTTCTTGCGATCTCCTCAAAAGGCGTGATCTGTTCGCAGATCAGCTTGCCATCTTTTTCCTCTTCCAAGGAAACCCGCCCTTTGATGAACACCTTACTGTCCTCGGTAATGCGGCTGCCAAATCTCTCATACTGCCCCGGAAAAACGATCACTTCCACGCTCCCCACCAGGTCTTCCACCTGCAGAAATGCCATCACTTTCTCATTCTTCGTATACTTAATCTTTTTCTCCGCAACCATGCCGCCTATGGTGACGGTTCTGCCGTCCGCAACCACTGTCTCTCCGGTCTCCTCATCCAGCATAAAATCCGCTGTCGTGTTGGTGATATTCTTGCGCCACGTCTCTTGATATTCCTCAAGAGGATGTCCGCTGATATATATGCCGAGCACTTCTTTTTCAAAAGCAAGCTTCATTTCCTTGGAATATTCACCCACATTGGGTAGTTTCACTTCAAAATCCTCTTTCTGCTCTTCGGACACAATATCAAAAAGGGAGAGCTGCCCCGCCATATTGTTCTTTTTATCATGCTGGATCGTCTCCATGATCTGAATGTACACGCTCATAAACTGTTTGCGCGTGCCACCAAGACTGTCCATTGCCCCCGCCTTGATAAAATGCTCGATCGCCCGTTTGTTCACTTCCTTATCCGCCATGCGGGTGATAAAATCCTTGAGGTTCGTGTAGGGTCCCCGTGCCCTGCGCTCCGTGACAACGGCATCGATCACCGGCCGCCCGACGCTCTTGATCGCCGTCAGCGCATAACGGATCTGATTGCCCGACACGGAAAAGCCGATCTCACCCTCATTGATGTCCGGCGGTAGAATCTCGATCCCCATATTGCGGCAGGTCATGATATATTCAGACACTTTATTCGGACTATCAATGACCGATGTGAGAAGCGCCGCCATAAACTCTACCGGATGATAATATTTGAGATACGCCGTCTGGTATGCTACCACCGCATAACATGCCGCATGGGATTTATTAAAAGCATATTTGGCAAAATCCATCATCGTATCGTATATATGATTTGCCGTCTCCGCACTGATACCGTTCGCCACACAGCCAGGAACGCCTTCCTCCGGATTGCCGTAGGTAAAGTTCTTGCGCTCCTGCTCCATCACATACTGTTTCTTTTTACTCATGGCACGGCGCACCAGATCACTTCGCCCCATCGTATAGCCGCCAAGATCCTGCACGATCTGCATCACCTGCTCCTGATAGACGATACAGCCGTATGTGGGCGCCAGAATCGGCTCCAACTGCGGACAGTCATAGGTGACAGATTCGGGATTATTTTTGCCTCGGATGTATTTCGGAATAAAATCCATCGGTCCCGGACGGTACAGCGAGATACCTGCAATGATATCCTCCAGACTCTGCGGTTTCAACTCTTTCATGAATCCCTTCATGCCGCCGCTCTCAAGCTGGAACACGCCGTCCGTCTTACCCGTCCCGATCGAGGCAAGCACTGCCGGATCGTTATAATCAATCTTGTCGATATCGATATAATTCCCCGTACTTTTTCCTGCCATCTCCACCGCGTTCTGGATGACCGTCAGTGTGCGCAGTCCGAGAAAATCCATCTTGAGCAGCCCCAGCTCCTCGATGGTTGTCATCGTAAACTGCGTGGTGATGGAACCGTCCGACCCACGGGATAGAGGCACGAATTTGTCCGCCGCATCCGGACAGATGACCACGCCTGCCGCGTGCATCGACGTATGCCGCGGAAGTCCCTCAAGCCGTTTGCTCATCTCAATCAGCGTGTGCACCTGCTCGTCCTCATTGTATAATTTCCGAAGTTCCGGATTCATCTCCAGCGCCTTCTTGATCGGTACGCCCTGGTTCTGCTCGTTGGGGATCATTTTGGCAATGGAATCCACGAAAGAGTATGGCAGATCCATCACGCGCCCCACGTCACGGATCACACCTTTTGCCGCCATCGTACCGAATGTCACGATCTGCACAACCCTGTCCTTGCCATATTTGCGGTTGACATGGTCGATTACTTCCTGCCTTCTCTCAAAACAGAAATCCACGTCGATATCCGGCATCGACACACGCTCCGGATTCAAGAAACGCTCAAACAGCAGACTATATTTAATGGGATCAATATTGGTGATCTTCAGACAGTACGACACGATGCTTCCCGCCGCCGAACCACGCCCCGGACCGACCGCAATGCCATTTTCCCTGCAATAGTTGATGTAGTCCCACACGATCAGAAAATAATCCACGAATCCCATGTCTTTAATGATGCCAAGCTCATATTCCAGACGTTTCTGTAAAGTCCCGTCGTCATCCGGATACCTCTGTGCCATGCCATCCTGACACAGCTTGTTGAGATAGGTCCACGAGTCATATCCTTCCGGCACTTCATAATGAGGCACTTTGTATTTGCCGAACTCGATCTCCACATGGCATCTGTCCGCGATCCTCTGGGTATTCTCCACCGCCTCCCACGCATAGGGGAAAAGTCCTTTCATTTCCTCCTCGCTCTTCACATAGTACTGCCCACCCTCATAACGCATACGGTCTTCATCCGCAAGCTTTTTGCCGGTCTGTAAACAGAGCAGGATGTCATGAGGCTGCGCGTCTTCGGCGTAAGTGTAATGCACGTCATTGGTCGCTACGAGCGGAATGTCCAGTTCTTTACTCATGGCAAGCAGCGCCGAATTGACCATCTGTTGTGCTGGAATGCCATGATCCTGTAATTCTAGGAAAAAGTTGCCCTTGCCAAAGCAATCCTCGTACTTTCTGGCAACCTTTTTCGCCTCGTCCACAAGCCCTTTCTGGATATAACGCTGCACCTCGCCCGCCAGACATGCGGAGAGCGCAATAATGCCCTCATGAAACTCCTGCAAGACTTCCATGTCCACACGCGGACGATAGTAATACCCTTCCGTGAATCCCCTGCTGACGATCTTCACCAGATTGGCATACCCCGTATTGTTCTCCGCCAAAAGCACGAGATGGTAATACCTGTCGTCGCCGCCCGTCAGTTCCCGGTCAAAACGGGATCGCGGCGCAACATAGACCTCGCAGCCGATGATCGGATTGATGCCTGCTGCCGTCGCCTCCTTATAGAAGTCAATCACGCCATACATCACGCCATGGTCTGTGATGGCGGCGCTGTTCATGCCTAGTTCTTTGACGCGCTTGACATATTCTTTAATTTTGTTGGAGCCGTCTAAAAGGCTGTATTCTGTGTGGACGTGCAAATGTGTGAATGCCATGTGGGGAACCTCTCTTTATATTGCTGTTTTCATTTTAGCACAAAGAAAGCTGAGCGAAAAGAAAAGTTTGCAGATATGATGTAAGCAGAAAAATAACAGTGAACCACAATTTCGGCATCATAGTTCACTGTTTCCAATCATTGCAGTAACTGGAGCATATTATTCGGCTGCTGGTTTGCCTGTGCCAGCATACTGACACCCGCCTGGCTGAGAATATTATTGATGGAATACTCTACCATCTCTTCCGCTATATCTGCATCACGGATCACGGACTCTGCATACTGTGTATTTTCCACCGTATTCATATTAAGGTTGTATGCATGTTCCAAACGATTCTGGTATGCGCCAAATGTAGAACGCTGACTGCTTATCACCCGCAAAGCATCCTTAATTTCATCGATCGCTTTGCCGGAATCTTCTACCGTCAATACATTGGTCTCGTCTAATTCCAATGCCAGAACACTGAGCGAATCATATATTACTTCAATATGCTGTCCCGCTTCCGCCCCTGCCTGAACAAAGAACCCGCAAGTACCTCCGTAGATCGGGGCATCAATCTGATGTTGCTTAGCGCTTGCCCTATAAATAGTCTGATGGGCAAAGGTAGAACTCCCGCTGGATGTATAAAAATCAAGTATCGTACTCGAATTTAACGTCTCGTTAATTCCGTCCAAAACCTTTTGCTCCGTATCACCCGGATTCACCCTGAACTTAATCTTAAAACTGCCTACACTCTTGGAAGTCTGACCATTTCCATAAGTATAGTCATCTTTGGCTGTCAAACTGAAATGCAGTTGAATATATCCTCCTCCGTCTGCACCGCCGCCCTTGCTGGGAGGCAGAAGCCCCGGCGTTGTGCTGTCCTTATCCCCTGTCAATGCCTGCATAACAGAACCCAGTGTCCCTGCCCCCTTTTCACTGGATGTCTTTACGGTGGCTCTTTTCCTATACTGTGGCACATACTTATTATTTACATATCCACCCTCCCAATGCCACCATTTCTCAAAATCATCATCTGCTGTATCCGAAGGAGCATAATAAGTTACACGATCTGAAGTTGCCTTCACTTCGCCAATCCCATTCATATAGAAAGTAAATTCCCAAGTCTCCGTACTATCCCGAGCCTTAGCAAGATCATTATAATCGCTTGGAATATGCGTCAGGTTACTGCCGCCCGCCGCTGTCTGCACATATGCGCCGGAAGAATTCGTGGGAACCAGATAAGCATCGTCCGCCCCGTCAAAATTATGGACATTTTCCTTTTTGTCTGCTGTCATATCATTTCCGGTATTGTGGTTGGACGCATAGACCGCAGCATAATTCAAATCAATATAACTGCTATCGGAAGTCGAGCTATTTTCACTGATCGTACCGGGTTTCGTCACCGAGTTTGCATTTGTATCTTCAAACCTGCCAAGCGTCTGGGCATACACATAAGCACTCATAGTTCGTCCGTTAATGCATTCAACGATATCTTCTATGGTTGCCGTAGGCTGCGGATCAAACGCTACTTCGTATTTAAAAACCGCATTTCCGTTAGCATCATATAACTTATTACCCACCGTTTTCTCACCAAAATAATCGCTCATATCAAACCGGTAATTTTTTTCTTTCAGTTCATCCCAGCTGATATTCGTTGTCTGGTAAGTGCCGCCGTCATAACCCGTCCAGCTTACGTTTACACCCGAATCCTTATCCGCATTTATCTTGTAACTGCCACAAGCAATCGGACCACAGTTAGCGTTGGTCGCATCGATCGACCTGCTGCTGGCGCCGGAAAATTGCACTGCCTGCTTTTTCTCATAGCCAATCACTTTCTTCGTCGACGGCTCCCATATCTTAATCTCATTGAACGTTGTCGTATCAAAAATACGATCCAGCTCCTCCTTGAGCGCCTGAACCTCCTGATCGATATATGACCTGTCATCCTCGGTGTTCGTACCATTCGCAGACTTCACCGCCAGCTCATTCATACGCTGTAGAATCACCTGCGCCTCGTTCAATGCACCATCCGCCGTCTGTACATAGCCAATTCCGTCCTGAATATTTTCCGCACCCTGATGCAAGCCTCTGACCTGTCTGCGCATTTTCTCAGAGATCGCCAGCCCCGCCGCATCATCCGCAGCTCTATTAATCTTATAACCCGAAGAAAGTTTCTCTGCATTTTTGGCTTTTTTCTTCGATGTGATATTAAATTGCCGGCTTGCATTCCATGCAAGCATATTCGTTTTCATTGATGGCATCCTTGCACCTCACGATTTGACATTCTTCCGACTACGACAATACTCTATTATTATATACCATCGGCACAGATTTTGTAATACTTTAGCCTTATACTCTATAAAAAACTAAAAGTATCTGCCGCATCGAGTTCCATACCTTTCTCATGACTCAGAATATAATTTTATCCTTCACTTTGAGGAAATGCTTGATAAATACAAACCACATAGGATATAATACAAAAAAAGATTCCTATTCCCGTTTTGTATAAAGGAGGGTCCTATGTATATCTATCGCATTATGGAAGCAAAATTAAAATACTTATCAAAGCATTTCTCCGTCGTTATGGTGTGCGGTGCACGTCAAGTAGGAAAAACGACGCTTTTAAACCAAATCAAAACAGACAATGAACAAATTCAATACGTCACTCTCGATTATCCCAGAATAAGAAGCCTTGCCAGGGAAGACCCAGAACTTTTTTTGCAGCAATATCAGCCGCCCCTTATCATCGACGAAATACAGTATGCAGTGGAATTACTTCCTTATATCAAAATACGGGCAGATCAGGCAAACAAGAACGGAATGTACTATCTGACCAGCTCACAGATGTTTCATATGATGAAAAACGTGAGTGAATCGCTGGCTGGCAGGGTAGGCATCCTGTCCATGTTCTCTTTATCAAGAGCAGAAATTGACGGTAAAAAATCCGAACCATTCCTCCCTAACAAAGTTAAAATGGCAGAATCATGCGATACCATCACCGGTATTTTCCAAAAAATATACCGTGGCGGAATGCCTCGTATGATAATAGACCCAGAACTATCGACAGAAGATTATTTTGGTGCATATATGCAGACCTATCTGGAACGGGATATCCGTGATCTGGTCATGATAAAAGATGAAACAAAATTTCTGAAATTTATATCCTGCGCCGCAGCAAGGGTCAGTCAAGAAGTGAATCTGGCAGATATGGCAAAAGATATTGAGATCGACCGCAAAACGGCAGATCATTGGTTGTCGCTCTTAGTATCTTCCGGACTCGTCTATCTACTGCCGCCATATTCCGGGAACACGATTAAGAGAATTGTCAAACGCCCGAAATTGTATTTCATGGATTCCGGACTTGCATGTTATCTTTCCTTGTGGAATAATCCGAGAGCATTGGAATTATCCGCCATGGCGGGCGCAATGTTTGAAAATTATGTGATATCAGAGATCATAAAAGGATATGTAAATCACGGAATCGATGTCAGAAGCCGGCTTTGCTATTATCGGGACAATAATGGTATGGAAATAGACCTAATGATTCTGGATAACGGAATATTGTATCCGATTGAGATCAAGAAAAGCGCCGACCCCGGTCAAAGCGCTCTGAAAAATTTCAGCGTACTTAACCGTCTGCCGGAACAGACTGGCGAGGGGGCTGTTATTTGTATGACTCCTATGGTCATACCGCTAGATGTCAAAAACAAACTGGTTCCGATAGGATGTGTGTAGAAGCCGCCGCAATTTCTTCCAAGGTAATCTGCCTGGCAGACAGCATTGTTATGATATGAAATGTATTCTGTAATTGTTTTTCTCCTGCATACTTAGATTTTTAAAATGTTTCTCAAACCGTTTGGTATAAGTGATCTGATATGCCATCAATCTCCCTCCAGCTTTGCAAACAGTGCATCTACACTATCAAAAACTGGCTGCTCACCCGAAGCAATTTTTGCCTTTGCCTCATTAATCTCGCTGCGGAGTTCATCAAGATATTTTTTCGGGTAAACAGCAACCGGAAGCATACAAATCGTACCATCCCTCTCGAAAACATCTAATTTATCACCTTCGGAAAGACCCAGTTTGAGAATAATCTCCTTTGGTATTGTAATCTGCGATTTTTGACGCAATTCAGCTAACATACACCTAATCTCCTTAACCTTAGATTTAAAAAGTAAGAATTTCTAATTTTCCTACTTATAGTGTATCCATTTCTAATATCCTATGCAAGAAAAACTTGCGAATAAAAGCCGGTCTCCTCCGTGATTATGGCTCAACTGATTGATGTTCTTTTTCTTCCCTGTATTCAAAAACAAACCACTTTTCATTCATATAAATTTCTATTGTATCA
>JAMPGN010000127.1 GCA_023663915.1 Eubacterium sp. | reverse complement strand
TCATATATTGAACAGTGCGAATTCTCCTACTTTGATTTCTTAAAAGATCATCATAATCATATTTTTAAAAATTTTTTCCAATTACAAATAGATGTTAAAGCTCTACTAATAGTTCCTATTTCGTCAAATCCACAACAAGCTCTGAAAATATTCCCGAAATGCTGATTTCATTTTCACTATCTGCAGTGCTTTCACACTCCACGGATTTTCCGTCTTTCACATAATAGACATTACATTTTCTGCCTTTATTTACAACATTTACCATCTTTTCCTCCGGAATATGGACAATCGTTTTTGCCTTCCACTGGTTAATATCCAATCTTCCTGTGATTCCATCAACAGTGATTTCATAGTCTGTCTTTGCCGTTAATTCCAGACTTCCACTGCTGCCTGAAATCAAAACCTGCTCCGCATCACCATCATATTCCAGACGGTTCAGATGAAGACTTCTTATTGTAAGAAGTTTCACACTTGCCGAAATCTCGCAGCTTTCAGAATATTTATGTGGAAAGACAATCTCAACTGCTAGCGACTCCTCTGCTTCATAGCGGCTTAACTTATTCTTGTTAAGGCAAATGACATCAAGCCTGTTTTTATTTTCATCCAGCTTGATTTTAAATATAGAGTCTAAATTTTCAAGGGTTTCCGAGGACAGCTTAATATGCAGCTTCTCATCCTCCCCGGTGGATAACATAATTGCCACTGCGCTCCCAATATCGATGTCAAAGTGTTTCTCACAGTCAATATCATAAATGGTTTCACTGGTATACACAGATCTTTCCGAAATGGTCTTTGCGGCGGAATCCACAAGCAGCTCATCAATGGTGGTCTTAAAAATCTCTGCGATAATTACCATATTTTCAACATCCGGCAGGCCTTTTCCAGTTTCCCACTTCGTAATCGCCTGCCTTGATACACCGATTTTTTCAGCAAGCTGCTCCTGTGAGATGCCTTCTTTCTTTCGTATTTCTTTTAATTTTTCAGAAAAATTCATATAAATGCTCCTTCCTTATATATGCTGTCAATCTTTCAAAAGTGAATATGCGGTAATTTTTTTAATCGGCGCCGAGAGAAGTATGCTGATGACGAACGCCACAGCAGTAAACACGACGGCAAATACCATCAATATCCAGACAGATACTTCAAAATGGTTTTTGACTGCCCCAATCAGCGAAAAAATAACATTGTCGATTGCGGGAAGATACCAAAGCCCAGCGATTGCCGAAATAATGGATGCCACTGCCACAATAGGGATAAACTCAAGCACTGTCTTAACAGTAAGCTGCCTGTTTGTGTATCCGACCGCCTTATAGATGCCAAATTCCTGTCTGCGTCTGCTGATCATAGAATTTATAATAACATACATCACAAGCAGCACCATCAGAACAGAAATTACAAACAGAATAACCACAATGACGGAAACAATCCCCGCGTACATCATCCTACCATTTTCACTCACCTGTTCAAAGTTTACGGATGACTTAATGATGGTATCGTAGCTTTCATCATACTCTTCAATCAGATCATCAGCATTTTTATCATATAAATAAACATTGACAGCATTCGCCTTTTCACCAATTTTTTCGTATCCTTCGCTTGTTAGCTGGCATACCGCTCCCGCATTATTAACGCTTTGGATATAACCTGTTACCGTGTAAGTCTCCGATTTTGATCCGACCGTTATCTCGATTTCATGACCAATCGGATAATTGTCCGCAAGCGCATTTCCGACTGCAATTTCATTCTCTTTCATAGGGCTGCTGCCCTCATAACAAATATCATTTGTTGCTTTTGAAAAATCTTCACACACGAAAGCGGTGAGGCTTCCATCCGTATAGCTTACCGGTACAGAAGCATATTCCATAAAAGTCCTTACACGGCTATCCTCAGAAAGAATTTCTTTCAGTTCCGGAATCTTCCCATCCTCTACCGTAAAAATAACCGAAGGTGATTCCTCTGAAAGTGTATTCATAAAATTATCTGGTTTGACATTTACATTGTATAGGAGCGTTCCCGCAAAAGATAGTAACACCATAATACCAAATGAAACGATAAATAGTAATATACTTTGCCCCGCCGATTCCTTTCCGGTAATACCTCTTATGGCATTGATCGGCTCTAATCCATGTATTTTCCCAGCAGAAAGATAGGAGAAAAATAAGATTGCACATGTCAGCGTCAGCATTACAATCAACAAAGCCATACGATCAAAACCAGGTGTATAAGAAAAGCCCGACTGGATTGCCAAAATACCTGCCACGACAGGCAGAACCGCATAAGATACAGCTATTCCGATTACCGTGGAAATAACTCCTACAAGCACATAAGGCATAACTACCGAAGCAATAATCATATTGCTTGTATAGCCAATCGCTTTTAATACTCCCATCTGTGCCAGTTCGTCTTCAATCCCGCTTCGTATCCGGAAATTACTTAAGAAAATACTCACTACCAATATGATTGCAGCAAGCGCCAGAAAAATAACAATCAGCAGAGTACAGACCATCGTTCTGGTCTGCTTCGAGGTCTCCTTGTCACTGATATTCAATAAGGCAATCCCTTTCTCCCTTAACATCTCGGAGATTGCATTTTTCATTTCGCCCAAATCAGCGTCGCCGGTTGTTCTCAAGGAATATTCTGCGATAATATGGTCGCTGTATTCATCCGCAAAATCCTCATAGGCATCCTCTGGAAAATATCCGCCGATCATTCCGGTACCATAATTTCCATACTGCATCTCCTGAACGATGCCGCCGATCTCATAGGTATGTTCCTCACCGTCTATGGAATAAACGATACTGCCGCCTTCCATAAAACCGCCTAATTCCTTCATATACAGGGGTATATAGACCAAGCTGCCATTCTCCCCGGAACGTCTGGCAGCATCAAGCAGATTCAGTGTTCTTTCCTCATCAAGATTATAAAAAACCGTATTCATATCAAAATCAGACCCCGCAAATTCACGGACTGTCACCGGAGTAAATACCCCGCTATGCTTTTCCACGAAAGATACGCCAGTGGTTTCTTCCACTTCTGCAAGCAAATCTTCATAATCCTGCATCTTAGGAATCATAAAATTGATATCCGCTGTGTCAAGCTGATCAAACAGATCATCATAAGCGTCAAATGTCTGAAAAGCAAGTACCAGGGCAATATTGATAATAAACGCAGTCATGCCGATAAACACCCCGAAAGATATATACTGTCCCTTTGCTTTCTTCAAATTGTGCCGGATCAGCGTGGATAATTTTTTCAAAATGATGTGAAGCTCCATGGATTACCACCCCATTTCCTTAATGAATTTATCGAGTTTTTCGGTTCTCTCGACATTGTCCGGCTCAAATTTTCCCAGATCACACTCGCCGTAAATTTTCCCATCTTTGATATAGATGATACGGTTTCCCCGCAAGGCTGATTTTTTGTCGTGAGTAACCATGACAATACTCTGCCCGTTCTCATGAAGTGAGGTAAAAACATCGAGGACTGCCGCTGAATTTGCAGAATTTAGCGCACCGGTCGGCTCGTCTGCAAACAGTACGTTCGGATGGTTGATCACCGCCCGGACAATGCCTGCCCTTTGCGCCTCTCCGCCCGAAATCTGGGCGGATGTTTTTCTCCACGTTTGTTCGGGAATGTTTACCAGGGAGAACAGCTCTTTTGCACGGTTTTGAATGTCTCCCCTGTCTTTGCTTGTCAATACTCCCGCTGTAATGACATTATCCATAAGGTTCATCTTATCAATCAGATAAATCTGCTGGAATACGAATCCGCATTCTTTGCGCCGGAATACGGCTAATTTGTCATTATTTAACTTCGTAATATCCGTTCCGTCAAAATAAATCTCCCCACCATCCGGCTTATCCATCCCGGAAAGGGAATACATCAGGGTAGACTTGCCTGCCCCTGATGAACCCATAATCACCGTAAAATCTCCCTTGTAAATAGCAATATCCAGGTCGGAATAAATAACCTGAATGCTTTCGCCTTTGCCAAAAGCCTTTTTTAAATGCCTTGCTTCTATGACTGTCTGCTTGTTCATGATACAACCGCCTTCCGTTTTTATGCTGTAGGAAATTCCTATGCTCATTTCGAGTTCGCGAAGCGAACCTCGCAAACGAGCGTTAGCTCGTTTTTTTCTATAGCAACCATAATAAAAAAGCCTGCGCCATGCCACCAACAGTTGTATACATTTGGTTTTTTCATGCTACGCTGCGTTGCATGTCAGCACTGTTTTCAAGACAGCATTACCTAAACTAAAAAAGGCGCATGGATTATAAATAAAATTTTCCATACACCTGCCGATATGTTACTTTAAAATTTTCAAAAGCTGAACCAGCTCATGCGGTTCACGCCCCACTGTTTCCGATAACCTGCTGTCAAACTGCCGAAATCCCTTACTCTGATAAAACGACAACAGTTTCTCCTCATTCGACGCTTCCAAAAACACTACCATTCCTCCGGCTAAATATTGAAGATGCTGTATCTGTTTAATTGCCAGCCCAAGCAATTCTTCTCCGGTAATACGCTCATGTACACCATTCCGGTAATTTTTCCCAAGCTGCGCAATCAAATACGCCGCCAGATTATATGTATGGTTCTGCCCATTCAATTCGCTTACTCTGGAAAGTTTTCTCTTTGCCGTATTGCTGAATAGTTCTGCGTTTACTGTTATTGGTTTTATCGTAATAGCAAAATATCCGACAAGTTCTGCATCTTCGGTTGAAAACACAAGATAGGTAACAGACTGCTGTTTCTTGGCAAACTCGATTGACTGTTCCCTTGCAAATTTTTCAACATCCTTATTTTTTTCACATGAAAACTCAAAAAGAACTTGAAGCAAATCGTCCTCTCCAAGTTCCTCATTTTGTCCGTTCAAATACTCACGAATGTTGAAAACAATATATTTACTTACTTCCTGCATTCATTTTCTTCCTTTTTTCCATAAATTTTGCTATATCTTTCGGGTCTGTCAAAAAAGTTGCATTAACCTTTATCGGAGGCGTCTGATCATTGGCGGACGCTTCTATCGCGTCAGCAAACATCTCAACCTGCCTCTGACTTGATATAACAAAATTTTTCGTAATGCTTGAAGTTGCCATAAAAAACACCTCCTTTGTTAGTATGGCTTTTCTGTCATGCTTCATACTTTCCTGCCTTTATTTTATTATCTTATGGAGGTTATTGCAACAAAGTTTTTGTGAATTTTTATTATTCCTGTATTCACTTTGCTATGAAAAAGGGGGTTTTCGCTACAGGATGTGATATCATATGCCCCTGCGGTTTCAATACCTCCTCACATCCTTCAACTCCTGATACAGCACCTTATAATTCTCATACCTCACCCTGCTGATCTTCCCTTCCGCCACCGCGTCTTTCACGCCGCAGGAAGGCTCGCTGATATGTGCACATCCACTGAATTTACAGTATGGTTCATACTGCACAAATTCGGGATAATACTGTCCCAGCTCTTCCTTCGTGATCTCAGAAATATCGAGGGATGTAAAGCCGGGTGTATCCACGATATAGGTCTCTTCCCCTAAAGCTATGAGTTCCGAATGTCTCGTGGTATGCTTTCCCCTCTCGATCTTAACACTAATCTCACCCGTCTCCATATTCGCTTCGGGTGCAAGTCTGTTAATGAGGGAAGACTTTCCAACTCCGCTGGGACCTGCCACTGTGGTCGTCTTACCCGCCAGAAGCTCCCTGACCTGCTCGATTCCCTCATTCTCCAATGCGCTGACAAACAATACCCGATAGCCGCAGGTCTCATAAGAGTGCCGCAAGGCTTCTTTCTCCTGCGCGGACGCAATGTCCTGCTTATTAAAACATATGATCGTCGGAAGGCACTGCCGCTCCATGCGGATTAAGAATCTATCCAACAGATTAAAATTCGGATTCGGTTTCACAATCGCAAAAAGGATGAGCGCTTGATCCACATTGGCGACCGCCGGACGTATCAGTGCACTCTTGCGCGGCAGAATCTGACGAATATTGCCCGTCATTTCCCCCTCGTCGATCACGTCCACAACCACATCATCTCCCACTAACGGCTTCACATGGTCTTTGCGGAAAATGCCTTTCGCCTTACACTCGTAAGTGCCATGTCCCTCTACATAAACATAATAAAATCCCGCGATTCCTTTGATGATCTTGCCCTGCATACCCACGTCCCTATTCTTGAACGAAATTGACGTTTCTCGTTACTGTCTTTTCCTCTGTGACAGGATCGCTGATCACTTCTTGCCCTGTCTCCGGATCTCTGGTAATACTCCCTTCTCTTTGCACGGTAAAATGGAACGTAATCACACCGTTTGCCGACTTGATACCCGTATAGTTGACCGCCACAGGGAAAGTCGCCGTCCTCGTGCTGAGAAGCTGTGTGCCGTCCGCCGTCGTGACCGTGACGTCAACTTCCATGCCGCCCCGGTAGTCAGTGTCTTCTGTCGGCGCAGTGATCCCTTCGGAATAACGGTATGTCACTTCGGAAGGCCCAGTACTGATCCGGATATCTATCGCTGTACCTTTATCGACATAGGAACCCACGGAATAACTCTGGTAGCACACCAGATCAATCAGTGACGCATCTTCATTCGTTGTCTGTGTGATCGTCCCCACAACCAATCCACTCTCCGTAAGACTCACGGTTGCATCCATTTCCGTCAGTCCGATCACGTTAGGCACCCTGACTTTATTGTCTTCCGCCCCCTGGCTTACGCGGAGTGTAATAGACGAGCCTTCCGGCGCCGAGGTGTCCGCCTCCGGCGACTGCGAGATCACATATCCTTTTTCCACCGCAGCGTCATAACTCTGTGTCACATTGACTACGAAGCCTTCTTGTTCCAGGATAGAGGTCGCTTCCGATTCCGACTTGCCTGTCACCGACGGGACTTTCACGCCTTCCGTCCCCTGTGCTACCGTCATCACAATGACCGTGTTTTTCTCGATCATGATACCATCCTGCGCGCTGGCGCGAAGAACGGTGCCCACGGGATATGCCGTGTTCACTTCATACTGAATTTCCGGAGTCAGTCCGAGTTCTAGCAGCTGGCGTTTTGCGTCTTCCACGTTCAGACCGACGACGCGGATCATCTTTACTTTTTCCACTTCTTCTTCCTGTGCTGCATTGTTGTCCGTCTCTTCCCCAAAATGGAACACGCCAAACGTTTTTCCGACGAGGAAAAGCACGATAAAGCCGATCAGGAGCGCCGCCACCACAGCAAGGATCGTGGTGATCTTCTCCATCTTGGGATCGTAATCCTCATCGTCATCATCCCAATCCTCGTCTTCGTCCTCATCATCTTCCTCATAGTAGCGCTCACTGTTTTTCTTAAGGCGCATCGTTTCGTCCATGTAATCTCTTTTGTCAGACTGCCTCTTGATCTGTACCATATCCCTGTCCGTGATCATTCTCGTGGACGCTTCTTCGTCAGGATCGATCACCTTGACGAAATCTTCATCGGGATTGATTAAAGACTGCTTTAAATCCGTGACCAGTTCTCCCATGGACTGGTATCTTCTGTCCGGGCTTTTCTGACAACATTTGCATACGATCTGCTCCACGCTGATGGGAATCTCCGGCACGTACTCCCTAGGAGACGGCATTTCCTCCTGGATATGTTTGATGGCGATCGCCACCGTCGTCTCCCCGTTAAAAGGGACTCTGCCCGTAAGCATCTCAAACATCGTGATGCCGAGGGAATAAATATCACTCTTCTCGTCGCTGTATCCGCCCCTCGCCTGCTCCGGCGAAGTGTAATGCACCGATCCCATGACATTGGAAGTGATTGTATTGCTGGTAGCCGCCTTCGCGATACCGAAATCTGTCACTTTGACTTTACCTTCTTTGGAGATAATAATATTCTGCGGCTTGATATCGCGGTGGATAATATGGTTATTGTGCGCCGCCTCGATCCCCATCGACACCTGGATCGCGATGCTGATCGCCTCTTTGACGGACAGCCGCGCCTTTTTCTCAATATATTTCTTTAGGGTGATGCCTTCCACCAGCTCCATAACGATATAGTAGACATCGCTCTCTTCCCCGACATCATACACATTGACGATATTCGGATGCATAAGCCCCGCCGCCGCCTGCGCCTCGATCCGGAATTTCGAGACAAAATTCGCGTTCTCGCTAAACTCCTGTTTCAAGACCTTCACCGCGACAAAACGGTTCAGTTTATGGTCTTTTGCTTTATATACATCTGACATGCCGCCGGTGCCGATTCTTTCCAGAACCTCGTACCGATCACCTATCATCATTCCTATCTTAATCATACTTCACCTCGTCTGCTAACGGTTCAATCACTATCGCGGAAATATTATCTTTGCCGCCGTTTTGGTTTGCTGTTTCCACCAATTCTTCCACCCTGTCCTTGAGGCTTCTGCCGTTTGTCAAGATCTGGCGTATCGCCTCGTCCTCCACCATGTTAGTCAAACCATCAGAACATAACAAAACCATATCGCCTGGCTGCAGTTCCAGATCAAAAAAATCTGCCTCTATATAATCTCTTGCCCCGATCGCCCTCGTAATGATATTCTTATCGGGATGATTTCTTGCGGACTCTTTGTCAATACTACCCATCCGCACCATCTCTTCCACCAGTGAATGATCCTCTGTGATCTGCCGGATCGTATCGCCTACGACATAGAGCCTGCTGTCGCCCACATTCGCCACTTCCAGATAGCTTCCGATGCAGGTGGCAACGACTATTGTAGTTCCCATGCCACTGTAAGCCACTTCCTCACGTGCCCTCTGGCGGATGAGCGCATTCGCTTTCTCGATCGCCTTCCCCAGAATTTTCACAGGATTCTTCTCAAAAGAAGTTCCTATTGCATTCACCACGGTCTCCACCGCATAGCGGGACGCATAATCTCCCGCTTTGTGTCCGCCCATGCCGTCCGCTACAATAAACACGTTCGGCAGATTGCCGATCGGTGTCTCCGACAGATAGATAAAATCCTGATTCAGTTTTCTTTTCCGGCCGATATCCGTTATCGCATAGGATCTAAGCACTGTATTTTCCTCCCGGATATTATGATTGCTATACTGCTCTATTGTTTCATGTACCTGCGTCTGAGCTGTCCGCAGGCGCCGTCGATATCCCGGCCCATTTCCCTTCTAATAGTAACATTAATTCCAGTTTTTTCAAGTTTATTTTTGAACGCCTCCACCGTGCGCCTCTCGGACTGTACATAATCCCGCTCTTTAACCGGGTTGACCGGGATCAGATTGACATGACAATTCAGCCCTTTCACCAGCGCAGCAAGCTGCCCCGCGTCCCCGTCCGTATCATTGAAATCCTTAACCAGACTGTATTCAAAAGTGATCCGTCTCCCCGTCTGCTCAAAATAGTATCTGCATGCCTCGATCAGTTCACTCAGACAATAGCTGTCGGCAACCGGCATAAGCTGTCTTCTCTTCTCGTCTGTCGCCGCATGCAGGGAGATTGCCAATGTGATCTGCAGCTTTCTGTCCGCGAGCTGCCTCATCTTAGGCACAATCCCGCAGGTAGATACGGTAACGTTTCTCTGGCTGGTATGGAGACCGTTTTCATCCGTCAGGAGCGTAAGGAACCGTAACAGATTATCATAATTGTCCATCGGCTCACCACTGCCCATGACCACTACATTGGACACCCGCTCTCCGGTATGCCGGATAACCGCATAAATCTGGTCGATCATTTCCGAGGGAAGCAGGTTTCGTTCCAGCCCGTCCAGCGTGGAGGCACAGAAACGGCATCCCATACGGCATCCCACCTGTGAGGAGATACACACGCTGTTGCCGTGCATATAGCGCATCCACACACTCTCCACCATATGACCATCCGCCAGCTTAAAAAGATACTTCCGCGTTCCGTCAATCTTCGACTCCTGGATACGGACGGGCACAAGATGAGTGTAATGATACCGCTCCCTGCATTTATCTGCCAGTGTCGCAGAAATATTCGTCATTTCTTCATATCCCGCCGCCTGTTTTTTGTGCATCCACTCATATAATTGTTTCGCCCGGAAAGGCTTCTCGCCCATGGCTTCCATCTCTTCCCGAAGCTGTTCCAACGTGAGGGATTTTATGTCTTTTCTGTGTTCCATCATCTCTTATCCTGCATTTTCCGCTTTCCGGCGCAGTCTGGCGATAAAAAACCCATCCGTGCCGTGTATCCCTGGCAAGAGCTGGATATATCCTTTCTTAGCCGTTTCGCGAAGTTCTTCCGGCATTGTCTGCGCCATGCTCTCCGGCTCCATATCGTATTCACTGCAGATCCACCCGACCATCTCTTCATTCTCCGCCGGGTTCATGGTGCATGTGCTGTACATCATAACTCCCTGTGGTTTCAGATATTGTACCACATTTGCCACAATCTCCTTCTGTAACGCGACAATTTCCGCCATGGACTTTTCGGTCACACGGTATTTGATATCCTGTTTCTTACCGATCACGCCGAGTCCCGAACACGGTACATCGGCAAGCAGCACATCCGCCTGCCCGACGAACGTCTCATCCTTCATGCGGGCATCCTGCTCTCTTACTGATACATTTGTCACATTCAGCCTATCCGCGTTCTCTTTGATTTTATCGGTCTTATACGATGATAGGTCACAGGCGATAACCCGTCCCGTGCCTGCCAGTTTCGCCGCCGCGTGCAACGCCTTGCCACCGGGGGCTGCGCACACGTCGATCACCGTGTTGCCCTGTCGTATGCCTGCGGCTTCGACCACGAGCATGGAACTGACATCCTGTACCGCGAAAGCCCCCTCGTCATATCCCGCAAGGCTGTGAATGCCTTCGGTCTTCTGCACCTCGACGGCATAGGGCAGATACGGATGTCTTGTTACCTCTACTCCCGCCTGCTGCCATGTTTGGATCAGACTTTCCCGCTGCGCCTCATCAAGCGTCTCCTGTAACCGGATTCCAACCGCGCCCCTTTTCAAAAAAGACTGCAATATCTTCTCACACGCCTCTTCACCGTACACGCCGCAGAAATGCTCCACCAGCCATCCGGGCATCGAATAGCAGACAGACAGATATTCCCTGTACTGCGCATCCCGGTCCGGATATGCAATCGCGTCTTTCTTCCTTGTGATCGAGCGCAAAACGCCATTGACATAGCCTTGAAGCGAGCGGAACCCTCTTTTCTTCGCGAGTTCCACCGCCTCATTGCAGATCGCGGCATCGGGAATATTTTCCATAAAAAGAATCTGATAGACGCTCATCCGCAAAAGTTCCCGGATAAGCGGTTTCATCTTCCGCACCGGAACTTTGGAAAACTGGTCGAGCACATAGTCGATCTGTATCCTGCGCTCGATCGCGCCCTCGCTTACCCGCTTGACAAACGCCTTTTCCCTGCCCTCTAAATAATCGTATTTCGCAAGGACAGACGCAATCAGAATATTACTGTATTCCTTTTGTTTCGACAGTTCCAGCAAAATATCCAGAACGATCTCCCTCACATTAATCTTCGCCAATCCGCAGCTCTCCTATCCTAATTTTCACCACTCTGCGGCTCTCCTATCCGAATCTTCCCCACTCAGCAGTCTCCATCCTGTCCAAGATTCTTAGTCCCTCCGCCGGTTGTTATTGCCAAACAGAAGGATCAGTCTGAGAAGCTGTAAGATCGCCGATGCAGCAGCCGCCACATAGGTGAGCGCCGCCGCAGACAATACTTTCCGGCAGCCACTCGTCTCATCCCGTTCCAGCATGCCGTAATCCCCCAGCATCGCAAGCGCCCTGCTCGATGCGTTAAACTCCACGGGAAGCGTTACCACTTGAAAAAGCACTGCCAGCGCAAATACCCAGATACCAATCTGGATTAATAGCTGATTCATTCCCAATAGAGCGCCCAGAAGGATGAGCGGTATTCCTGCCTTAGAACCGATATTCGCCGCAGGCACAAGCGCTGTCCGTATCGACAACGGCGCGTAGCCTTTATCATGCTGCACCGCATGTCCGCACTCATGCGCCGCAACGCCGATCGCCGCTATGGAGTTAGACCCGTACACGGAATCGGACAAGCGCAGGACTTTGTTAGAAGGGTCATAGTGGTCTGTCAGTTCGCCTCTCACATGCTCGATGCGCACATCATAGATGCCCGACATCTGCAGGATTCTCTGCGCCGCCTGCGCTCCCGTCATCCCGCTCCTGCTTCTGATGCGCGAATACTTCTTGTAGGTGGAACTGACGCGCATCTGCGCCCAGATACACAAAACCGCCCCGATCAACACCAAAAAGTAAGTCGGATCATAATAATATCCATAATAACCGTAATGTCCCATACTGTTTCCTTCCTTTCTGCACGCATTGCATCATATTTCAAGACTGTCTTGCAAAGGTTACTGCATCCTGCCGCTATCCCAGCTTCTCTCCTGCCTTGACAGGATACCCTAGAAGAAAGTCCCTGACTGCCATGCGTTTCTTTCCTTCCGGCTGTACTGCCGTAATCTTGAGGATTCCATCACCCGTCTGCACATAGA
>JAMPGN010000126.1 GCA_023663915.1 Eubacterium sp. | reverse complement strand
AAACATACCGCTTTCTTCCAATGCTTCATAAATATTCCTTACTATACTCTCAAATGCTTTCTGACCGTCGCGACACTTCCCAGAAAACCGATGCCTACGCCTATTCCCAGCGATACCGGCGTCAATACGGCAAATATCTGTTCCACCGTCAAAAAATGCAGCAGTGTAGCCAGTGCTGTAAACCGGGTCATGACATACTCCATCACCACATTGTACATTCCGTAAATAATGCCGAGCGGAATCGCCGCACCGATCAGTCCGATCAGCATGCCTTCTATGACAAAAGGAGATCTGACGAAAAAGTCCGTCGCGCCGATGTATTTCATGATATTGATCTCCTCCTTACGGACGGAAATACCGATCATGACCGTATTGCTGATTAGGAAAACCGATACCGCAAGCAGGATTCCTATGATACCCACAGACACATAAGCAATCAGTGCATTGACCCCTGTCAGCGTGGTAGCCACCAGTTCGGAGCGGTTGACCTGCCTGACATCTGCCAGCGATTCCAGATATGTCACCAGCGCGGACTGCATGGACACGTCGTTCAGATAAATATCATAGTGGGCAGAATTGGCAAGCGGGTTCTCCGTAAATCCGTCCGCATAATCGCCAAGATATTCCTCACGAAACTCTTCCCATGCCTCCTCCGCGGAAACAAAATTGATCTCCGATACTTCCGTGCGCCGCAGAATCATTTCACCGATCTCCTGCATCCTGGTATCCGAAGTTCCCTCCTCAAACAGAACCGAGACGGCAACTCCCTCCTGCGCATTCTTTACAATATATTGAAAATTCGTGACGATCGCATAAAACAATCCGAACAGGAACAGGCACGAACTGATCGTCGCGATCGACGCAAGTGTAAACCACTTATTCCGGAAAAGGTTGCGGATGCCCTGTCTGAGCGTGTAGAACAAGCTGTTAATCCTCATCGTCTATATATCCTCCCTTTTCCTCGTCGCTTACGATAACGCCCTTTTTCAGAGTAACGACTCTCTTCTGCATCGCATTGACGATCTCCCGGTTATGCGTTACGACAATGACCGTCGTGCCGTTCTCATTGATCTGCTCTAACAATTTCATAATGTCCCATGAGTTCTTGGGATCAAGGTTTCCCGTCGGCTCATCCGCCAACAGGACGGTCGGCTTATTAACCAGTGCCCTCGCAAGCGCCACTCTCTGCTGCTCGCCGCCGGACAACTGCTTCGGCTTCGCCTTATACTTTCCGGCGAGTCCGACGATCGCCAGAATGCTCGGCACATTCTTCTTGATCTCTTTGTTGGATTTCTGAATAACCCTCTGTGCAAAGGCAACATTGTCGTACACATTCCGATCCTTTAAAAGCCGGAAATCCTGAAAGACAACGCCCAGATTTCTTCTAAATTTCGGGATCTTGCGATGCTTGATCCTCGACAGGTCGTATCCCATCACATTGATGGAACCGCTCGTGACCGTCAATTCCCTGAGCAGCAGTTTAATCAGGGTAGATTTCCCCGATCCGCTGTCGCCCACAATAAAAACAAACTCGCCTCTGTTGATATGAAGATTCACATCTTTTAACGCCGGCGCACCGGTGGAATATGCCTTACTGACATTGGTCAGATTGATGATCTCGTTCTCTGCCGCCACGCTTTTCTTCTTTTTCTTTACTGCCACGTTCTTCACTCCTATATCATCTTTTAGTATTCAAAACTCTCCATATATTTCATGTATTTTACGACCATGAGCGCGATCTTGAAAGTGATCGCATCCTCGAACACACGAAGATCAAGCCCTGTGCTTTTCTGAAGTTTATCCAGACGATATACCAGTGTGTTTCTGTGAATAAAAAGCTGCCTGGAAGTCTCCGAAACATTTAAGGAGTTCTCAAAAAACTTATTGATCGTAGTCAGCGTCTCCTCATCGAAATCGTCGGGACTCTTGCCGTCAAAAATCTCCTTAATAAACATCTTGCATAACGGAATCGGGAGCTGATAGATCAGCCGTCCGATGCCCAATTCACTGTAGGCGATGACATCCCTCTCTCCGAAAAAGATCTTGCCTACGTCGAGCGCCATCTTCGCTTCCTTGTAAGAGCGGCTCACATCTTTGATCTCATTGACGACCGTACCATAGGCGATCCGGACGTCTTTCAGATTTTCTTTCTCCAAAAAGGCAGCGATATTGTCCGCCGTCCGGTTGATCTCTTTCAAACTGTCCGACTCCGACAAATCCTTGACCACGATCACATTATTCTCGTCCACCGCAGTAACAAAGTCCTTGCTGTTACTGCCAAAATAAGTCCGCGTCATCTCAAGGATATTGCTGTCCTTGGCATTGTCTGTCTCGATGATGAGCGCGACACGCTTAACGTCCGTCTGGATATGTAGCTTCTTGGCACGGCTGTATATATCCACCAGAAGCAGATTGTCGAGAAGCAGGTTCTTGATGAAATTATCTTTGTCGAAACGTTCCTTATATGCCACTAGGAGATTCTGGATCTGAAAAGCAACCATCTTGCCTACCATATAGACATCCTCGCCGATCCCGCCGGCGATCAGAATATACTCCAGCTGCTGTTCGTCAAATATTTTGAAATACTGATAGCCCTGTATCTCCTGTGAATCCGCCGGGGATTTCGCAAACTCTGCCGCCGCTTTGCCGCATTTCTCCATCTCGTCCGCAGTCATTGCCACCGCTTTGCCGTCAATATCCACCACGCATAGCTCAACTCTCGCAATCGCTTTCAATCCCTCAATCGTATTTTGCAAAATCTGATTTGAAATCATAACCTCCACCCCTTGTCATTCTTTTAGCAATTTATACAAATCAACAAACCGCCAAATTCATCAAAATACAACATTCAATATCCATTTTAATCTATATCTACAAAAAAATCTACCTTAAATCATGATTTTTTTGTGTATTTTTTAATGGAAATATGATATTTTATCATTTTATGCCTTTAGACATTTTACACAAATCCCGATCGTCACATTTTATATCCAAAAAAACTCGCCGCTCACAGAAAAATGTGATATACTGAACCTGGGTTTAATATGTTTGGAAAGAGGGTGTTTCAGATGGATATTGCACAATTATCTATGGCTATGTCAACAGCAAATACGCAGAGCGCTTACGGCGTGGCGATGTTAAGCAAGTCTCTCGATCAGGCTTCCTCTACAGGTGATCAGATCGTAGGGATGATGGACGCAGCTGCTATGGAGTTGTCCGTAAACCCACATATCGGTGGCAATATCGATATTACAGTTTAAAGCGTGCACCGTCGGGCGTACCGCAAGAAAATCTCAATCCCACGCAGGATTGAGATTTTTCATGTTATAGGAAATTCCTATGCATATTCCGTGCCCACAAAGCGCAGATCGTTTTGATATCCGTTACTTTGCGCAGATCGCACGCTCCGTAATCTGAATCCTGCCTTCTTTGAGCAGGTGTCCCACCGCACGTTTAAATTCGTTCTTACTCATCTGCGTTTCTCTCCGAATGACTTCCGGCGATGCTTTATCCGTAAAAGGCAGCGCTCCGTCAAAACTTTGTATGAGTTCCATGACTTTCTCCGCGTCCGTCTCAATCTGCAGATATGCTTTCTCACGGATGCTCAGATTCAGTTTGCCATCCTCTTTGACCTCTGTCACGCGCGCCTGTATCACATCTCCGATCCGTACCGTTCCATATAATTCCTGCCTGGGGATCAGTCCCGAATACTTGTCATCCACCGCCACAAAAGCGCCGAAATTATTGCTGATCTCGTAGACTGTTCCGCTGACCCTGTCGTCTTTCGCATAGGGGCTTTCCTTCGAGAGATAAGGATATACATTCATCGTTGCACAAAGCCGGCTACTCTTGTCGATATAGAGTGCGACAAGGCACTCCTCCCCTTCCGACACCTTTCTCGTCTGTTCCCTGTACGGCAAAAGCAGATCTTTTTCCAGTCCCCATTCCAGAAAAGCACCCACCTTTGCCACCTGTGCGACATGCACCCTCGCCACGCCGTGAAGCGTCAGCTTCGGAGTATGTACGGTTGCGATCATGCGGTCTTTGGAATCGCGGTACACGAATACCTCGACCTCATCGCCAATCTGCGCCTGCTGCGGCACTTGTTTTTTGGGCAGAAGAACTTTCTCATCCTTGTTCGTGCCATCACCCAGATAAACCCCGAACTCCACTTTTTTCACGATCTGTAATGTCTGTATCATTCCTAATTGAATCATAAGCTGCCTCCCGTCATTTCAATGATGCTGTACGGTTTCCCTTCCTCATTGTTCAGCGACACCGTATATATTCCATGGTCTGCACTCACTGCCACCACCGGGCAGACGGTATCATTTAACATTGCCTGACTCTTGTACTCGACGCGAAGCTGCCTGATACAAAAATCCTTAGGAATACAATCCATTGCCATGCGCACATATTGCCCGTTATTCACATGGTTATTCGTATCCAGATGATGCTGTTTTACCGTAAAGGATTCCATCGCCTCGCCCTCCGGCGGCATGGCGATCTTGCGCGGCGCATATTCCATCGGATATTTTTCTTCCAGCGCATATCCTTCCAGCATCTTGGCGGTCGGTTTCGCCGGAGCCATCTTCTGAATATCCATCAGACTCCATATAGAATTGGCATAGGCAAGCGCTTCCCCTGTCTTGGTCTTCATCAGAAAGTTACGGCATCCGATGAATCCCCTGAACTCATAAGGCGCAGTACCGATCACAATCTCCTCACACAGATGAGGATATCTGTTCACACAGATCTGCCATGCGGACAACATCCACACCTGATGCAGTTCGCTGAGGTAATCCAGCCCCACTCCAAGGTCTTCCGAATGGAACGTCGAACAATCTTGAAAATAATCCAGAAGCGACTCGATCGTCAGATTTCCGTCCACTCCCACTTCACTATAACGTACTCTGCTGTCAAATGTATACATACCATCATCCTTTCAAAAAAAACTCAGTTGATTTCTCAACTGAGTCTAAATTGACCTATTGATTGACTGATCATGTATTATTTTACAAGTTATTCCGAATTTGTCAACTGGTAAATGAGGACTTGTCCTTTTCGGTTTTTCGCATCCTTAAAAAATATGGTTCAGAATCCCTTTGATGCCGCCCACAAATGCACCGACTATGCTTCCAGCCAGCGCTCCCGGCGCCCCTAAGATACAAAAACCGGTGACTGCCCCGTTGTTGATTCCATCTGCCACATAATCCGCCATGCTGTCAACACTCTCTTTCACTCCATCGTTATAATCCATGTCATCATCATTATACTCATACTGCTCCGCATCTGTATTGAGTCCGCCAATAACTGCTGCCCTCTTTTCTGTCGGCAGGGCATTCAGGATATAGTATAAAAGTTTTGACAGATTATAGGGGTATACCACATCACCAGACTCTTCCTCATAGCCTGCACAGTAGTAGACGGGAGTGATATCCAGCCCTGTATCCTCTTTGATACGTGCCTGTATGGATGTCACCTTATTTTCCAGAAATGCCGTCAGTGTTTTGTCCGGCTCATTCTTTTCATAATCCCAATGCCTGCCTGTCTTCATGGCAATATCCGCCTGGTTCAAGGCAATCAGAATGCGTCCCGTATCTTCTCTCAGCTCCGGAATAATTACTTCGTTCAATATCTGGTAAGAGGTTCCCAGATCCTTTGTGGAACCATCCAGAATGACTAACACCAGATCAATCAGGGCATTTGCCTCCCCGTCTTCTCCCTCATCCACTTCCCGAAGCAGCTCTGTGATCACTTCCCTGTGATGCGCGTCAATATCCGTTCCATCACCAAGTCCCGGAGTATCCCACAAAATCAGATTTCCGATCCGATACCGCTCGATATCCCTCGTCTCCGGATCGGCTTTACTGCCAACTTTGGCGACTTCCACATATTCTTCCTGCCGGTTGCAGGCAAACAATGCATTAATGGTAGAACTCTTTCCACATCCGGTAGCCCCTACCAGCATGATATTTGTCTCCGTGCTGCACAATTTCCTAAGCCGTGCCAGCATAGTCTGTTTCTCCTCTTCCGAAGCATCACTTCGCAGGATCTCCTTCTCCAGCGCTTCGCAGATCTCGTCCATACTCTCCTTCATAAGAATATCCCCGTTTTCTTTCTTTACAGCTCCAGATATTGCTCCAATCATTTCTTCAAACATAGCGTCTCCTTTCTTTTGTTCGCCTTTCGTTATTTTTCCTACTTTAACCACTTCAACATATCGTCCAGTTCATTCCTTCCGAACTTATGCAAAAGCATATAGAAATCGATGTCTCCTTTCCGCACCGCCCTGATCAATCTGAGTACCTGTTCGTCTTTGGGAAGCTCCTCGTCTGTACAATATGAAAATCCAAGTACCCAGTCATAATACGGACAGTTATCCGTAAAATCAAAATCTTTCCACACTTCATCATATGTATCCAGAGACACCCACATATTCATATGCTCTCGTTTCTCCGGCCTTTTCCAATCACAGGAAAAAACGCCATAACTAGTTACTGTCTGTGGAAAATCTACCTTTACAATGTCTCCTTTCTGAAAAGGAAGCGGCACATGGCATATCCAATGATTTGCCGGATCAAACGCCTCACGCTTCGCAAATGCCCTCTCAGAATCAAAATATATCTCCACCATACGCATATTGCTATCAAAAAGATAGCACTCTCCACTATCGCCTCCTACATGATCCAGTTTAACACGGGCAATCTTTGCAAGTGTTTTGACATCTTTCAGATCCTCATCATCCAGGTATTCCTGTTTTTTCTTAAGCAAATATTCCCATGCCTTTTCATAGCAAGAAAAATACCAATATTTTCCATCCACATTTCTATCTACCTTCTCAGTCAGACTTGCCTCAAAGACCACTCCCTCCGTTTCCGTGCGGGCCGCCAGCGCTTCCTTCCATACGTTTACCGTCTCTCTGACCACATCACGGAACGACTGCAGATCCCCTTTCTCATCACAGCTATCACAGACTACACTCTCTTCCTCAAATTCCTCCGCCGTATAGTGATCTACAAGATACTGCAACGCATCCATTTTTTCTTCCATGGTTCTCTTATAACTCCTGGCTACCAGCACCGCCCATTCTGCCGGCGTAAAACAGGTATTTTTGTTATATTCCCTGATATCCGGTGAGTCTATAAACTTCAAAAAATCGTACATACAAATTCCTCTCCTTCTAATTTTTCCTATGCTCTCTCTATCCAGTCAAACGAACTGTAACCGCTGATATCATCAATTTCTACACGTGTCATGTCACCCAGTATCTCCGATGACTCTCCCTCACTATATAAAAAATGATACCAGCATCCATTCCCATCCAGTTCACTTTCCAAGATTCCATAAACAGGCTCCTCCATGAAAGGAAGCTTAAGTTTCAACCTGCTTCCATTTTCAAACGGCAGAGGATGATACAAGCCAAAATACAAATAACGGTCTATTGTGTCTTCACTGATTCCCTGTCGCTCTAATTCCTCACTTGCTATAATGAAATCTCTTATTTCCCATGTTCCATCTATCCAGAATATAGTAAATTGAAACACTTCTCTCACTTTCGTATCCTGCGGCACATGCAGCACAGTTACATCCATGCTGATACTCGGCCCTTCTTCCTGATACATCTCCGTGTATTCCATCACTTCTTCCAGCGTATCATAAGCCCCATCCAACCCACATGTATCACAGTACATTTCATCTCCCTCCCACCGCCACTTATTGCTTTCCAACAGAAAAAGAGTTCTTACCTGCGGATGACAGATCATGTCAATATACTTGCTATATACACGATACATTTCACCGATTTTACTTTTTTCTTCTTCATTGCCCGTTTCGGACAGTTGTTTCAACATAGCCGCTTTGCGCTGTACCGAGATATAGCTGTGCAAAATAAGAGCTTCCTTCTCAAATATCCCTAAAATATCCTCACGCCGGTAATAATCCCTGATCTCCGCCGACCTGATCAGACTATACACATCTGTCACAGAATCATCTTGCTTTCCTGACGTCTCGTTCCATATTTTTTGATTCTCCATAACTTTCCACCACCTCCTCCGATTTTGTTTGTGCTTTGCTTTGTTCAACCTTTCTGCGATCAGTATAAAATCTACGCATGACAGATTGTGTCATTCACAAATATTTTGCATACAAAAATCCCGGAAAATATTTTCCGGGATCGCTTATTCTGACAGTCCTAATGATTTCTGTCTTATATACTTAGCTATACAACTTTACTATCTCTTCCGCTTTCTGTTTCATTTCCTGCCGCAGACTTTCCGGTCTTAAGACCTCAATCTTATTTCCCTGGCTTAACAGCCACATGACAATTCCTTTGCCGTACACTTCCGCGCTGATCGTGTACTCATGCTCCTTCTCTCCGATGACCCGCGCCGTGGGAAGCCTGTCGAGCACCGGCTCCGGATTTTCCCCATAGAATTTCAACTGGATTTTCATCAGTTCCCCTGCATACATAAACTGAATCCGTTTCCGAAATTCTCCTTCCTCAAACCGGTCTGCATAAGATACGCGGAATTTTGCTCCCATCTTTCTGTATGCCTTGATCCTGTCGATACGGAAAATCGCCGGATAGCTGTATTTATGTTTATAAGTTCCATCTGCATCTTTCTCTACAATGAATGCATTCAGATAGAAATAGTACTCTGAAAAAAGAACCGCCATGGGTTCCACCATGCGCGTGATCGTCTCATCCGTATGCTCCGCCCGCGCATAAGTAATCTCGATCAGGTTATGTTCCTGAATATCCGCACCCAGTTCCCACAGCTTGTCCTGAATGCAGCTTTTATGGTGGAGTTCCACATAATGAAAACGTTCATTGGAAAGCAGTTCTTTCACAAGCTGCATATTTTTCAGCGGAACACAGCCGCCAATCATCTTCTTTAAAATGCTTCCGATCTCCTTTTTGGTAAAAGCGCGGCTTGCCAGCAGGATCTTGCTGACTGCCAGTATCTCACTGTTCGACATCAGGGATCCTTCTTCTCCTGTCATGACAAATCCCTTTTTCATACGGTCGTACTCGATCATGCGGTTATCTGCTAAGTCGCCTGTTCTCTGCTCATCCAGAAAGGCGCGGATGTCATCGATATCGCGCTGTATGGTGCGCTCGTCCACGCCGAATCTGCTGGCTTCCTGCGACTTATTGACCGCCTTTCCCTCGCATAGGCTGACATATAGGGCTAGGATACGGTTGTTTTTGGATGATTTCTGTTCTGTCATGAAAATGCTCCTTTGCTTCAAGATTCTTCAGGTTCCACTATATACAACAGCGTCCTTGCACGTGTTCCCGCTATATAGATATATTTGGAAAAATTGTCGTCCCGCACCTTATCCATACCGAATAAAATAACAACCTTGGAATCTAATCCTTTAAAACTCTGGATGGTTGCGTAGGTAGGCAGCTCATTTTGCTGCTCTTCCTTACTACCCAGCACATTTACTGCAATATTTACATGAAAAAGCAATGAATGCTCATATCGATTCGGCGACAAAAATACAACATCCGTCATCTGCACCTGTTCCTTTTTCAGTTCTTTGATAATATTCTTTATCTTCTTAGCAAAGTCCTCTTCATTGGCATAAATTATTTTCCTAACTTCCTCCCCGTTCTCTCGCAGGAATGTACCAGATTCCACACCGCTGACTTTTGCACTGTATGTACCAATCTGAATTGTATTTCTGCAATTTACAAACAACCGAAATCTGGCATTGGGATATGACAATAAAATCTCCATCCCTTCTTGATATTCCGGATTGTATATGTTCTGCTTTTCATCGTAAAAAACAGCCCATTTTCCATCACCAAATCCTCCCTTGAGTAAACAGTCTAAACAATACAGATAATTGGGTTTCAGAATGTCCTGCCCTTCATCCATAACCAGCAGATCATATTGCAATTCTGTCCTCTGCTCCTCATTCTGTTCCTGCAAAAAAGAATAAAATACTTCCGGTAACTCTTCCGCAAAATATTGTTCTGCATTCTTTCGCACACTGTCCGTATCTACGATTACATACGCACCAAATAACGCATGTATATTTATAATCTTAATTCCTGCATCCTCCCCAATCTGACACCGTACATCATGAGCCAGATTCTTGTTATAGGTCAGGAAAAGAACTTTGCGTCCTTGTGCTGCCTGTTTTAAGGCAAAATCCACTGCTAAAAGCGTTTTCCCTGTTCCTGCCCCACCACTGACCAGAAGATGATCATTCATACTCAGAGCCTCCATAATCTGCGCCTGCTCTGAGGTCAGTCTCAATAGCCGTTTCTCCACATGATCCAATCTGCTTCCAAGACTGGGGATAAATACAAAGTCACCTCTTAAAAAATGAACGATCTCACGAATATCTGCAGGCGAAAGATAAACCGGTTTGCGCTGCTGGCGTTCCTGCCAATAATCGAAAATACCCTGCATATATTCGGTGACAGACTTTGTCTCTGCATCATAAATAATTTCCGGAATGGCTTCCTGTGAAGATGATGTAAAATGGATGTCCGGAAAAACAACACCGCAAGCCGCAAGCAGATTCCTGATATGGGGATGATTGGGAAATCTTCCCCGTAATGCTTCCCTCAAGCTAAACATATTGCCTGTCACTTGGGCAAAAGGGCTTTCTGCCTTTACATGCTCTACGTCATAGCGGTCTTTGAAAATCCATTGTCCTTCTCGGCATTCAATACGACCGCCTTTGATCTCTAAACATGCCACGCCCCTGTCACAGACCACCACGAAATCTACTTCTCCATATATCTTGGATTGGTGCTTCGGGAGTCCTAAGGAGTGCAGGACATAGGTATTTTCCATTTCCAAGTCCTGCAGAATGTCATATGTCTTTTTTTCTGCGTTGCTTTTGATTTCTTCGCCTAGGTAGGGCGGGATGAATGTTGGCATCTATTTCTTCTCTTTCCTTTTATATACTCACTTCTTCTCTTATTTTTTATCTAATTCCCTCAACATATCAATAAAATACCTACAAACCAAACTTGTCTCTTCTTGCCTCACATTCACTTCCTTTGTCGTTTCCAATACAAACTCCGGAATACACTCTAAATAAAGTTTTTTCACTTTTTCTTTATCAAATATATTTCCGCTTTGGCAAACAAAGCTATGTTCATCGTCTACCATAACCTCATAATTTGTTACATTGATATACTTGCTGCAAAAAGAAGCAATCTCCTGTTTATTCCATGACGACTTTGCTTTTGTACCATAATCAACTATGGGAAACTTTACCGGCTTATCTGACAAATAACAAAAATCAATGTACTCGTCTCCTGCTATGGAAGCCATTTTGTTGAACCATTCCCAAAACTTTTTTAAGTCCATATCTGCGCAAATATCTTCGCCCTTAAACCTAATCAGTTCAAAGCTCCCATCATCAACCGCCTTATATGTCTGAATTCCCCTATCTGTCATCCAAAAAAGATATTTTCTTACTTCCATAACGCCACCTTTATCTGTTTAATCCTCTTCATATTTCCTAGCTGCTTCTTGCAATTGCTCTATTTTTTCTTCTGCCCCCTCACCTATTGCATGCTCCAAAACTTCTCCAGTCTTAATCCGATCACTCTTTCCTCTTTCTTCAATAAAATCAACAACATCATCCATATTGGTGATCCCTGACTCTTTAAGAACTTTTATGATATCTAATAGCTTCCCAGCATTTATATCAATTCCTGCCATATGTATTTTCCCTAGTTCAGCAAGACTCTCTTCTGAAATTTCTATGCCGCCAAGCTTCTTTTCAACCGCTTTTGTTTCCAAAGTTATACCAATAACCTCACAGCCCAGTTTTTCCTCAGATGTCATTTGATTAAATTTCTCTTTATCAAGTTCAATCTCTTCTTTTAAATATTGAATATATGCTTCCGCATCCCCATCAAAATCTTCTATATTCTGTTCTGCCTGTACCGCTTTGGCACCAAGTATTTCTGGGCTAACCTCTGATTTAATACCAAGCAGGTTTACAATTTCATGCATCACCTCTCCTACAAAATTAATTGCACCTGCTACAACTTCAATACTGCCTATTCCAATTTTTGCAACAGCACCAACCACTCCCTTTGCAAATCCACCTATAAAAGAACCAATGCTGCTCACTGCTCCGCTAATAAAATTACCAACTGCACTGATCGCCCCTGTAAAAAATGAAATGAAACCCATAAAATTATATTCTCCTTTCACTTGATCTACATAACAATTTATATTTTTTCCCTATATCTATACCATCAGATCCTTGAACACATGCAACCTCCTCCAGAAACTCCTCCACACATTTCTCTATCTCCGAATATTCCTGCATACCCTTCTGTAAATGGCATAAGCCGCAAATTATTTTGGAAGTATTTTCATACCCTAGACATTGACCAATATCAATCACATCATCTACAAATTCAGGCTTGATTTTCCTATCATGCACACAATCAAGATATTCTTTTACAAATACACTTTTAGCATTTATTTTTTCTAAATATAAACTTACGATTTCTTTATCAGGTTGATCTGTAAATCTTTCTAATCCCGGCA
>JAMPGN010000125.1 GCA_023663915.1 Eubacterium sp. | reverse complement strand
CGTCGTAAACGAATGGGGCGAAACTACTTATGTCCCTACCACTCTGGGCAATGTGCTGCTCATTGCTGCCATTATCATCCTATTGACCGTTGCAGTCATCTTTGCACGTCGGTATGCCGGAAAATACGCCGCAAAGCAAAACAGTGCACTAAACGCCAAAGGAAATACTGACACGGCAGTCACCGCTAGTCAAAGCCGCCTGAGCGTCAAACAGCTTGTTTTCTGTGCCGCCGCGATCGCCCTCGGAACGGTTCTTTCCAACATCAAACTATTCCATTTTCCCACCGGCGGCTCGATCACGCTATTGTCCATGCTGGTCATCTGCCTGCCGGGATACTTTTTCGGGCTGGGAGCCGGACTCATGACGGGAGTTGCCTACGGCATTCTGCAGCTTTTGATCGATCCGTATGTACTGTTCCCGATGCAGCTTGTCGTGGACTATCTTCTTGCATTCGGTGCATTGGGGCTGTCCGGTTTCTTTTCCAATGCGAAATATGGTTTAGTCAAAGGCTATCTGGCCGGAATCATTGGACGCTATATTTTCGCCGTCATTTCCGGCTGGATCTTCTTCGGCTCCTACGCATGGGAAGGATGGGGCGCGCTTACCTATTCCATCGTCTACAATGCGATCTATATTTTCGCGGAAGCCGCCGTCACCATCCTAATCTTATGTGTTCCTGCCGTCCGCAGCGGGATGGGACGGATTAAGGCGATGGCGTTAATGTAGGCTGCCTATCACCAAAAAAGACTCCCCCATCCATCGGGGGAGTCTTCTTCTACTCTTCCTATAATCTGTCTCTTACGCCGTCATAAACATCTCATACGCATTCAACGCCTGCTGCATCTGATAGCTGATATTCGCATTTCCAGCATTCGCGTCCGCCATATCCGCACTGCCATCCACCGTTACCGCCGCAGTCTGCTCTGCTGCCTTCACTGCCGTCTCATTCATCTGCACGATAGCTGCCTCAGAAGCCTGCTCTGCCTCACCATCATCTTCCTGTGTCTGCGCCGGTTTCATGACCCTTACCGCATTGTTCTGTCCGCGCTGCATCTGCATCTCAAGCATAGCTTGAAAATCAAGCGTCTGCCCCTTCTTAAGCGGATTCACGTTCTTGCTCTCGTCCGCAAGTTCGCTGTAATCAATCTTCTTATCCAACACATCATCCGATATCCTAGATAACTTATTCATGCTCGATGCGCTTACCGTATTCGTGTTGTAGACATATGGCTGAAAACCGTATGCACTCAAAGCTCCGATCGTCATACAATATTCCCTCTTTCTAACATCACAAGGATTTATTCTTTCTGCCATTATTTTAGTACTTCTTTCAAAAATATACAAGCCTAAATTTTCTTAACTTGATACTGCCAGTCCGAACAGAGAATGTCTTCTGTCTGTATATTTTCTTACTCGATCTCTTCCGCCTCCACGTCAAGCGCTTCCGCCACCTGCTTCATCTCCTTAGCAGTCCGGTATATCCTTGAAACAATCCACAGATCAGACAGTCCATCATAGATTAAGAAGATACCAATCAGCATGACAACCGTATCAAGCGCCGCAAAGGGTCTGCATATCAGCAGAACGCCGAATCCCACGGTGAGCAGTCCGAGAATCAGCGCGACCCACCATTTGTCATATTTATCCTTGCAGAGCGTGATCGCCTGCTGTAAATTGTTCAGTCCATGCAAAACGATCACGATACCTATGATGATCGGAATGATCGCCAGCACTTTCTCCGGCTTTAACACAATCCAGATGCCGACCACGGCAAGGACAATTCCCATGATCAGATTCATCTGTGCATATATGCTCCCGTCCCTCACCACAAAATACTGCACCAGCCGCACGACTCCGCCGAGCAGAAGCACCACTCCAATCGCAACGCACGCAACCTGCATGGACATATCCGGCCATACCACCAGCACAACGCCGAGCACGATACAAAGCACCGCCGAAATCACAATATTTGTCTTTAGTTTCTTTAAAATATCTGTCATACAAATCTCCTCCCGTTTACATTATTGTATCCCTTTTTTCGTCTCCATTCAACCCTTATTATCTCAATCTTCTATCTTCTCAACCGGCTGTCTGCCGATCACTGTCCTTGCGATACTGCATTCGATCTCCTTACTGATAACGCTTTTCTTTATAAAACTTCCCTTCTTTTTATAAAATCTGGCAAGCAGACGATAACATCCGTACCCCATCGCCGCACCAAGACAGTTTAACAGAATATCATCCACGTCAAACGCTCCAAACGCGCTGAAAAGCTGGAAGATCTCGATACCGACCACAAAAGCGAAGGAATTGAGCATCACCGCATAAAACTGCCTGCACTCATCCGACAGCATCGGAAGCAGGAAACCCAGCGGCACGAAAACGAGAATGTTTCCCGCCAGATTTTCCACGCTATTCAATTTATATGCATAGTCTATATACATTTTAATCGTTTTAAACGGTATGAAATTAGCTGTTCCAAGCCCTTCAAGAATAACGCTTCTCTGCCATGTTGCCGCAATCGCGCGAAGCTGCTCGATCGGATACTTGAAAATGATGACTTTGATAACAAACAAAATGTAGACGGCAAAAAAGAATTTCAACCAGACCTTCCACGGGGTTCTTTTTTGCATCACGCATTCTCCTTACATTTTCTTTACGGTTACTTGATCTCCCAAGGGTTTTCCTTACCTTCCATATAACATTTGCAGCTCATAAGGGAGTCTTTGACGACAGTCTCCACATAATTTCTGGTATAAAAAGCCATATGGTGGGACACGATCACATTCGGAAAGCTCCTAAGGAGTGCAAGTTCCCTATTCTTTAATATATCCGATTTGTGGTCATAATAGTATAGTCCGAACTCATTTTCTACAACATCAAGACCCGCTGCGCCAATTTTGCCGTTCTCGATCGCCTCGATAAAAGCGTCGGAATCGATGAGCGCACCTCTCGCAGTGTTAATAATTATCACACCGTCCTTCATCTGTGCAATCGTATCTGCGTTGATCAGATGATGATTATCGTTGGTAAGCGGCGTGTGCAGCGTGATCACGTCCGCTTCTTTCCAGATCTGTTCAAGTGGGACATAATCTGCACACTGCTTGATCTCCTCTTTTTCAAAAAGATCATACGCAAGGATACGGCATCCGAATCCCGACAGGCTGCGCACCACCGTAGCGCCAATTCTTCCCGTTCCGATGACTCCTACGGTCAAATCTTTTAACTCCCTGCCGTTTAAACCTGCAAGCGTATAATCCTGCAATGCGGTTCTGCCAAGGATCGCTCCCATCTTGCGGATCGACATGAGAATCAGCATCACGGTATAATCCGCCACGCCATGCGGTCCATATGGCGCATTGCCTACCTTGATACCGCATTCTTTTGCCGCCTCTAAATCGATATGGTCATAGCCGATCGTCCTGGTTGTGATATACTCCACTCCATTCTCTTTCAAAGCATACATCAGCGGCGCGTCAACCTTCGATGTGATCACATCGACGCAGCGGCTGCCTTTGCACAGGGAAACATTATTCAGATCCGGCGCATCCGCGCACAAAACCAGATCGATCCCCAATTCCTTTGCGTATTCCGTAAATAAATCTTTTTCATCAAAAGCCCTGCAATTATAGACTGTAACCTGCATGTCAATTCCTTCTTTCTGTGTGTATTTGCTCTGTATATTTTGTTTTTCTATACTTTCTATATGCTCCGTATGCTTCCCTCTATATCCTCAGTACTGCGCCTTCTTACTTATCACCATTCTTTGCATCATCCCACTCTGACTTCTTGGAGATAATCTTCTTGATGATAAGCGGCTCTTCGATCCTAATCTGTGCCTCCTCTTCCCTCTCCCTTTCGCCTTCCTGGACCGATTGCAATTCCCTCTGATAAGTCGTCTCCACTTCTTTCTCATACTCCTCGACGATCGCCGTGTCTTCGGGGCGTATCCGGCGGAATTTGTTAAACCCCGCCACGAGTATCTGAATGCTCTGCTTTGTGGTGTCAAACACGCCTTCCTCATACAGATTCATCACAATGATCCCGATCGGAACCGCGAGAATCATACCGAGCACGCCCGCTGCCTTATATCCGATAAACAGAAGAAAAAGGGTCGGGATCGGCTCCATTCCCATGGAATCGCCCACGATCTTGGGTTGTATCATCTGACGTACAAGCTGACCAACGCACCAGATAATGAGCAGTCCTACCGCCATCTTATAGTCTTTGCTCAAAATCTCGATAATCGCCCACGGAATCATGACCGTCCCCGTCCCGAACACCGGCAGGAAATCCAGAAAGGCGATTCCCACGGCAACGAGCAGCGCATACCGCACATGCAGCGCGAGAAGCCCAACAACCAGCAGCAGATAAATCCAGCACTCAATCTTAAACTGCGCTTTGAAATAGCCGCCCACCGCATTACGGAAACTTCTGCGAATCAAATCGACCCGATATCTGATGGCATCCGGTACATATTTCTTCATGATATTTGACATATAGCTTTTGTCCGCCACGAAAAAATATGCCGACAGGATACCCATCACGACCCCTAAAAAGATATCCGGAAGCTGCTTGGCGACGTTTCCGACTGCCTCAAAAGTAGGCGTTCCGACTCCTTCCATGATCGCGCCAAAATATGCCCCCATCTCATTACCGACACTGTCAAGCGTATCCTGCATATCTTTCGGGAGACGATTATACACGCCCTCAAGATTCTCTCCTATCTGGCTAAATTCGTCCATAACGCTTCCCCACAACACCGGAAGTTCATTGACGAAACTGATCCCCTCCTGAACCAGCTTTGAACCGACTGCATAGACCAATAAGATCACTGCCGCAAGCACCGCCACAATCACTATGACCGAAGCGCCTTTGCGCCTTATTTTCAGCTTTTCCTCAAAAAATCTTACCACCGGCGAAGCGATCAGGGAAATAATCCAGCCGATCACAAACGGCATAAAGAAGAATATGCATTTCGGCAGAAGAAAAATACATAAAAGCACTACGGCAAGCGCCGTGACCAGATTTAATATTACTTTAAGATACGTTTTGATCGATTGTCTCATAGACTTCCTCCGTCAGTCTTTCGCTAACATCCTGTCCAATAGATCATAAATTTCCTCCCTGCCCTGTTTGGACAGCGAAGAATAAGGTATGACAGTTGTGTCATCCACAACGTCAAGTGTGTCACAAATGAGTTTTATCTGTTTCTGCAGCTGACTCCTCTTAATTTTATCGAGTTTGGTGGCAATGATGATCGGCTTATAGCCCCGTTCCAATATCCAGTTGTACATAATCCGGTCATTTTCAGAGGGCGCATGCCTGATATCAACCAGAAGGAATACGGCACGGATCTTCCTTGACTGATGCAGATAGTCTTCGATCATCTTCCCCCACTGCGCCTTCACCTTCACATTGGCAGTGGCATAACCATATCCCGGCAGATCGACAAAATACATCTCGCCGTTGATATTATAGTAGTTGATCGTCTGCGTCTTGCCCGGTTGGGAACTGGTACGCGCCAGCGATTTACGGTTCATAAGCCCGTTGATTAAAGACGACTTCCCTACATTGCTCTTTCCGGCAAAAGCGAACTCCGGCAGCTGGTTCTCCGGCAGTTTGCTCGTAATGCCGCACACCGTTTCCAGATTTACATTTTTGATGACCATATATTATTATCCCTCTTTCAGCGAGTATCCCGCCACTTCCTCCATAGACTCTACCATATGGATTTCCAGACCTTCCGTGATCTCCTGTTCCAGTTCCGCGATGTCTTTCGCATTTTCTTTCGGCACTAACACTGTCCTGACGCCCGCTGTTTTCGCCGCCAGTATCTTCTCTTTCAGTCCGCCGATCGGCAATACCCTGCCGCGCAAAGTGACTTCCCCGGTCATTGCAAGATCCGCACGCACCGGCTTCCCTGTCACCGCCGAGAGAATCGCGGTCGCCATGGTAATACCAGCCGATGGTCCGTCCTTCGGCACTGCGCCTTCCGGAATATGGATATGGAAATCCTTCCCGGTAAACATTTCATTGGGAATCTGATATTTCTCGCTCACAGAACGCACATAACTCATGGCGATCCGCGCGGATTCCTTCATCACATCACCCATCTGACCAGTTAAGTCAACATCGCCTTCGCCGGGCATCATATTGACTTCTATCTGCAAAGTGTCACCGCCGACACTCGTCCATGCCAGCCCGCGCACGATACCGACCTCGTCTTTGTCGGCAATCTTGTCTTGAATATATTTCGGTTTACCGAGGTACTCCGTCAGATGATTCTCATCGATAATGACTTTGCAGGTCAATTCTTCCTTCTTTCCTTTTTCCGAACTCTCATTGACAGAACCATCTATATGATTACCACTGTTTTCCTGTGTTAGTCTATCCTCTTTGCCTGCCTGCCGCTCTTCTAATATCTGCCGCGCCACCTTGCGGCACACCGCTCCGATCTGGCGTTCCAATCCACGCACGCCGGCTTCCCTTGTATATAAACGTATCATATCACGCAGCGCCTCATCCGTAAACTTAAGATTTTCTGTAGATAATCCGTTTTTCTTCAGCTGCTTTTCCACCAGATGTTCTCTGGCAATATGGAATTTCTCGTTTGCGGTATAACTGTTTATTTCAATCAGTTCCATGCGGTCAAGCAGCGGTTTGGGAATGGAATCGGTACTATTGGCGGTAGCGATAAACAAAACTTCCGACAGATCGATCGGTATCTCCACGTAATGATCCCGAAATGCCACATTCTGTTCGCCGTCTAGTACTTCCAATAACGCCGCGCTGGGATCGCCTTTATAATCGTTGCTCACTTTGTCAATCTCATCCAGAAGCAGGAGCGGATTTTTGACTCCCGCCTGCCGTATGGCATTCGTGATTCTTCCCGGCATGGCGCCTACATATGTCTTGCGGTGTCCTCTGATTTCCGCCTCGTCGCGAACGCCGCCAAGACAGATACGCACATACTTTTTGCCGAGCGCCTCTGCCACACTTCTAGCGACGGAAGTCTTACCTGTTCCGGGCGGTCCCACCAGACAGATGATTGGGCTTTGCCCTTTCTCCGTCAGGATACGCACTGCCAGATACTCAAGAATGCGCTCTTTTACCTTGTCAAGCCCATAGTGCTGCTCATCAAGTATCATTTGCGCCCGCGTCAGATCTTTGTTGTCACAGGATGCCTTATCCCATGGCAATTCGAGCAGAGTCTCGATATAAGCGCGTTCCACCGCACTCTCCGAGGCACTGACCGCGACATTTTTATAACGGGTAATCTCCTTGCGGATCTTATCTTTAACCTCTTTCTTCGCTTCCAGCTTCTCCACTGCCGCCTCGAACTGCTCCACATCGGAATCGGTGTTGTTCTCGCCAAGTTCTTCTTTGATATACTGCATCTGCTCGCGCAGGATATAGTCCTTCTGATTCTTGTCAATGCGTCCTCTGATCTTCTGAGCCAGTTCACTCTTAATGCGAACCACTTCTACCTCCTGCATCAGAATGCCTGTCAACACTTCAAAACGCTCCCGCACGGACAATGCACTCAGAATCTTCTGTTTGTCCGCCACGGACAATGGCATATTGATCGTAATGGAGTCCAACAGTTCTCCGAGCGGCATCGCATCCTCAATCTGGTCCGCCACTGCCTTACCTACTTTAGGAAAATAGGTATAATATGCGGAAAATGCCTCCCTGACCGTTCTGGTCATTGCCTCCTCGTCTATTGTGGTAATGTCTGTCATATCGTCATTTTCATACGACAGCTCTGTCATAATATATCCATCTTCCCGCGTAAATCGATGCAGTACGGCTCTCGACCTGCCTTCCACCAGCACTCGAAGCGTATGTCCCGGCAGTTTCGTAACCTGCTTGATGACCGTGACAGTCCCCACACCATAAACATCATCAAATTCCGGCTCTTCGGTCTGTGCGTCCTTCTGTGTCACGACTAATAGACGCTGGTCGCTTAGCATTGCCTGCTCCACCGCCTCAATCGATCTTGCACGGTTTAAGTCGAAATGTATCACCAGCCCCGGAAAAATCGTCAGACCTTTCAAGGTGACTGTGGGAAGTTCCACCGCTCCCGGCGTTCCCATGTATGCAATGGGGTCTACGTTATTGTAGTCTTGTTTGTTTTCTATTCTCATAATATATGTACCTGCATAAATGAGCTGTGCTTGTAAACGAGCTGTGCTCGTTTTTTTACATAATTCCCTACACTATGCAAGATGCCGCCGATAAACTTCCGGCGGCGTCTTATTCTGAAACTCAGGCTCGCTTCTCAGCCTGCAATAATTTGTTCCGATAAGTGATCCGAGGTTTCTCTTTGCCGTTTACTGCCTCTTTCGTCAGTATACACTCGGCAATATTATCGTCCGACGGAATCTCATACATGATATCCATCATCACATCTTCCATGATGGAACGAAGACCTCTCGCGCCCGTCTTGCGCTCATAGGCAAGCCGTGCAATCTCCTCCGCCGCATCGTCCTCCACGTCCAATCGAACCTCGTCAAACTCAAACAACTTTTTATACTGCTTGATCAACGCGTTCTTCGGCTCTTTTAAAATACGGACTAACGCCTCTTTATCCAGTCCCTCCAGAGTGATCGTGATCGGCACACGCCCGATAAACTCAGGAATCAGACCAAATTTCATCAGATCCTGCGGCGCTACTTCCTTTAACAGATCACTGATGTCTTTATTGCTTTTTTCGATAATCTGTGCATTGAAACCAATCGAATTTCGATCCAGCCGCTCCTCCACGATCTTGTCTAATCCGTCAAAAGCTCCGCCGCAGATAAAAAGAATATTGGAAGTATCGATCTGCAATAATTCCTGGTGCGGATGTTTCCTGCCGCCCTGAGGCGGAACGCTCGCCACAGTCCCCTCGATGATCTTAAGAAGCGCCTGCTGTACGCCCTCGCCGGATACGTCTCTGGTGATGGACACATTCTCGCTTTTCTTCGTGATCTTGTCAATCTCGTCAATATAAATAATGCCGTACTGCGCCCGCTCGATATCATAATCCGCCGCCTGGATCAGCTTAAGCAGAATATTTTCTACATCTTCACCCACATAACCTGCCTCGGTCAACGTGGTCGCATCCGCAATCGCAAAAGGGACGTTGATAATTTTCGCCAATGTCTGTGCAAGATAAGTTTTGCCGGAACCGGTAGGTCCGATCATAATGATATTACTTTTCTGCAGCTCCACGCCATCTTCGTCCTGCGGAGCCATGACGCGTTTGTAATGATTATACACGGACACCGCGAGCACTTTCTTCGCATCCTCCTGCCCGATCACATAGTCATCCAGGAATTGCTTAATCTCCACCGGTTTTAGGAGATTAATCTCCATCTCTTCGATTTCCGGCTCTTCCTCGTATTCTTCCTCGATGATATCTGCACAAATGTCAACGCATTCATCACAAATATAAACTCCCGCCGGACCCGCAATCAATTTTCTGACCTGATCCTGCGTCTTGTTGCAAAAAGAACACCTTACCTTGTCATCAGAATTTCTTCCTGCCATTTTATTGCTCCATGCCTTTCTTTCTACATAATATCTTTATCTCTTTTCCGAGTTCGCGAAGCGAATCTCGCAGAGATAACTTAGATATTCTTAGGCGGCGTATTTTGACGCCTTAGAATATCTTTATCTCTTTTTATTCGGTACTGGCATGACTTGAGATCACACGGTCAATCAGGCCATATGCAAGAGCGTCCTCAGCGGATTTCCAGTTATCCCTCTCCGTATCTGCCGCAATCACTTCATAGTCCTGTCCTGTATTCTCCGCCAGAATCTTGTTTAATTTCTCTTTCGTATGCAAAATATGCTTTGCTGCAATCTCAATCTCTGTCGCCTGTCCCTGCGAACCGCCCGACGGCTGATGAATCATGATCTCCGCATTGGGAAGCGCCATCCTCTTGCCCTTTGTACCACCTGCCAACAAGAAAGCGCCCATACTTGCCGCCATGCCGATACACACAGTAGACACATCACATTTGATAAAGCGCATCGTATCATAGATTGCCATACCTGCCGTAACAGAACCACCCGGACTGTTGATATACAGGTGAATATCCTTCTCAGGGTCCTCGGATTCCAAGAAGAGCAGCTGCGCCACAATCACGCTTGCCGACGCATCAGTTACTTCTTCGCCCAGGAAAATGATCCTCTCTTTTAATAATCTTGAATAAATGTCGTAGGAGCGTTCTCCCTTAGAAGTCTGCTCGATGACATAAGGTATTAATGGCATGTCAATTCCTCCGTTTCTATATTAACGCTGTATATTCCCCGTCTCAAAAAGTCTTATGGAAAATTATTTCTTGCTCTCCTTGGCATTCTCCGCCACAAATTCAGCCGCTTTTCTGACTGCAAGATCCTGCATGATGTTCTTCTTCTCTCTCTCGCTCATCATCTCCCGAACCTTATCGACTTCCATCTGGTATACTTCCGCCATGGTCTCAAGCTCTTTCTCGTAGTCTTCCTCGGTCGCCTCGATCTTCTCCGCCTGCGCAATCGCCTCCAAAACCAACCTGGACTTAATGCGTTCCTCCGCCTGAGGTTTCACCTGGTTTACCATCTGCTGGTAGCTCGTGCCTGTAAACTGGAAGTACTGCTCCATGGACATCCCCTGCATCGTGATTCTCTGCGCGAACTCGTCCACCATCTGTCTCTGCTGTGTTGTCAGCATTGCCTCAGGAATCTCCATCTCGGAAACTTCCACTGCCGCCTTGATTGCCGCATCTTCCCTGGCGTTCTTTGCCTCCTTCTCCTTCTTCTCAATTAAATTCTTCTTAACGTCCTCTTTGTACTCGGCAAACGTCTCAAACTCGGATATCTCGCTCGCAAATTCATCGTCCAGATCGGGAAGCTCCTGCTCCTTGATTTCTTTGACCGTACACTTGAATACAGCCTCTTTGCCTCTCAAATTCTGTGCCTGATAATCTTCCGGGAAAGTAACTTTGACTTCCACTTCCTTGCCAATCTCGGCTCCCACAAGCTGCTCCTCAAATCCGGGAATGAATGCGCCCGAACCGATCGTCAGCGGATAATCATCACCCTTACCGCCCTCAAAAGCCACGCCGTCCACAAAACCTTCAAAATCAAGTTTCGTCATGTCGCCGTCTTTCACCGGTCTGTCCTCTACCGTGATATTTCTCGCGTTGTTCTCGCGCTCCCTCTCGATCTCTGCCATCACATCTTCTTCCGTGACTTCTGTATCGATCTTGTCAATTTTAACGCCCTTGTATTTGCCCAGCTTAACTTCCGGTTTCAACGCCACCTCTGCGGTGAACACAAAAGGCTTGCCCGCCTCGATCTGCGTCACTTCGATCTTCGGGGAAGATACGATGTCTTCCTCACACTCTTCCAACGCCTTGTCGTAAGCGTCGGGAATCAATTCGTTGGCGGCATCCTCATAAAATACTCCCTTGCCGTACATCCTCTCTACCATCTGGCGCGGTACTTTCCCTTTCCGGAATCCGGGGATGCTGATCTGCTTCTTCTGTTTCTGATAAACCTTCTCGATCGCCTTCTCCAAGTCTTCCGCACTCACTTCAATCGTAAGTTTCGCCATGTTCTTTTCTAATTTTTCCACCTGTAAACTCATTGTATGGGTTCCTCCTTCAACTGCCTCTGCACCGTGCACTCTTCCAATTACTATCTGGTCGAAGTCCTAAATTGTGACCCTAATTTGCACCTAGTCACAGTCATTTAAGCATTATAGCACAAACTTTCAGAAAATACTAGTGCTACTTTTATACCATGCAGCAATTCTATGTCTTCTTCCCGATGCGTTGTGACAAGAAGGGTTCTCCCTCTTAAATTTCCCAAAAGATATTCCGCACAGCGTTCACGGTTCTTCTCGTCAAGCCCCGTGAACGGCTCGTCCAAAACCAACATGTCTGACTGTGACATAACCGCCCGCAAAAGTGCTACCCGCCTGCGCATACCTCCGCTCAACTCTTTGACCGGCTTGGTCAGACAGTCTTCCGGAAGGATTTTTGCCGCTTCATGGGCAATATAGGATTTGAGCTGACTATTTGGTATTTTTTTCGAGCGTACCTGTTTTCCATCATTTCCGTCACTTTTGCTGTTTTCATCATTTCCACACAAGCAGTATCCGGCATACTCACAAACGATCCGCCCGCCCATTCCCAGCATGATATTACAGATCGCATCATATTCTTCGCACAGCCTGTCCTCTTGAAAAACCATGCCGATGCGCTGCGGTACGCCTGTGATTTCTCCCCGGTCGGCATCTTCCAGTCCGGTCAATATCCTGAGGAACGTGGTCTTGCCGCTGCCGGAAGGAGCCATTAGGAGGCAGCGTTGCCCTTTTTCTATGGTTGTGCTGAGGTTCTGCAGGACATGAAGCGTGCCATAAGATTTATCTATATGTAATATTTTAATCCTGCCCGTTGTCTGACCGGTGCACGTTTCTGCAGTTATTGCGCTTTCTGCTTTTTCTGCTTTTTCTGCTTTTTCTGTTTTTTTTGCTTCTTCTGCTTCTTCTGCTTTCTCTGCTTCTTCCACTTTCTTTGCTTCTTCCGCCTTCTCTGCTTCTTCCGTTTTCTCTGCTCTTTTTGCTTCCGCTCGGTCTCCGCTCTGCTCTCCGCCTGTTCT
>JAMPGN010000124.1 GCA_023663915.1 Eubacterium sp. | reverse complement strand
CGGTAGGTGTCTTCCTGCAAAAATCTCCCCACCACAGGGTTATAGTATCTCGCCCGCAGATAATACTGCCCCGTCTCCTGATCGTACTGCTGGCCGGTGTAGAGGATGCGGTTCGTTATGTCCTCTTTCTGCTCTGTCAGATTGCCGAACGCATCATACTGATAGATGTTTTCGGGTGTTCTTCCCTGCCCTGTGATATACGCCGTACTCCCTTGCTCATCCTGATGATAAGCATGGTAAGTTCCATCTTCTGCCTGTATATGGGACAATCCCAGCCCGCTGACATATCTCCTGATGGGCGCACTCTCCCCGTCACATTCCGCAAGAATCTCGCCGTTATGATACAGGAAAGTCGTACGCTTCCCGTTCTCGATGAGTCCTGCCCGCAGACCTTCCCCGTCATAGAGGTTCTCCTGCTCTCTCCCATCCGGAGTCTTCACATAGATCTGGCGGTTCAGCAGATCATATCGGTATTCGCTTCTCCTCCCTTCTTCCTCCTCCGAGATGATGCTGCCGTTCCTGTCATAGCGGTAGCGGGTCAGGCTTCCCGCCCTTACGCGCTCCGTCAGTTCGTTTCTTTCATTATACCGATACCCCTCCGTCACGTCAACAGAACTGCCTCTGTACTGCTCCTTTAGCAGGCGGTTTCCGCACAGGTCATAGGCATACCGCTCTCCTGCGCCGCCCCGGTCTTCATTCGTCAGGCGGTTCATGGCATCGTAACGGTAGGAAACTGTCATTTCTGCCTGTTTCCCGTCTGCGCCGAGCCTTGTGCCGTTCTTCCCCGTGCGGTTCCCGTTCAGGTCATAAAGCAGGAAGGCGTCATACAGAAGCCCCGCTTCCGTCCCGTCCCCGATGGTGAGGCGGCTGATGTTGCCATCTTCATCGTAGGCATAGGCAGTGCGGATGCCGTTTGCTGTGATGATTTCCCTAATCCTGCCTGCATCCGTGTAGCGGTACTCGGTCAGGATGATGCCGCTGTCCTGTTCTTTCAGATGATGCAGCCTTCCGTCTCCGTCATACGCATAGAGCAGGGTCTTTCCGCTCCCGTCGGTCAGGCTCTTTAAGCTGCCGTCACGGTAATAGGTGCAGGACTTCACTTTCCTGCCGCTGTTCCACTGATCAAGGAGTTTCCCGTCGGGACGGTACTCATAGGTATAGCAGAAGCCGCCCGATACGGATTTTGTGAGCTGTCCGAAAGAGTCATACTCCCATGTGCCCATGATCCGGCGTCTGCCGTTCCGGTCGGTGCATGCCTGCATGACGGGCTTTCCGTAGGCGTTATACTTTGTTTCTGTCACTGTGCCGTTGCGGTCGATATGCTCGGTCTCCCGTCCCTCCCTGTCATAGCGGAAGGTCTCTGTATTGCCGCTCTGGTCTGTAATAGAGCAGACTTTCCCCATACTGTTGTAGGCGTAGCGGGTGGCGCCGCCGTTGGCGTCGATGCTTACGGCTACATTTCCGGCACAGTCATAGGCATACTCCTCCCGTCCGCTTTCCGCCGTCTCTACGGACGTGATGCGTCCCCAGCCGTCCGTCTGGTAAGCGGTCCTGTTCCCGCAGCCGTCTTCTGTTCCTGCAACTATCCCTCTTGCATCATAGGTGAGGGTCTGAGCCGCCCGATTCTGTCTGAGGCTTAATACCGTGAAGATCTGTCTCTGTTCATCCTGTATGCCATAGCGGCAGCGGATCTCGATGCCATATACCGCCTTCCAACTGCTTTTTCCACTTTCCGATGCTGTCTTCTACGATCGAATGATCTGTCAGTGTTATGATCTGGCTGATATCACGGTCATGATCTAAGAGCATCGTCTTGTTCTCATTTTCCTCTACTCCCGTATAAATATCCTTGATATATGGCATCGGAATCTGCTCTGAAAGCGTAGTTCTTACAGAAAACTCAAATTTCTCCCGATTCGGAAATGTCACGCTGCCTTCCCGCACCGCTTCCAGCATTTCTTCCAAAGTAAGATACTGCGTAAGATCCTGCTCCGCTTCTTGCATTCCCTGTTCTTCTGTCTCCTTTTCCTGCCGTCTGTCCTCACGTTCCAAAAGCGCTATTTTCTCATCAACAAATGCCATTTCCCAGCCCTTCCTTTTGCCTTTTCCGAATGATATGTCATCTTAATTTCTATTACCCCATTTGACATAACACATCAAAAAACGACCCGATTTCGTACTGCGTAATTATTAGGTTTCAGCATGTAATTATCCCTATTTTTCTAAGAATTCATAATTATAAATGGATATATATAAAGAGATGTTCTATGGCGTCTGGTAGCCACAGAACATCTCTAATGAACCTTTCGTATTTCATTTTATCTAGCTGCCTTTAGGGCAACTACTCCCTCACAAGTCCCCTTGTTATTCTGCTGATAATATTTCTTTTATAATAACCTTTCTTTCTGTTTTTCACCTAAAATCCTATATGTACGCTTTCTTCGTACAGCCAAAATAAATCTGTGCCATACGGAGCATCAAATATTTTGAACATTTGAGGAACAAATTCTGCTAAAGACTAAGCATTAATAATCATAAAACCACCATATAAATCGTTATCAATCATTTCCCATCTCTTCCACAATCTTAATAAACCCATTTCTCCATGTTAACTCTTTTGCATAATCTATACATGATTTACCAAAGGCATCTTTCAGATTATAATCTGAACCCGCCCTAATCATACACCTATATACATCCTCTATTTCTTCCGTATTTAGCTTGCCAATCGTTATCGCATATTTTAAAGGTATTGCCTTGAATTTATCAAGCGCGTTTATTTCTATACCTGCATCCACCAACATCGTCACAACCTTTAACAAATATTCAGCATCGCCTTCTAGAAAATTAAAAAAAGCCCAATGTAATGCGTTTCTGTAAAATTTTCTATCTTTGTAGTTAATATCTATATTATTTTTTAGTAAAAAATCTATAATTTTCAACCTTTCTGCTTCCTTATTGGTACTTATTAATACACTTTGCAATAAATTAAAATGTGAAGAAAATTCATTCAAAACATTAATATCACCTACATATAATCTTTGAAATTCTTGAAAATCCCCTTCCCTTACAGCATCAAATACATCTACTATTCTCATGACTATCCTCCTATTTTTTAGGAAACGCTGTAATTACATTCCAAGCCTCACCAATACTTTAATGTATATAACGGTTTCCCGTCCTTTTTCTAACACTGCATGCTCATTTACCATATATCAAGTCTTGATACTATAAATTGAATAAACATTCCGTTTGTTATATCACCAGGAATCCTATTTTCATCAATATGTATGATAAAACCATATACATCAACGGTTCCATTCTGTACATCTTTCAGCTCTCCTTGCAGTTTATACTCAAATTCTCCTTCCATTTTTTCAATACTATCTTCTCTTTTCTCACACAGAACAACATCATATGTATCCAGACATTCTATTGGTTCTGTTAGTTCATCTCCAATATTATTGAAACAGGGACATGAAAAGCACACTAGTCTTTTTGTATCACTCACAACTGTAAGAATTGCTTCCTTTCCTTCTTTACTTAACCATTCAATTTTTTCAATATGCATAATTTCCTACCTTTCAAGCCTTAAACCCTTTCATTATACCAATACCCCTCCGTCACGTCAACGGACTCGTTTCGGTACTGTCCCCCGCAGGCGTCACCTTCCGCAAATCAGGCAGAGGGACACCGGGATATCAAAAGATAATATAAAGTTATCCGTTAGAATCTTTTAGGAGTGCACTATGAAAAATCCTTATTCAAAAGACAAAACACAAAAATCCATTCAAAATTTACAACAAAATTTACCGGATCATGATGTTCAGAATGCCTCCGTGTTTCAAATAGCAAATGGTGCCAAAATATGTCACGATTATAGCCGAAACAGCCTGAAAAGAATCAATGCAAACGATAGTTGCTTTCATAAATCTATTTTTAAATCTGTTGCTGCTGTAGGATCGAGATTTACCAATATTCATTTTCAGGCGTGCGATTTTAGCGGGGCAAATTTCCAATACTGTAATTTTGATACTGTCTTTTTTGAAGACAATTCTTTTGCGACAGGAGCAAATTTCAGCCATAGCATATTTATGGATTGTTCTTTTACGCAAATTGATGTAAGGGAATGCACCTTTTTTGACTGCCAGTTTTATGGGTGCTCCTTTTCGTCTTCAAATATCAATTCTATAACATTGGAAAATTCAAGATTTTCTCATTGTTACGTTTTCGATATAGATTTAGCGCATCTTAATCTTGAATATATACAAATTGATGAAACCACGATGCGGGAAGTGACCCTTCCGCCCTATCAACTGGCCTATATCATAGGAGGACTTTCCTATCTTTTTGCCACAGACGATCCGATATTTGTATATACAGATAACGGCAAAATTTCTATTGATAAGTACAAGGAATCATTGGATGATCTGTTGGCATATTACTGTGTGCAAAATGATTTCTTCCCAATGGCTAATATTATGATCGGATTAAATGAATATGAAAAGGCATTGACCTATATTCAAGACGGTATACGGTCAGCCTTTGATTATTTTGACTTTCGCATGGTTAAACATTATTGCAAACTGGTAATTTCATGCAGCCACTTTTCACATACGCAGCTAAAATTTCTGTATGACCTTATTACCGAACTTTCCTATAAAAAAGATATGGGTGTAAAAGAATTACATTCTTATTTCATCAATATTGGAGAAATACGTGAATTGCTGCTTAATACATTGGACGATAAGGAGCGGGTCGAATTTATCATTAAAACAGATATTGGTAAAGATGATCTGGAGGGCATAAATGAACTCTATAATAAAATCAGTAAAATAATAGCGGCTAATTGTTCGGCTGACCATATTAATTCTGTTGAATTGCGTCACAATTCACCTTATGAATTATTGGTTACATGCATTGATACAATGCCGATGATTCTGAAACTGATACCTGTCATTTACAGCTTACTATCCATAAGCGGGAAAGCGCTGGACGTTTGGCAGAAATTTGAAAATGTGGTTAATACACACAACCAAAATGAGGTTTTTCCATCCGAAAAAAGAATCAAGGAATTAGAAGTTATAAAAAAAGAACAAGACATAGAAATGCAGAGAGAAGAACTGAAAAAAAGCCAGCCAAAAGTATCTGCTGTTTCCGAGATCGAACACAATATAATATACAGCGATATTTTTGTGGCGGATCGTATTCCGCCGGAATATTTGCATTATAAATATACGAAAAAAATAATTGTATAGCATCTATTATTTTTCTGTATAACTCAAAGTATTATTTTGGCATTTTATGCAGTCGGGCCCCAGGATCAGGGAATACTTGTGCGCAATATTCCGGCAGTTTTGATACAGGGAAAACAATTCTACAGTTGGCGGAGGATTTAAATGCGCAAGCGCCGTCCCTTTGAGAGGTCTAAATATAGAAATAATGGGTTCCACGCCTTTTTGGCATAGTGCTTCTATTCCTTTCAGGAAAACATCCCGTGAATCGAATCCGTAAATCAACAGACTTCTTACATTTCCTGTATTTCCCCACAATTTTATGGCTTCATCGAAAGCTGAGTAATACGTTTTTTCGTCTATTTTCCCTTTCCCCGGCATGATTTCCAGAGCAAGGTCCCTGTCAAATATTTCCATATTAAACGCAACTTCCGTGATTCCGGCATGATATAAATCATCAAGAATTTTGGTATCCTTTGGGGGAATGCTCATAAGATAGATTTTTTTATCACTTTTTGATCGAATATATTTTGTGATTTCTATGATAACATCCCATCCTCCCTGCACGGAATAGGTGCCTCCGCCAATCAGGAAATGCCGGAAAGGAACCGCTTTCAGGCAATAATCAACGGCATCCTTAATACTTTCGATATCGTATGAAGAATTTTCCTCCGGCAAATTGCAAAATTTACAGGCTATATTTTGCTTTTTGAAAATACAAACAGGAGCGGGATTGATCCGTATTCTGTCATTTGCCAAATTGAGAATATGGTCAAACGGAACTCCAAAAGTGTTTGTTTTGTTTAATAAAGTTTCCGGAACAAAACTGATTTTAACATCCGAAATATAGTTTCCATTGTATAGCAGCACAAAATTACCATTATGAATATCAATTGTGAATGGACTGAAAGTACAAAATTTACAATTATAAGGAACGTTGACATATACAGAGTCAAATATAACAATGTCAACGGCGTCAAATACAGCCTCTCTTATCGTTCCGCATTTCCTTGCATATTCGATTGCTTGTACTGTCAATGAAACGCCATGATTCAGCAAGGCAATTTTTACATTTGGCTTATACCATTCATAGGCGGGATCTATATAAGGAGTAATATCTTCCGTATATAGGTTCGGATGCAATGACAATTCATTCCTTGTGATGCTGGTGATATTTGTATCAAAGACCATGCGGAAGAGATAGACGTTTGGAATGTCGGGCAAATCCTGCTCAACATCAAAACCGTCTTTTTGTGTCATAACAGCCTCATCAGAATTTATTATTTTCTCGATTCTGTCGCAATGAATATTACCTGTTGTAAAAGAAAAATTGCTAAACGGCACAGATAATGCCGGAATATCTTCTAGAGAAGACTGCATAAAGGAACGTATGTGCAGCTCCTGCAATGCGTTCTGTCCGGCAGTTATTAACGCCATGTTGAGCAATTGGGAAGAAGCTTGAAATCGTGGATTCACTTCCATAAAATATAAATTATCATTTTTTAGCAGGAAGTCGATTCCCAGCACGCCCCGATACCCTTCTAATTGAAGCTTTTTTCCTATTAAGATAGAATTATTTCTGACTTCATCCCGGATTTTGCTATCCAAATACGTATAAGAGATATAGTCCGCGCCCAAATAGAGCATCCGCCTCCCGATTTCTTTTACGATTTGAACCGACGGCGGGAAATAACAAACTTTTTCTTCGCCAATCACAATATGCGCATTAAGAGATATACTGTTTTCAATATATGGAGAAACTAAATATTGCTTATTCTGATCAATGAAATCTAAGGAATCGAATTTGCCGAAATGAACCGTACCTTCTCCGCCGGAAGAAAAAGCTTCTTGGATAACAAATTCTTCTGCATCAAAATAATCGCAGCAATGATCGTAGGTACATTCTCTGCCCAATAAATTTATGAAAGGAATCGTCTTTACCGTTTCCTGCAGTATAGCGCGACACTTTGTTTTGTCGTGCAGTTTCTCTAAAAGGTCATACTTATTTACGCATATAGAATGCTGTACTATTTCCTGATCAAAATCGTAAGCGAAAAAGGAATTGTAAAACAGAAAGCGAACAGAATCGTCTTCGCGTATAAGTTCTTTGAGTCTTTCCTGCATGAAAGCATCGCAATCATTATTTTGTATATTATGATTGATTCTGTCAATATTTGATCGGCAATAAGATACATTGTTCCCGCAATTACTTCCATAAATGGTAATAGAACCGGCAAACATGGATTTTATATCATGAATATCCGATTCCCGTGGTCCGACCCAATATAATTTATGCATAGCTATCACACCCTTAGTTGTTTGTATTTTCGCGGAAATTTCTTGTGGCTCTGTTTTCTTTGCATACAAAGGCTCGTATAATTAACAAGCGCAATAAAATCATTAAACAAAAGGTTATACCCTTTTTCGTTTCTCGCTTCATAGACAAATTGCGTAAGTATATTCAATATTTCAAACATTTCCTGCGGAGTTTGAGATATAAATATCCCAAAATCATATATGTCGTATTCCAGCCCTTTTGCAAAACTCTCAAAATGCGTCAAAAGGTTATAGACTTTATTACACAGATCATCATGTCCGGTAGCAAGATCTTTGTAAGCAAATAGATCTGCATCCGGTATTTCAGCACAATACTCATCTCGCAGATCGTATGTTTCGCGAAACAACTTATTATATAGATCAAGCGTTTCACTTTGCTTTCTTCTTTTTGTTTCTTTTCTGTATTGACAGCATCCCATTAGAAATCCAAAGCAGGCAACGATAGCAGTAATCCAATCCCTTAAGTTATCCATATTTCATTCCCCTTTTTCTGTTGTTTTAGCTTATTGGAAGCTACTCTAACGGATAACTTTATATTATCCATATTGTACCACACATTCATTCTTTTTGAAAGCAATTATTTCCATTATTCGCCATGACCGACAAACCATCTGGCACCTGTTGCCGAAGATTACTTTTCTTTGGCAAACTTCCGACAGAAACATACCATTTTCATCGCGTTTTCCTGCGGCGGCAACGCATTCTCTTCCAGCCACTTTTGGATAAACGAAATATTATACTTAAGGACCATCGGTGCATAATACGGCCACATCGTCTTGTCAAATTGCAGTTCAAGTTTTGAAATATCGACCACTTCCTGCGTTGAAGTGCTCTTTCCTGAGTTATAGGTCATCTGAATCTTTGACCAAAATATGAACACTTTGATCTCATCCGCGTAATTGATTTCTGACTGAATAAACAGATTTTTAGTCTGTGTCGTCCCTGCCTTATTCATAGCCGCTGCCGCTATGTTTCCGAGACTCTTGCGAATGCTTTCCTTTTCTGTACCCTCAATACCGTCATACAGATCCAGAACATTGTCTATCAATTTACCCCATGATTTTTCACGATGCTCCATGTGTGATACATCCGATAAAATCAAATGAAAGAATGGTGCGCTCTGCAAATTTTTACTATATTGCGAAAATTTATCTTTTGCAGTCTGATCATCTATATCCGTGGGATCAAATCCTGCTTTTGTTCTCGCCATCGTCATTACAGATATGCACCCGTTTAGCGGAGCATTCTTAAACAATTGAGCCCTCCACTCTTTTGCTATCCAACGTATCCTATTTTGCAGTATATTCCCTGCTTATACTATTTTTTCCATGTTACACCAAAATGCGTCATAAATTTACATCATGTAATTTTACCGAGACACAATGTAATTACTCCGCCGTCTCACTCCTTCGGCGTCTGTCCGATCTTTTCGCAGCCGCTGCTGTCGGTACGCATTCTGTAAAAAGGATGCGGTTCGCCTCCGACATATACCTCAACAACAATCTCGTCCCCGCTGATCTCATAAAGCAGCGACAGATAGGGAATCCGATCATCCAATACTTCCTGCTCCGCTTTCGGATAACGGTAGGTGAAAACCGTTTCCATCCCGCTGCCGTCCGGTTCCATTCTATGAAGACTGATCCCCACAGTATCGTTTTCCTTCTCGATCCTCTCTTTCCCGTCCTCGCCCTCCTGATAGGCGACTTCCTCCACGATCTCGGTCATATAATAAATTTTTCCCTTGTAAAGTTTCGGATAGTAGATTGCTGTCTCTTCTTCCCGCAATACAGACAGTGCGTTATCCGGAAAGCGGTACATGACGAGGTAATCAAATTTCGCGTCCGGATCCGTATCATCGGAAAAAGTATAAAGCATACAGTCCTCATCGCAATAACCCGAAAGCGCTTTCTCCGGAGGCTCGATCCGGTCTTCCTCCAAATGCGTAACGTCCTCCGCTAATACGATCTCCCTGATTTCCCAGTCTGTCACCCGTCTCGTTGCTAGCCACCGGCGTTTCCCCGCCTGCTCCAATGTCAGCATATCGTCTAACGGCACCTCATATTCCAAGTCATAGGCAATCGAATCCCAGTTATCGATTTCCATCCGCTCCCGGTTCTTCTCCATATCGTCATAATTTGAATCTCTTTTTTTTCGGATCCCCGCACCGCTTTCCCAGTCATTGCTGCTATAATCCGTCACATACTGCTTATACCCGTAACCTTCCTCCGAAGAAGTCAGCCACCACGTTCCACTTTTATAAGTATAGGTAAAATGCTCCCACCATCTCCTTATACTGGCGGCACAGGCATGTGTGGTGAAAGTTACACCATCCGCAGCCAAGGGCATATAGGGATCCCCATAAAGACCGCCCTCATCTCTTGCCCGTATCACATCGGCGTTCTGAAAATCCAGCCGATAGCCTTCTGTTCCGTCGCCCGCTATCGCAAACAAAATGCGGGGATAGCCCTGAAACATCCCGTCTTCGGACGGATCTTCCTGCAAAACGCCTACATAATCAGTTATGCCATCCTCATTGAAATCCAGCTCCACGCTGTCCCAAAGTTCCCAGCCCTCCGGCACGAAATCCGCAAGCTGCTTCCCCGTTTCCGGAAGCGTCGGCGCTGCCTTGCGGGTATCGTCCTCCTCCCCTGACAAGCTGTCTTCCGCTTCGTCTTCCTCCGGAATGGCGGCAGCTTCCTCCGGCGTTCTATCTGCCTCCTCTGTTTCCCGGTTTTCCTCCATATTGACGATATCAACTTGTTCTTCCGGCAGGTCGGCTTGTTCCTCTGACAGAGGGTTTTGCTGCTCCGGCAAGCCGCTTCCGCAGGCTGACAAAAAAGTGACAGCTATGACCAGAAAAACAGCTAAAATGGTCTGTCTTCGTTTTTTCCCATATGCACTTTTCATTCCGTCTCCCCGATCAGGATTCCGTGACCTTACACACATCCACCCATGCTTCGTACCCGGAATACCGTTCCAACTCAGGAATCGTCAGTTCGATCGCACTGTTTGCACTTCCGCAGGCCGGATAGACTGTCTCAAAGCGTTTGAGCGATTCATCCAGATATGCCTTCACGCCTGCATTGACCGCAAAAGGACATACCCCGCCTACGACATGTCCTACCAGCGTTTCCACTTCCTCCACGGAAAGCATCTTTGCCTTTTTGCCAAACCTCGCTTTATATTTTGCATTATCGATCTTCGCATCTCCTGCTGTCACCACCAGAATTGCCTGTCCCTCCACCAGAAACGACAGTGTCTTTGCGATTCTCTGCGGCGCACAGTGCAAAGCGGCGGCGGCAAGTTCCACCGTCGCGCTGGATGCCTCAAATTCCAAGACCCGCTCTTCCATGCCATATTCTTTGAAATAGGCTTTTACCTTTTCGATTGCCATCTGTTCTCACCTTTCATGATTTTTGTATACTGCCAAGTTTCCTATTTCGAGATACACCGCTTTCATTCTGCCTTTATCCTGCACGTTGTTCATCGTGCTTCCTGTCATAATATCCCATCAGTACCATCCACACATAGGCGCAGGTCTTGGGAATCATGAGCATTCCGATCATGGGAACCGCGTCCGCAAACAGAACGACCGGGATATAAAATCCGAAACTCAGCACGATCGCCAGCCACATAAAATGAAACCCTTTGTCTTTCGTCTCAGATGCCTTTTTGAAATAAAGGACAATGATAAGCGCCCCAAGCACTACAAACGGAAGATTTCTGTAGATTCCCCACGACAGCGGTGCGTCCGCCGACGTCCACTCATTTTGCGGGAAAAGGCACAGAACGATCCTTGCCGCCGCCAGCAGGCAGACACAGGCTGTCAGCACATTTTTGTCCTGCACACGGTAACGGATTCGCCAGATGAAATAGAGCAGCACATAAAACAGCGTCATGGTAATGGAAGTCACCAGCTTCCCTATGCCGAGCGCCGCCGTATAGTTTTCCAGCCCTGTCGTACATAACGCATAAGCGCGGGGAATCAAATGAAACGCGTCGCCCGTGCCCAAAATGATTGCCATTGATCCAAACAGAAAATACTGTTTTTCTCCGCGGCTTCCGCACATCATCCTGATCCCGACCGTGATCACCAGCGTCAGATACACAATATCAAACAGCGTTTCCATGATTGCCTGCATACTTGTCATCCTTCCTTTTCCACAATACTTTTTGCAAACGCAGCGACAGCCTTACAATCGTTTTCATCCGGCTTTCCCTTGTGCGCCGGTCCAAAGGAACCCCTACAGTAAAATTCCTCTTCCGCCTGTGTGATTCCTTTTTCTTTTAACAGTTTTCCGACCTGCTTGTAAGTGGACTTTACCAATGCAGCCGTGCTGACATTGACGACTTTCCCTACTTTTACCCGAATATCCGCAATGAACTTTTTGACGCTTTCATCTACGCCGTAAGCATAGACCGAACTGCACAAAAACAGGATATCCACATCCTCCGCAAGCGCCTTTTCCGTTGTCTCCGCCGTCACACCGACTGCCTCCGCGACCGCCTCCGCAAGTTTTCGGGTATTTCCCGACCGCGTATAATACCTTACTGCAACTTTCATAACCGCACCTCCTCTTTCTGCTTTTCTAAAATTTCTTTCGCCCGATGCAAAACGGGCAGTTCCCGATTGGCGATCAGTCTTCCAATCTTTGTATCTGAACATTTTTCGTATTCTCTGACCGCTTCCTCATACGTCATCTTTAAGGTCGATAACCGGAAACTCTCTATCTCGTCCTGTGTCAGATTCTTTTCTCCGAAAGAAACTGCCTTGCACAAAAAATAATGGTTATGATTATGTCGATGAATGAGATTATAATAGTCGCTTACCACGCCGATCTTGCAGACAATATCCACTTCTGCTCCCAGTTCTTCCTTTAACTCTCTTTTGACCGCCACAGTCAATTCTTCCTTCGGCTCAACGCCGCCGCCCGAAGTTTCAATCAAGACCGCTTTTCCAAAATCATCGTCGCGGACCGCTCTCACAAAATAGAAACTGCCTGCATCATCATAGACGACCGCTCTTGCGATTTCTCTGTCGTGGTCAATCGTTTCAAATTCCCATTCATTGTCCTGTAGTTCCAGTTTG
>JAMPGN010000123.1 GCA_023663915.1 Eubacterium sp. | reverse complement strand
GTGCAGAAGCGTCACAAATTCTCTTGATCGCAGAGCAGAATTTGAGATTCTGCTCGCGTTCCTCAGCGTACAACGCTTCGGAGTGGAGGCAAAAATGGGAATGAATTATGAAAAAATAAATGACTGGATTCTTGCGGAAGACCGTTTTGATCCTGCATGGCTTGGAAAATGTGAGGCTGTCATGGCGCAGGGAAACGGGTATCTGGGGCTGCGGGCAGCGACAGAAGAACGCTATGTGGGGGAAATCAGGGATTTGCTGGTCAACGGTACATTCAATAAGTTTGATGCAGAAGAAGTGACAGAACTCCCCAATGCTGCTGATGTTACGGCTGTAGAATTGTGGATTGACAGACAGCGTTTCAATTTGATGGAAGGCAGTTACCAAGGATATCGCCGTGAATTGAATATTAAGACAGGGGAACTCACCCGCATTGTACACTGGATTGCGCCAAATGGAAAGAAAGTCAAAATTACCTTCCGAAGAGTAGTATCCCTTAAGCGTCTGCATGATATCGGATTGAAGATCACAGTGGAAGCGGAAGGTAATCCAGTCACTTTAAAGATCCGTTCCGGGATTGACGCCCGCGTCAGCAATACCGGAAGCCAGCACTTTTCGGAAGTAGAGAAACGCTTTTATGAAAAAAAATATCTTCAGTTTGTGGAACGGACAACACAAAGCAAGATTGATTTTGTTTTAAATGCGGTACATAGCTTTGAGAAGGACGGAAAATTGGTTTCGCTGGAAACAGATGTCAATATCGAACGCCGGTATTTATATGCCGATTATCAGATCGAACTGAACGCCGGTGAGATATTTGTGATGGAAAAACTGGTAAATGTTCGGACGACCCGTGACTTTGACGCAGATGGTTTGAGTGTAGCCGCACTGCAGGAAAAATCATTGAAAGATTTAAAAGTATTGGAAAGTATCGGCTATGATGCCATGATGGAGGAATCTGCCATAGAATGGCAGAAGGAAGTTTGGAACAATGCACCCATTATGATCAAAGGAGATAAGGAAAGTGAATTTGATCTTTTTGCCCTGCGTTATGCCCAGTACCAGATGCGGCTGTTTTTGCCAAAGCATGACAATCGTATGAATATTGGAGCAAAAGGTCTTTCGGGTGAGGGATACAAAGGACACTGTTTCTGGGATACCGAGATTTTTCTGCTTCCTTACTATATGTTTACCGATCCGGAGGCAGCGCGAAAATTGGAGGAATACCGTTATCTTTCGCTGCCCGGCGCTCACCGCAAGGCAAAAGAAAACGGTTATAAGGGCGCTATGTTTCCATGGGAGTCGGCATGGCTGGACGATGGCGAAACCTGCCCGCTATATATGGATGTAGATATTATTACTGGCAAACCGATCAAAGTCTGGTCCGGTATTATTGAACAGCATATTTCTGCGGATGTGGCTTTTGGCGTATGGCAGTATGGAGTGATTACCGGTGATACGGATTTCATGGAAAAGTATGGATATGAGTTGATTATGGACACGGCAATTTTCTGGAGTTCCCGTCTGGAAACGCAGGAGGACGGGCTTTACCATATCAATGACGTGGTTGGACCGGATGAGTACCATGAACATGTAAACGACAATGCATTTACAAATTATATGGCGGCGTGGAATTTAGGGAAAGCTATAGAGTATTATGAAATGCTGCGGAGTGAGAAACCGGAGCTTTTTGAGCGTCTTGATATAAAATTAGGTCTGGATGAAAATTACCTGAAATGGAAGGATGGGATGGAAAAAATTTATTTGCCGCAGCCTACGGAGGAAGGCATTCTGCCCATGGATGACCGTTTCATGAAGGGGCAGTATATTGATCTGACCAAGTATAAGCAGCAGGATTTTGTCGGCGGAATCATGAAGGATTATAATTTGGATCAGATTCAGAACATTCAAGTCTGCAAACAGGCGGACTGTCTGGTATTGTTCTATCTGATGGAAGACTGGTTTACGCCGGAGGTTAAGAGGGCAAGCTGGAACTACTATGTTGAAAGGACACTGCATGACAGTTCCTTATCCCTTTCCACGCATTCCGTGCAGGCGGCAGATATGGGTGATGATGATATGGCATACGATTTGTTCCGGAAGGCAGCAACGATCGATTTAGGTCCATATATGGGAACTTCCAATGCAGGTATCCATGCGGCATCCTTCGGTGGCGTATGGCAGTGTGTTGTCTATGGATTTGGCGGCGTGCGTATGTTGAACGGAAAACTGCGTATCCATCCAAGACTTCCGAAGAATTGGGATGAACTTGCATTCACGTTATATTGGAAAGGGGAAAAACTGAGCATTGTTGTCACAAAGGATAAAGTTGATGTGCGGAATCTGACAGGCAGGAAGAAAGTCAGTTTGTCTGTAAATGGGAAAGAACTGAAAGTGTAGGGATACAGACATGAGTTACAGAGTGATCATAGCGGATGATGAACCAAAGATTTTGAAACTAATCAGACTATTGGGACATTGGGACAAATATGGAATAGAGATCATCGATGAGTGCTATGACGGCAAAAGCACGCTGGAGAGCATTAAGAAAAACCGTCCGGATTTTGTGCTGTCGGATATTCAGATGCCGGATCTGGACGGAATCGAGCTGATTGAGGCGACGCGAAAAGAGGGGATAGGGAGTCTGTTTATCTTAATCAGCGGATACCGTCATTTTGAATATGCACGGAGTGCAATCGCCTTGAATGTCGTAGATTATCTCTTGAAACCAATCGATGAGGAACAGTTGAACAAGACACTGGAAAAAGTTTGCCGGCAGATTGCCCAGATCAGGGAGGAACGGGATGACAGAGAAGAACTATCCAGAATCAGGGCACAACAGAACCGTGAAAGAATGGAGCAGTTCTGGTCAGATTTTACGTCGCTAGATCGACAGGCAAAGGCGGTTGCAAACACCGCCACACGTGAAATTTGTAACACGGAATATCATACGGAGTTTGAGAAAGAATGCTATCAGGTAATGATGGTTTCCTCGAATATGAGTGGTATCTTTGCGCAGCAAAATTCTTTCTTTGAAGATGAGATGGAACGTCTGATCTGTAAGTATTTTGATGGGTGGAGCATCTATTATTATCATATTACTTACCGTGGCTGTATTATTGTGTTGAATTATGCACCGGAAGATAAAAAGCAGATCAGGGAGATGATTTCCGCACTCTACTATGGCGTTCGTGATATGGGAGAAATTTACGGGGATTTTATCTGGAACATCGGTGTCAGCAGTGTCAAAAACAACATTAGGGAATTATGGCAGGCTTTTTCGGAGGCGGAAGCGGCAGAGTGGGGAAGGTTCATAGCTATGCGGAGCGGCGTGCTAGATTACACGCAGATTTCTGGACTGAAACGTATAGATATCCGGAACGTGATGGATTTTGAGGAGCAGGAAAATTTGAAGAACTGCATCAAGTACTTGAGAAGGGAAGAATTGGGAGAAATATTCCATCGTTTGTCGGTTAAAGCAGGCACTTATACGAACGGTTATCCCGGTGATTTTGCAGAGATCTTCCGCAGGATCGTAGACATTGTGCGCAGCCATGTCATACCAGAATGCAGTTTGCAGATGACGGTCAACTGCAATTATGCATACTTGGAAGCAAAGAATTTCTTACAGCTCCTTAAGAATCTGTATGGGAAATTGGATGACTACATGCAGGAAGAACAGAAGAAGATCAATAAAAAAATCGGAAAGCCGATCAGTGAGGCAGTCTGTTATATTCGTGAAAATTACGCAAAACCGATCTCTCAGGAAGAGGTTGCAGAGAAAAGCAACATTTCCACTACGTATCTGAGCAAACTTTTTAAGGAAGAACTGGGTATTGGGTTTGCCGAGTACTTAACGCAGGTGCGTCTGGAAGAATCGGAGAAATTGTTGGCGGACACTACGCTTACAATTAAGGAAATTGCCGTAGCGGTAGGATATCCCGATGAGAAGTATTATTCCAAACTGTTTAAGAAGAATACAGGAATCAAACCCACGGAATACCGGAAAATATACGGTTGACGAACGATATTTATTGGAGATAAAAGAAAGGCAGAGCGTTCCATATGAAAAGGTTTCTTGCGGCGGTATGGATAACCATAATATTGTATATAGTCTCTTTCTTGATGGTATTTTGCGTGGGTAAGGCTTGGCTGACAGGGGTATTGTGGTTGCTTGACAGTCTGTGTCTGATTTATTTACTGATAACATCGTATCGGCAGAAACGTATTATGGAATTTATGTTTCAGGAGAAGAAAAAGAGAGAGGGACGGGATGTTGCTTGGAATGAAGAGGAAGCGCAAAAACTTGAAATCATGAAAAAACGCGTAGAACTCTACACGCTGCAAAGCCAGATCAATCCCCATTTCCTGTATAACACGCTGGATAGTATCCGCAGCAAGGCTCTTCTGGACGGCAACCGGGAGATTGCTTCCATGACGGAAGTACTGTCGAAATTCTTCCGTTATTGTATCAGTCACGAGGAAGGATTGGTGCAGATTCGTGAGGAGATAAACCATATCTTGGACTACTATTATATCCAGAAATATCGTTTTGAAGATCGGTTTGACATGGAAGTGGAGATCGAGAACGAGAACATTTATGATTTCTATATTCCGAAAATGACTTTACAGCCGTTGGTGGAAAATGCAATGATTCACGGTTTGGAGAAAGTCAGCCGCAAGGGGATGCTGACCGTCCGTATGTATGCGACTGAGAAAAAGGTGACAATCATTATTTCGGATAACGGAGTCGGTATGGATATCGCGCAGCTTGATGAAATGAATCGGAGAATGGAACAGATGTTGTTTGCAGGAAGCCGGAAAGGAAAGGGCAGTCATAACAGTATTGCGGTTACGAATGTGAATGCACGAATTAAGATTACATTTGGAGATGAGTACGGCATCCGCTATCGGTCTATGGTGGGTGAAGGGACCGATGCGGTGGTTTCCATTCCGCGGATTGATGATTTTACGAGAATCCGATATGAGGAGGGATTGGATAAGCAGTCATGAGGGAAATTTTGAGGGTGGAAAATATACGATGTGGACAACTGCTGAACGGATATGATCTTTCGATTCATCAGGGAGAGATTGTTTATATACAGTGTCTTCTGGATCAAAGCCTGGACTGTCTGAATGATATCCTTGCCGGGAATCTGCAGGCGGATGAAGGAAAGATTTATGTCCATGAATCGGAGATACCGCTTACGGAATATGACAGCGCTTATGCGATGGAGAAGGGGATTTACGCAGTCTCATTTGCCGATGAATATATGGAAAATGCGACGATTGCGGAGAATATTATGCCGATGAAACCATTCTGGCATCTGTTTTCCAAGAAGAAAATAGATGCTCAGATGAAGAGTTACTTCACCAGGGAACAGGTTCCTTTGGACCCCGATACACCCGTATGGATGTTAGGTAAAGGTATCGAGCGGAAAAAGTTAGGTCTCCTCAAGGCAAGACTTTTGCATATGGATCTGGTTCTGATTAATGTTGGCAGAGAAGTTGTCGAAGGAAAAATCGGAGAAGAATTGTGGAATATGATCCGGAAACTGCATGAAGGCGGCATGACCTTTCTAATTCTGTCCTCCTGTTATACGTTTCTTTCGGAATTTGCAACACGGACACAATTTCTTCATCAGGGTAAGGCGCTAAAAGAATGGACGGTGGTTCCCGACCAGGTGCGTGAGAAATTGAAGTTTGGAAATTTTTTTCAGACACAAAGGGTTCGGACCGGGACGGAACGATATTTTATCGGTTTGTACGATTATGAATGTGATTTGAAATATGATTTTTGGTCGTATTTAAAATGTGTACAACGCTATAATCCTCAGATCTGGGATGAATATATCAGGGCCTCCGTTCCGGATTCCGGCGTCAGTTGTCTTGGGAAAACAGCGGTTGTTCCGAGAAATAGCCAGGATATGCTTTTTGAAAATCTCAGTATTGGCGAGAATCTGACGATCGCTGCCCGTGAAAGAGTGACGTATACCCATACGGGGATTGTGAAGAAGCGGCTGCAGAAGAAAGTGGAGGAGATCTTTGCCAGAGAGCAGAATTGGAAGATCGAGGAGGTTTCCGTTCGGGAGTTGTCTGCTCTACAGAGAAAAATATTATCTATCGCAAGATTGGAGATTTTGAAACCGGAAGTTATCATATTGGAATTGCCCTATCAGGGAATCAGTATGGATGAAATACCGGCGCTCCAGTCTTATTTCATGCAGTTGATACATAGGGGAATACGAATTGTGTATTTTTCCAAAATGCGGGAGAATATGCTGGAAGATTGCAAGGTAATCATCCGGACGCAGAATGGTATGAGTGCAAAAATTGACACCTTTTCATAACATTTTCCACCTCTTTGAAAAGAAATTATTATTTACAATAATCATATCACAAAAAGAAAAGGGAGGTAGTAAAAATGATGAAAAAAGCAGTTGCAGTCGTATTGTCCCTGACGTTGGCTTTCGGTCTTTTCGGATGTGGAAATTCATCGGGAAGCACGGGCAGCAGTACGGAAAGTACAGCGGAGCCGGCGGCGGAAGCAGAGGAAGCGTCAGAGCCGGAAGAGGCAGCGCAGCCCGAAGCGTCAGATGCTGCAGAGGAAGCAGCGGAAAATGAAGGCGGCGTCTGCGGCGGACGGTGTGGAACTGGGAATCGGGCTGGTTCCGGAAGACCGGAAGCTGGAAGGTGTTTTTCTGGAATATACGATCGAGTGGAATATTCCGATCATGAGCATGAGAAAAATCAGTAAGTTTGGCATTATTGATTTTAAGCGGGCGGACCAGATGACGGACCAGTTTGTTGATACACTCGCCATTAAGACTCCCAGTGTGAAACAGGAAGTGAAAAATCTTTCCGGCGGGAATCAACAGAAAGTAGTCGTTGCAAAAGTGTTGGCAGCAGATAATGATATTCTCATTTTTGATGAACCGACAAGAGGGATTGATGTAGGAGCAAAACAGGAAATCTATAAACTGATGAATCGTCTTGTGGAGGAAGGCAGATCGATTTTGATGATTTCTTCCGAGATGGAGGAGCTTCTGGGCATGAGTGACCGGATCATAGTGCTTCATGAAGGAAGAGTCAGCGGGGAACTTTCAAAAGAAAAATTTAGCCAGGACAGAGTCCTTGAACTGGCTTCTGGTATTATGGAGGGATGATTATGTCAAAAATAGTAGATTTTTGTAGAAGAAATTTAGCATGGGTATTGTTGCTGGTGATCTGTATTATATTTTCCTTTACAAGTCAAAATTTCTTTACCGTGACAAATATATTGAATATACTGAATCAGAATGCTTATATCATCATATGCACCTATGGTATTGCCTTGATTATGATGTCCGGCGGTCTGGATATGGCAGTGGGCTATCAGATGAGTATCTGCGGAGTTGTGTGTGCCTTGATGATTACCCAGTGGAATGTTCCGGTAGTGATTGCCTGTGTGATTACGATCGTTATGAGTATTATATTCGGAGCGCTTGGTACGCTGCTAGAACAGCTTCTCCAGCTTCCAAGAATTTTCGTATCGATCGGTTTGAGTACGGTATATCAGGGTGTTGCGTATGTTATCACCAATTCTAAGACAATTTCCGGATTGTCGGATTCCTTTAAACAGATCGGACAGGGAACGGTTCTGCATCCAAGTCTGACATGGGCGACCATTATGATGATTATCTGTGGTTTTATCATGAGTTTTATTATGGACAGGACCTATTTCGGAAGATATGTGTTTGCTTTAGGCGGCAACGAAGCGGCAGCCAGACTGGCAGGTATCAATGTCAAAAGAATGAAATATGCAATCGGCTGTATAGCGGGTTTCTTCTGTGGAGTCGGAGCAATTATTCTGACTTCCAGAGTAGGCGCAGCGGCAGCGGGCACTGCGGCAGGCACAGAAATTACCATTCTGACAGGCGTTCTGGTCGGCGGCGTATCGGTTCGCGGCGGTGACGGTAAGATTGCAAACTGTATTGCCGGTGTGTTGATTATGGGTCTATTGACGAACGGTATGCAGCTCGCCGGACTGAATACATATTATCAGTACATTGCAAAAGGCACAATTATGCTGTTAGTCATGTGGTTTGATGCTTTCCAGATCAAGCGCAGGGCTGTAGCGGCAAACAAGAGGAAGGAAGAAAGACAGGCAGCTTAGGAGCTTGGATTGCTTTCATGGAATAAATTTTCGCGGCACATGCTGTAGACGATGGGATTGTCATTGTCTGTGGCATGTGCCATTGTGTTAGAGGAAATTGCGTCATAAATTGTTCCACACCGCTTCTTCCTGCGAGTCCAGGATGCCATAATCCAAGCCGAGCGCGGAGCAATTATTCTGTATTGCACTTTGAATCTCTTCCCAAGTAACCCAGTTGATGCCCGCCTCGTCGCGGCATCTGCTGATATAATTCTCACAGAATGGTTTTTCTTCGTCCGGACACATGCTCAGGTCGTACTGATAATAGTTATTCCCGCCAATCGTGTAGATCGTTACGATTAGGCTGCATTCCGTATTCTCACCGTACACTTCATTGTAGATGGTATCGTTTACCGAACTTGTCCACCAGCCTTCCAACGTTTCGGAGGCGTAAACGGTCGCTTTTTTGCCATTGGAAAGAATGGCAAGTAAACTGGCATAGTGATCGCCCGCACCGCCGGAACCGGAATCATGCAGTGATCCGTCTGCATATGCGATAGTTGAGCTTCTCGCCCAGCATTCATAGCTGTCTGTCACATAGAGTTGTCCGTCGTTCTCGGTGATGATGAATACCGCATAACTGTCATCGTCCTGTGAATAAATATTCAGCCCGATAAATTTGACAAGCAGATTTCTGGCATCTGCGTCTGCACTGTCCGGACAACCCACATAGGCATATTGTATAGAATCGTAGGACGTTTTATCCGTATATTCCGGATTGAGGAAATACTGGGATACACGTTCGCCCAGCTCTGTTAAAGTGAAGGAACTGCCTCTTTCAAAGATTGGTGTAACATAATCTTCTTGCGGGTAATCACTGCTGATAGTTGCCGGGATACTGTTGTTTAAGAATTGTTCATATAGGCTGCCGGACACAGGAGAAGGCTGCGATGTGTCCGGGGAATCTGCCGGTGTTGTGTTTTCAACATCGGGGGTAATCAATGTCGATGTATCTGTTGTGGTGGTTTCTGCAGAGTCGTTGGCTGTCGATGCATCCGTGAGCAGCGTATCGGATGAAGATTCCTTTGTAGCCTCCAGATCTTCCGGGGAGATTTCCTGTCCAACAGCCGGTTCATCTGCGCCTTTTTCATCTGCGGCACAGCCCGACAGGAGCATTCCGGCGCAGGATAACGCCAACAAGGCTGCGAGAGTTGTTTTTTTGCTTCTGTTTCTTTTCATAAGTAATCACCTTCCACACAATATTTGGTATCGTTTGTTTTTTTTGCAAAGACGATACTAAGTATAGCACGATTGGGTGAAGAGTACAATGTGTGAATATTGCAAGTGCGTGTTTCAAAGCGGGATTGCAGTGTGGGATTTTGGTGTGTGGTGCAGACGGTCTGTGGAAGATATTTTGGTGGTAATTTGTATGAGAATATGGTATGTTAAAAAAGATAGGGTATAAATATACCAATTTGAAAAACATACAAAATACAAAGGAGAATATCAATATGAAGAAATTTATGGAAGAATTTAAGAAATTTGCGCTGAAAGGAAACATGATTGATCTTGCGGTAGGTATGATTATCGGCAGCGCGTTTACCGGAATCGTAGGTTCTCTGGTGAACGATATTTTTATGCCGGTACTCAGTCTGCTCACGGGCAGGATTGATTTCAGCAGGCTGATGATCGTGCTCGGCAGTGGGGAGAATGCGGCGACAATCAATTACGGGACGTTTATCACGCAGGTGATCAATTTCCTGATTATCAGCATGGTGGTATTTATTATGATCCGGCAGCTCAACAAACTTGAGCGTTTAGGCAAAAAAGAAGAAGTGAAGGAGGAAACGGAAAAAGAATGTCCTTACTGCAAGACGAAAATATCGATCCATGCAGTGAGATGCCCGCATTGCACTTCTATCCTGGAAGAGACGGAGACAAAAGATTGATATTTATGGCGAAAGCCAGTATTACTCGAATAAAAATGCGGATAACCGCGAAAAATTTCGGGTGATATTGGCTTTTCTTTTTGGATATGCAATACTTGAATTGAACAAAAAGTGCGGATAACCGCAAAAATAATTTGAGAGGCGCTTATGGTTATTAAAAGGGATCGATATCTGAACAAACTCATTTCCAAAAAGGAAAATGGATTAATCAAGGTAATCACAGGGATCAGAAGATGCGGGAAATCATATTTGTTATTTGAATTGTATCATCAATATTTAAATTCCATCGGGATAGCAGATGAGAATATCATCGGGCCTGCACTGGATGAGGCGCTCAATGCAAGATACCGCAATCCGTTAGAACTAGATCAGTATATACGGGCAAAAGTTGCGGATAAATCGCAGAAATATTATGTTTTTATCGACGAGATTCAGAAAGTTGCCGAAATCCAAAACCCTTATGTAGAGAATACAGATGCCAAAATCGGATTCGTGGATGTCTTTTTAAGGCTGATGAAAAGGAAAAATGTAGATTTGTATGTTACGGGAAGCAATTCCCGTATGCTCTCGTCGGATATTTTGACGGAATTTAAAGACAGAGGCGATGAGATCAGAGTAAATCCGTTGACTTACAGCGAGTTCTACGCGGCGTTTGAAGGTGAGAAAAGGCATGCCAACTCATTGAACAGGATAGCGGATTCTTTCAAGAAGATTGTTGTAGTCAGAGACGATATTATTCCATGGTATGATGAGAAGGGGATTATGTATATCGGTGTTGAGCAGTTTTTATTGGATGAACATGCGATTGATCTGTAACGATTTCCTTGTCATTTTCGTGAAAAACACCTATACTTATTTTATATGATTGAAAATTTTGGTGGAGAGGAATAAACGATATGTTTGCATTGGTAAAGACATCGGCCGCATGTCTTTTGTTTATGATATATATGATAGGTTTTTACTATCGAAAACCACATATCCCGATTAAATCCACCAGAATATTCCAGTGGCTTATCATGGATGCGCTGCTCAATGCGTCGTTTGACCTGATTACGATCTGCACGGTGAACCACAGGGATGTCGTGCCGGAAGAGGTCAATCTGATCGCGCATATTGTCTATTTAATGTCAATACTGGGATTTATTTTTTTACTGTTTCTGTATATGAGAAGCTATTTGGAAGCGGATCTGCCTTTTTCGACATTAGTAAGGGTATTACATAGCCTGCCGTTTTGCGTGTCCACGGTGGGGATTTTTGTGCTGCCGATCACCTATGTCCATGGAACGACGACCGATTATTCTTTAGGACCTAAGGCGTATGCACTGTATGGGAGTCTGGTGATTTACCTGCTTCTGATTCTGTATTATTGTCTGCGCTACAGGAAGATCCTGGACGATGAGAAAAGACTTGCGATCGTGCTTGCCGTCCCGCTTTTCGTGGTAACAGCGGTCATTCAGATGATCATTCCGGAAGTGCTGGCGGTGGTGGTTTGTTCGACGCTCATTCTGCTTGGGCTTATTTTAAGCAACGAGAATACGGAGAAATATGTGGATGAAAAGACAGCCCTGTTTAACCAGTATTCCCTTGAGACTGTGTTGGACGGATTTGATTTTGATAAGCAGAAAATCATCCTAGCGATGCTTTGTTTCTGTAAGACGGAGAATAATTTAGACTGGAAACAGGACGTCATGATTCTTAGGGACATCTATAAGGAAATTAGACAGTGCCATCTGTATGGTTATCGTTTCGGAGAAAACGGCGTTGCGTTTCTTGGCAGCTCGGAAGAAAAGGCGCAGGCAGTACTTGAGAGGGTAAAGCATAGCGTCGAGAGTAAATACGGACGGGAGACCGTAAATGTTGAGACGAAGATTTTGTCGGATGAAGAGGCTTTCAGCAAATACAGTTGTATGCGGAATCTCATTCTTTTTGGCACGGAGATAGGAAGCCGGCTTGCCTATATTGATTATCTGACGAATATTTATAACCGTAATGCCTTGGAACGGGATTGGGATAAGTATGCGCAGAAGGAAAATGCCTATTATCTGATTGCCGATTTGAACAATCTGAAAATGGTGAATGATACGGTTGGGCATTCGGCGGGGGATAAGTTATTGCAGGAGTTTGCGCGTATGCTCACTGAGGCAGTCGGTGATGATGGAATCGCATACCGTCAGGGCGGAGATGAATTTGCGGTTCTGTATCAAAAAGACGCAAAACAGTTCGTGCGCAAATTGGAAGAGCTGTGCAAGGGATATAACAAACTCTGTGCGGTTCCGGTTAGCTATGCGATTGGATATTGTCGGCTTGCTGAGGAAAATTTTCGGAACGTGGCGGATCAGATGATGTATGACGACAAGAAGAGGGTGAAACAGCAGCAGGCGCGGAATTTATGACATTTTCCCTCGTGTTATATCTTCCCATAGGGCATTATGAACTTTGATAATTTACTTTGAGGGCGTGGAGGACAGAGTGATGGGGCTCTTGTCGGGAACCATCCGACAAAAGCCCCGTCCCCTGTCCTCCCAATCTATTTTTTGATTTTTGGCATTGCAACGCCTTCATCGGTTATTCCCAAATAATTTTATCGGGGGAAACCGTTCCCTGCTCC
>JAMPGN010000122.1 GCA_023663915.1 Eubacterium sp. | reverse complement strand
GGGCGGAATCCCCTTTGAGATTACCCTGCATCAGCCCAATAAGGAGACGATCGCGGCTATGCTGGAGGCGGAACGGATTGTGCATGATCCCAACGTGAGACGCTATTCCGATGTAGAAGAGGCGCTTCGGGAGTTGAAACGATGAACTGTGATATTGTTTGGACGACACAGTTTAAAAAAGATTACAAACAGGCAATGAAACGCTATTTGAATATTGATTTGCTGGATGATATTATCCGGATGCTTTCGTGCGGCGAGAAATTACCGGAGAGGAATAAAGACCATGCATTGTCCGGTAATTGGGAGGGGCATAGAGAATGCCATATTCTCCCGGATTGGTTGCTGATCTATCGCATTGAGGAAGGAGTATTGATATTGACTTTGACTCGTACTGGAACGCACAGCGACCTGTTTGGAAAATGATGGTACATATCCCGCTTCCTCTTGGAGGAAAAATGAAAGAATTTGACAAATTTTTCACAAACTGTTTGTGCTTTGGAAAGGAATGATAAAAATTATGAAATACGATGTAATCATCATCGGTGCAGGTCCCGGCGGCATCTTCACCGCATATGAACTGATACAGCAGGAAAAGAATTTAAAAATCGCAGTGTTTGAAGCGGGACACGCGCTTGAGGCAAGGCGCTGTCCGATTGACGGCGATAAAGTAAAGAGCTGTGTGCACTGCAAAAGCTGCTCCATTATGAGCGGTTTCGGCGGCGCGGGTGCTTTTTCCGATGGGAAATATAATATCACTAACGACTTCGGCGGCACATTATATGAGCATATAGGCAAAAAACAGGCGATCGATCTCATGAAATATGTGGATTCAATCAACATGAAGTACGGTGGGGAAGGCACGAAACTGTATACGACAGCCGGAAGCCATTTTAAGAAATTGTGTTTGCAGAATAAGCTGAATCTGCTGGATGCTTCCGTGCGCCATCTTGGGACGGACATCAACTATATCGTGCTGGAAAACCTATACGAGTTATTGAGAGAGCAAGTTGAGTTCCATTTCGATACGCCGGTTTGTATGGTGGAGAATGCGGGCGACGGCTACCGGGTGCTCTGCGAGGATGAGACACATGAATGTGACAAATGTGTCATATCTGTAGGACGCAGCGGCAGTAAATGGATGGAAAATGTCTGTGAGAAACTGGATATCCAGACCAAGTCCAATCGTGTAGATATCGGTGTTAGGGTGGAGCTTCCGGCAGTGATCTTTTCCCATCTGACTGATGAATTGTATGAGAGCAAAATCGTCTACCGCACGGAGAAATTCGAGGATCGGGTGAGGACATTCTGCATGAACCCGCATGGGATTGTGGTCAATGAGAACACAAACGGGATCGTGACGGTGAATGGGCACAGTTATGAGGGCGCGGATAAGCAGACGGAAAATACGAATTTTGCGTTGCTTGTGGCGAAGCATTTCTCCGAGCCTTTCAAGGACAGCAACGGTTACGGCGAGAGCATTGCGCGCTTGTCCAACATGTTGGGCGGCGGTGTGATTGTACAGCGTTTTGGCGATCTGGTGAGAGGACGGCGCAGTAACGATAAGCGCATTTCGGAAGGGCTGGTGGAACCGACATTGTCAGCGACGCCGGGTGATTTGAGCCTGGTATTGCCAAAGCGTATCTTAGACGGCATTATAGAAATGATCTATGCGCTTGACAAGATCGCGCCGGGAACAGCCAACGTCGATACGCTTCTATATGGCGTGGAAGTGAAGTTTTACAATATGGAAGTGGAGATCGACGAGCATCTTGAGACGAAATACAAGGGGCTTTATATTATCGGTGACGGCAGCGGCGTGACACATTCCCTCTCCCACGCGTCGGCAAGCGGCGTGTATGTGGCGCGGAATATTGCGGCGGATATGGCTGCAAAATAAGCCTTCCATTTTGGAAGGCTATTTTTTCGCAAGTATTAAGCAGGAAAAATTTAACGACGGGCAAATATGTATTCCGAAATGGGTTTTAGAAAAATTGCATATTAAAGGGAATAGGGGACTGGACACCATGGATAGAAATGTAAATATTATTGTCGGTCTTGATGGGGAGAAAATCGTACTGATTAACGATATTCGATTTAAGGGTAAAAAGAGGGAAGACTGGAAAGAGGTGGAAAATTATCTCAAGGAATATGTAGGTGAATTTTATGAGATTGCGGAAACATCAGAGAAGATATTTATTTCCAGCAGTTTCCCGGATGAATATGCTGGGTCAGAGAGCAGGCTTGCCCTTAAAGGAGCCGTTGCAAAAGCTAAGGCAAATGCGGCGCAGGGGATTCCTGAGTTGATACAGATTGCCACGAATGGGGAATATTCAGAGAATACCAAAAAGAAGCATGAAAAGGATGCAAAGTATGGGTGGTATCGGTATGATGTGAGATTTGCTCTGCCGGTGTATGATGATAAAAGCGGTGAGGTCTGCCGGTACAATATCTTTTTTGCCCGGATGCTGGTGCGTCATGATGCAGATGGTAAAAAGTACCTGTATGATCTGTTGGCAATAAAAAAAGAAACGAGCAGCCCGCTTGAGTAAAAACTGTACGGTGAAAACCCATCTCTTTTGCAAATGATTGTATCGGATGGGGGAAGTTTTGTCAATAGAAAAACAGAAGCTTTCCGAACTTTTGAAATGGTATGATAAGTGTATTGAAAATAGGGAAATTCTTTGCATGAATTTGGGGCATAGCAGAAGCAATGTCACACAAGACAAGAACAAGACATATGATATCATAGGACTGCATAGATTATATTAATAATCTGTGCAGTTTTTGCGTGGGGCATCGTTCATGGTTGCAGTCTTATCCAATATTTCCAATATTATCATTCCGGTCATTATCTTCTATATCGTGGCGTATGGCATTGCGGCGCGCAGCAACGTGTACGAAGACTTTATCAAAGGGGCAAAAGATGGATTCTACACGGTGGTGCGGATCATGCCTACGCTCATCGGGCTGATGGTGGCGGTGGGGGTGCTGCGGGCATCGGGTTTCCTGGATTTCCTTGGCGGTCTGTTTGCGGGAATCACTTCCAGGATGGGTTTTTCGTCCGAGCTTGTTCCGTTAATCTTAATCAAAATGTTTTCTTCTTCTGCGGCAACAGGGCTGGTGCTGGATATTTTTAAAAACCATGGACCGGACTCCTTGATCGGAATGACGACATCGATCATGATGAGCTGTACGGAGACGATTTTCTATACAATGTCCGTCTATTTTCTTGCGGCGAAGGTGACGAAGACGAGATATACACTGACAGGTGCGCTGCTTGCCACACTCGCAGGAGTGGCGGCGAGTATCATCCTGGCGGGCATCCTGGTATGAGAAGACGGATGGCATTCTGCAAGGAGCGTTGGATATGCCGCGAATAGAGATACATAACGGAAACATCCATATGCAAAAACGGCTCTCGCTTGAGCGCCGTTTTTGTGTGTGAGAAGGATAGAAATGTGTAAACGCAATATATGTCAACAGGATGTCTGTAGGGGACATGCCTGTTATGTTTAGTCGGAGCCGGTCAGCACCGAAGCAGCACTGGCGGCTCCATTAAGGTGTAGATTAGAATCATTGTTCTTATGTATTCCCCAACTACAATTTATATTATACATGATAATTGTGAATGAGATATGTCAAATCTCGAAAGAAAAAAGAAAGAAATTATAAAAAAAATTTCATAATTTGACTCTCAAACTATTTTTTGTTAAAATAAAACAGCAATACTTATTGAATTATCAGAATGGAAGAAATTATGGATATCAATAGTGCATTAAATGAAGTGCTGGTCAAACTGTTCCGCAACATTAACGCGATCGAGGAGCGTGCGATCCGCACCGGAGAATATAAGGACGTGACAACCAATGATGTGCATGTGATCGAGGCGATCGGCATGGAGGACGCGAAGAACATGACGAGTGTGGCGCGCTCACTGGATGTCACTACGGGAACGCTTACGATCGCCGTCAACAGTCTGGTCAAGAAAGGCTATGTGAACCGGGTAAGAAGCGAGGAGGACAGGCGAGTAGTGCTTATTTCCCTCTCGGAAAAAGGGAGGCGGGCTTTTCTCCATCACCAGAAATTCCATGAACAGATGATCAATACGGTTGTTGGGGAACTGACCGAGGAGGAACAGCAGGTTTTGGAGAAAGCCTTGACAAAGTTGAATTGTTTTTTTTGCTCAGTCAACAGTGGCAGAGGAAAGCAGGGCAGATAATGTCTTGAAATCTGCCGGACCGTTTTCCAGCAGAAAACGGTGGAAACGGTACAGGAAATCAGAGGATTTACAGGTGTCGGGAGTCTGGCAGTCAGGAAACCAGATTTCTGCCGCCTGTTTTTTTAATTCCATGATTTCCAGATAGCCGAGATAATATTTCGGATAATTGCAAGGCTCTTCCACGATATATTCATAGACGGCATTTATCGTCTCCGGATTCGTGGAACCGAGAGAGGCGAAGATCTCACTTATGTCTTCGAGACTGACTCCATCATGGTGGATAGCGATATCCAGCAAAGAGTACAGGCAGAGTTGTATCTGCCGGTCCAGCCTGCAGGCAAGGTAATATCCGGCGGCTTCGGGATGGTCTTTCGCTGCCAGCTCAACCGCATAGTCGTAGGAGGACAGTTCCGCATACATAGCCCAGCCCTCGATGTATCCGCCGTAGTAGAGTGCAGTGCACAGTGGTGTGATACCGCTACGGTCGCGGAAACGCTGACTGTAAACAGTCTGGTAGAGATGTCCCGGATAACCTTCATGCGCTAATGTCGTAAAAAGTGACAGATCATCGGAAGTATCCAGCGCATTGATATAGATTGTATTGTTTAATACGTTGTCTATGGGCGGCGTCATATAAAATGCCGGGGCAGTGTATGCCTCAAGGCTGTCATCCACATACTTGACAATACAATCGATCTGTCCGTCGCCCTCGTCGGAGGAGATGGCGGGGTAATCTTTCTGTATGGATGATTTCAAGGTGGAGAGCATTTCCTCCGGGGTCATTTCCGGCAGAAACGCCTGATCGGAAACCATTTTATCCCGCAGGGAAGCATCGCTTTCAAACAGTTTCCGCAACGCCTCATAATTGGATGTCAGATCGTCATAGAGGAGCTGTTTGATCTCGGTCATGTCACGGTAAGAACCGGTGCGGAGCTGAAGCAACGCTTCGTAATATTCCCTGCCGCCTTCGTAGTGCGCTAGACCGCAGGTATCCCTGCCGCTTCCCATAAGGAGGGTCAGTTCGTCGGCAAGGCGGTCGTATGCCGGTGCCACGACGGTGGTCAGCAGGCGGTTGTTGTCGGTCTGATAGGCGAGAGAGTCATCCCCTGTCAGAATGCCTTGATCAACGAGAGTTTGTATGCGGTTTTCAAAGGTAGTTTCCAGAAAGTGAGTGTGATTTTCCAACTGCGTAAGATCCATCAGGCTTGCGCACTGCCGTATCACTTTTCTTGCCGTGGAATCTGACATAAAAAGTCCGGCGGCGGCTTTTTCACGTTCGTAGACGATCAGCCCGTGGAAATAATCGGGAATCTGCGCCAGAATGGACAGATACATTTCCACATCTTCTACTGTGTCAAAGCGGTATTCCGCGAGAAGGATCGGAAGCTCTGAGGGCGCACCCGAAGAAGGGGAGAGCGGCTCGGAGAAATACGGGTATGTAGCAGTGCCGCTGACGGCGTCTATGTAAGAACTCATCAGCCCGCAGAGATAGCGGTTTGATTCGTTCAGCCTTGCACCGCTGTATTTTTTTAATTTTTCAGAGATAAGTGATAAGGCATAGACATCATTGGCGGCTTCACCCTCGTGGTAGACAGGCATTTTTAGGGCAGATTCGTCGATATGGTAAGCAGTGGGGTCGTCTACGGAATAGTGAAAATGGATAGGGTTCGCCTGGATTTCCTGCAGAAAAAATTCTTCCGCGAAGGTTTCAAATTCTGCGTCCGCGTGGCTGTGCATAAATCCGAACAGGGTAGCGGAGCAGAATCCTGCAAAAAGAACAAGGGCCACAGCCCATTGTTTGAGCGATAAGACACGTTTCAAGATAGTACCTTCCGAAATGGGTTTGTATTAATATATGAAGCGCAGGGAATAAAAAAGACCGGATTAGAAAATAATCCGGTCACGTCCGCTTTTCTTGCCGAGATACAATTTTTCGTCCGCCTGTTTTAAGGTGGCGGTCAGATCACTGTGGAAGTCATATTCGACTAGTCCGTAGGTCAAGGATACGGAGAAATTTTCGCCTCCGCCGTCGAAGACGATCGCCTGGATCTTCGTCCGCAGGGTTTCCAGAAACATATGCGCTTCATCGCCGTTTGAGAACGGGAAGATCAGAAGAAATTCTTCCCCACCCCAGCGGGATATGAAAGTGTCTGCGGGCAGTTCCTTGCGGAATGCCTCAGATATTTCCCTAAGGACGATATCGCCTACGTCATGTCCGTAAGTATCGTTGACCCGTTTGAAGAAATCGATGTCGCACAGACAGATGCTGATCTGATGGTCGGGAGATTCCAACAGTTTCTCAAGATATTCCATGGTGCGTCGTCTGTTGTATAACCCTGTCAGAGGATCGATGTTTGCCTGTTTCTTAAGCTGCTCGTTATATTCGACCAGCTTGCTTTCCAAAGACTGTGTTCCCGTGCTGAATATATAGGCGATCAGCGAGAGCGACCAGAAGATGGCAAGGGTGTTTATGATCTGGAATGAGTCGTTTAACTCGGAGCTTAAGGCGACGCGGGGAGGGTGGTTCAGGCAGTAAAAATATAAATAGATGCGCAGTGAGCACAGCGCCGCGGCATAGATGAATTTCGTCATGGCATGTTCATACTTAGCGAAGAAGCAGGCGATGAGCAGGACAATAATAAAATGCTGTACGCCGATGTCCCATCCAAACATGACGATATTGGTTATGACCCAGATCAAAATATAGATATTCAGAATGCAGAATGAGAGAAAAGTGCGGCTATGATAAGATAAAACAAAAATAGCCAAAAAAAATATAGTCGATATCTGACAGAAGATCATTCCGCCTATGTGGGAAGCAATCAGACACAACCCGCTGTTAAGCAAAGAGTAGACAGTCATAGTAAGAATGAGAAGCCGGACAACCGTGATGAGTCTGGCGGACTCATTCTGTTCTCCGGTGTCCTTGCAGATGCCTTGATATAATTTCTGTAAAACATTCATATCTTTCATGGTGCAATTTCCTATGTCTTTTTCAAGTTCACGAAGCGAATCCGCAGTCGAGCGCAACTCGTAAACAAGCGCAGCTTGTAAACGAGCGCAGCTCGTTTTATTACAATAATACCTTATATAAATCATATATCAAACACAAAATTTATGCAATTAAACAATGAAAAATTTGCAATTTGCACAAAAATTGGTAGAATGAGAACAGAAGGAACAGAGAGGAGGCTGCCATGCGGTTACGAGAAACGAAATATTCTATTAAAAATAAACTGATTATGCTTGTTGCGGTGGTGGCGGTTCCTTTTCTGATCATGGTGGTATATCTGATTTATGCGCTGCATAATTACAGTGCGGCATATGACACGATCGTGAGCAGCATGACGGTCGCGAATAATTATAATCTGAACTTTAAAGAGGAGATGGATGAGAGCCTGTATAAGCTGGTAGTCGGTTCCGTTACTTTCGAGACCATCAAGGATGATGACACTCTGGAAGACCCGTATCGATTGATTGATGAATTGCGGGCTGATTTTAACCGGCTGATGCGCACCACGACTGACGGGGAGAGCCGCACATGGTTACAGATTCTGATGCGCAATACCGACACGCTTAAGGACAGAGTCGATGACATCAAGGCGAATCTGGGGGCGGAGAACAGTTACGATGCTAATATAGAGATGTTGGATAATAACATCTATATTATGACGGAACTGATCCAGGATAATATTCAATATTATATTTACTATCAGACGCAGAGTATGGAGCATCTGACGGAGCAATTAAATGAAAGAGTGTATACTTTTACGTGGTTCTGTGGCGTTCTGTTAGGATGTATCCTACTCATTGTTGCCGTGCTTACGATTATGATTGTGACGGGAATCCTCAAGCCGATTCAGGAATTGTCGCGGGCGACGGAAAAGATATCCCAGGGGGATTTCTCTGTCCGTGTGCAGGTTGATACGGATGATGAGGTTGCAACATTGGCGGACAGCGTCAACATCATGACAGAGAGTATCGAGAGATTTGTACGTAAGATTAAAGAGGATGAGAGCAAGATGCGCCGCGCGGATCTGCGTCTTTTACAGGAGCAGATCAATCCGCATTTTTTGTATAATACGCTTGATACGATCGTGTGGCTGATCGAAGGGAACGATTCCGACAAAGCGGTGAATATGGTCATGTCACTGTCTGAGTTCTTCCGACTGGTTTTAAGCAAAGGGCGGGAATATATCACGATACAGGAAGAGGAGATGCATATTAAGAGTTACTTGGAGATTCAGCAAGTGCGTTACAGGGATATTATGGATTATGAGATTCATATTGATCCGGAAATCTATCAATATAAAATTTTGAAGCTGACATTACAGCCTTTGGTGGAAAATTCCTTATATCATGGCATTAAGTATAAGCGTGCCAAGGGAAATATCACGGTAACGGGAGCGATGTTGGAGGGAAGAATATACTTTAAGGTAGAAGATGACGGTGTGGGGATGGAGGAAGAAGAACTTGACAATTTGCGCAAAGAGATTGTCAAGCCATGTAAAGATACCGGCAAAGGGTTCGGGCTTGCCAATGTCAATGAACGTATTCGCATGAATTTCGGCGCCGAGTATGGTATGACGATCGAGTCGGTGCGGGGGAAGGGAACTTGTGTGGAGGTTGTGATCCCGGCGGTGCCTTATGAGCAGCCGGAGAAGAACGAAGAGGAAGAAAATGCGACGACATCCTTGCAGTATGGCGGACACGGAGGAGCAGAGTGAAAAAATATAAGACCAATATGCATATGAACAGAATAACAATGGTATTGCTTCCGGCGATCCTTCTTCTCATGGGCATGCTCGGATGGGGGCTTGGTCTTTTTACAGAGATCGAAGAAGAACCATATATCAGTGAGGAGGAAAACTTGATTGTAGTAGGGGTATCCCAGCTTGGAAGCGAGTCCGGATGGAGAACTGCCAATACGGAGTCAGTTCAGAAGGTATTTACGAAACAGAACGGATATTTTCTGATTTTTCACAATGCAAGACAGAAGCAGGAGAATCAGATCAAGGCGATCCGAAACTTTATTTCCCAGCGGGTGGATTATATCGTACTTGCGCCGGTGGTGGAGAGCGGATGGGAGACCGTGCTGCAGGAGGCAAAAAATGCGGGAATCCCTGTGATTATCATGGATCGAAGCGTGGAAGTGGCAGACAAGAGTCTCTATACTGCCCTCGTGGGAACGGATTCTGTGGAGGAAGGGAAAAAGGCGGGACGGTGGCTGGAAGAATATCTGGCCAAACGAAGAATGTCTGACCAGAAAATCAACATCGTTGTCCTCAAAGGAACGGATGGGGCATCGGCACAGATCGGCAGGACGGTCGGATTTTCCATGGTGGCGGGAGAGCATGACAACTGGAATATTCTGGCGCAGGAATATGGTGATTTCACCATATATAAGGGAAAAGAGGTCATGACAGATTTTTTAAGGAAATATGACGATATTGACGTGGTGGTATCTCAGAATGACGACATGACTTTCGGAGCAATCGAAGCGATCAGGGAGTCTGGCAAGACGGTGGGAGTGAATGGTGATATCACGATCATATCTTTTGATGCGGTTCACGAGGCGCTTGAGATGGTGGCGGAAGGGACGATTAACGTGGATATCGAGTGCAATCCCGAACAGGGAGAGTATATTTCTGACGTGATCCATCTTCTTGAGAGCGGGCAGGAAGTTGAGAAAAGATATTATGTGGAAGAGGATGTTTTTACGATGGAGAATGTAACACAGGAAGTTTTGGATGCGAGAACGTATTGACAGAATATCCTGATAGAGTAGTTTAGAAGCGGAAGGGAGAAACAAATGCTGAAAATTTTTCTGGTGGAGGACGAGAGCATCGTCCGGGAAGGACTCAGGGATAATATTCCATGGCAGCAGTGGGGATACAATTTTGTCGGGGAGGCGAGCGACGGGGAGATGGCGCTGCCTCTTATACAGAAGACACAGCCGGATGTACTGTTGACGGACATCAAGATGCCTTTTATGGATGGGTTGGCTCTTAGCCGTGTCGTGCATCAGGAGTTTCCGGACATGAAGATCATCATTATCAGCGGTCACGATGACTTTGAGTTTGCAAGGCAGGCGATTGCCGTAGGCGTGGAGCAGTATCTTTTGAAGCCGATCACCAGGGGGAGTCTTCAGAAAGTGCTTGCACAGTTAAAGACCAAGATCGAGACGGAGAGAGAACAGAAGAGTTACCAGGAGAAATATCAGAAGGAGACGAGGGAGTATGAGCAGTTCTCCCGGACGAACTTTTTCGTTAAGGTATTCGAGGGCAGGATGGCGGTTCAGGATATTTATGAGGAAGCGGCGAAACTGTCACTGAAAATCAATGCGCCCTGTTACAACCTGTTAATGTTTTGTCTGACGGAGAAACATGCCGGGACAAACGGCGGGATGGAATCGGAGACTTTCGCAAGAAAAAGGGAGGAGCTTCTAAGATACTTCGTGCGTTATCCGGAATATCTGGTCTTTCGCTGGAATGTCAACACTTACGGCGTGCTCATCAAAGGCAGCCCGGAGCAGATGAAGGAGTTAGCGGAGCGAAGTCTGGACAATCTGGAACGCATCTGTAAGCCGGCGGAGGAAGATTTTGACTGGTACGCAGCGGTAGGAGAGCCGGTGGAACGTCTGAGTATGCTGGCGGAGTGCTACGGTAAAGTAAATCATCTGTTTGCTTATCGGTTCCTGATGCCTTCGGTGCATATTTTTACAAACGAAGTGACCGACAGCTACATGCCGACGGAGACCAGCGGCAGGATCGGGGATATCGACTATTCCAAAGTGGAGCCGGAACTGATCAAAGAGTTTCTTCAGCAAGGCAGGCGTGACGAGATTGCAGAGTTTGTGGACGGCTGGCTGTTTAGTATTCAAGATGCGTTAAAATCCAGGCTTTTCCAGAATTATCTCGTGTTTCACCTTCATTTCGTCACGATGGCTTATGTGGAATCGATCGGCTATGACAAGACGCAGTTCCTTGAGCTTCTTGGTGAAGAACAGATACAGGAAGTGAATATGGGCATCGAGGAACTTTCCATATATATACGGAATATTCTGGAGAAAGCGGTGGAACTGCGCGACCAGGAATCGGATAACCGCAGTAAAAAGATCTTAAAAAAAGCGTTGGATTATATAGAAGAAAACTATGCGCAGGAGGCATTGTCGCTCAACACGCTGGCTGGAGAAGTCGGTGTCAGCGCCAACTATTTCAGCGCAATATTCAGCCAGGCGATGAATGTGACTTTCGTCGAGTATGTGACACAGAAGCGCATGGAGAAGGCAAAGAAACTATTGCGTCAGACGGAGAAACATTCCGGTGATATCGCGCTGGAAGTGGGTTATAAAGACCCGCATTATTTTAGTTTCGTATTCAAAAAGACACAGGGCTGTACGCCGAGGGAGTACCGTGCTGGAACGAAGGATTAGGCGTGCAGGGGGCGTCGCTCTCCTTGCGCACGAGCCGCCACGGGATCGTATGCGAGACGACAGGTTTTCCCTGTAAATGTCCGATCATGCATTCGGCAGCGCACTCGCTGATCTCATGTGGTTCATGGGTCAGTGAAGTGATGCGCACGCTGCTCAGTTCGCTTAAGTAACTGTTGTCGAAACATACCACGGAAAGATCCTGCGGTACATGGATATCGGCATAGGACAGTTCTTTGATCAGCCAGTAGGCAACTTCATCATTGTAACAGATCACCGCCGTACAGCTGTCAAGCTGCTCCTGTATGAAATCGGTGAGGAAACGGGTGTCCTGTCTATTTTCCAGAGCGGCGAGGTCGGGGGAAGAATACCAGCCCACGTGGCTATCCGATAGAGGGCAGCCAAGATCGCGCAGACGGGACGCTGCGCCGTGGTAACGCTCCGGTCCCTGCGCATCGTCAATCTTAAACAGTCCGGCGATCCGGGTATGTCCGAGTGAGACAAGATGCTCCGCCAGTAGGCAGCCGCCGTAATAGTTATCGTCTTTGACATAGGTGCAGTCCTGCATTGCTGTATAATAATTATGAAGGAAAAGGACGAACGTGCCGCTCTCACGCAATTTCTCATAGAGATCCAGGTTCGGATTAGGGAGCGTGCTCTTGCAGCCTTCCACGATCATGCCGCTTGGCGGGTTGTCGATCAGTGTCATCAGATGCGCCCGCTCTGTGGAAATGTTGTTGTCGGTAGGATATACCTGTAATTTGTATCCGTGTTCTGCCAGTGCCGTCCGGAGATCGGATAGAAGTTGGGGATAAATATATTCTTGCTGGCTCGTGATGAGAATCGGGATAATATTGTGGTCGGTATCGGCGGACAGACCGGTGGCATACGAACCGCTTCCCTGCCTGCTGGTGATGATACCTTGTCGATGGAGCAGGTTCAGCGCTGCCCGCACGGTTTGGCGGCTGACATGGTATTGAGCGCATAACTGTGCTTCTGTCGGCAGTTTGGATATGCCGTTTGGCAGGTTGCGGGTGATCTGTTCGGTGAGTGCGTCCGCCAGCATTTCGTATTTGGTCATGGCAAGTCTCCCCTGTGCCTGTTTTGGAAACAGACTTTGTTGGTATTTAGTATTCTTATAGGTTCTAATTTCTTTGTT
>JAMPGN010000121.1 GCA_023663915.1 Eubacterium sp. | reverse complement strand
GGTTTGCTGAAAAATTATTTCATGTGTCATTACTATGCAAAATAGATTTCTTTTTTATATTGTAAATCTCTTACCCCTTATTCTGCAACTCCCGTAAATGTCTAAGCTCTGCTTCGCTCAAAGTTCTTGGTTTCCCAATCTTGACAAGATTTTTGGGTAAAATATAAGTCTTGCAGGATTCTTTTTCTTGTGGCTTTTCTTTGTGCAAGCTGCAAGTTTATCACCTCCAGCTTTGCTGAAATTGCCTTTAAGTCGTCAGCGTTCGATTCAATGACATTTTCTCCAAGTAACGTATTCACAGGTGTTTCAAGGACTTCCGATATGGAAATCAACATATCGGCATCTGGAACTGACAAACCCTGCTCCCATTTTGATATTGTTTGTCTCACCACATTCAATCTGATTGCAAGTTCCTCCTGCGAAAGTCCTTTGGATTTTCTGATTGTCTTGATGTTTTCTTTTAACATTAGGGATAACCTCCTTTTTTCAGTTGCTAGTACTATTGTATGAAATACCGCCCGTTGCTACAAGCAACGTATATTAACATTCTGGTTTTTATTGGATAATTTAATATATTATATCTGACTGCTTATTTCAAGGCATGGAAAATAGTCGAATGAGTTTTTATACATTAAAAGTGTATATTTATAGGCTCGCTTCTAGTGGGCACGCAATTCCGGAAAGAGAGCCATTTTTTAATGCATAAAAAAGATTCTATAGAGAACATTGACAGAGAAGATTCTATATAGTACTATATACACATCAAAAAGTTAGAAAGCAGATAACTTTGCAAGGAAGGAAGAACGATTCTGGAAACAAGAACAGGTTTTTTAATTTCACAAATCAAGTTGGCGCAGCGCAGAGTATTCCAAAGACTGTTGCAAGACTATGGTGTGGAAGAATTTAACGGTCCGCAGGGAAACATTCTCTATGTGCTTTGGCAGAAGGACACAATTCCCATTGTTGAGATTGCCGCCAAGACAGGACTTGCCAAAAACACTCTGACCGTCATGCTTGACAGGATGGAAGAAAAAGGGCTGGTTTCTCGAAAGCAAAGCGTGGATGACCGGCGAAAAACGTTGATCTGTCTGACAGAAAAAGCATATAAACTTGAGAAGGATTACAATTTGGTGTCCCAGCGGATGAATGATTTATTTTTTCAGAATTTATCTGAAAAGGAAATCGAAGAACTGGAAAAATACCTTGACATAATCCTGGAAAACCTGCAGCAAGCCGAAAAAGAAAATCGAAACAGAAAGGAAGAAAACAAATGACACAGCAGGAAATGTATTCTTTAATTTATCGCTCCAAAGTGGCTTCCCTTGGCTATACCGATGAGGAAGGGCGACAGAATATCCGTATGGTGTTCTGTACATTCCATAAGGGTATCGGCAGTCACCTGATTTCAACGAATACAAGTTCTTCTCATGTGCAAAACCTTTTGAAAAACGGGAATGCCTGTCTCTATTTTTCAGATTCCTCCACATTTGAGGCGCTTTGTCTGTCCGGCAGGGCGGTGGTACACTTCGATCGGGAATACAAAGAATTGATTTGGCATCCGCAGGACATTCAATATTATCCGGGTGGCGTGGAGGATGAGGATTATTGTGTAATTGAATTTATCGCGGATTCCGGTCGGTTTTACAATGGCAGTTCGGATAACTATAAGGGTGACATAACAAAGCAGGACATCGAAGCCATGACTGCCGGCGGGACATTCACAGACTGTGCCGTGGAAACATGAACTAATCCGAAGCCATTTAGACATGGGTTGTGAAAAGTTGTAAAAATGTGAGTGTGGCGTTTCCTAGGAAGATTTGCTATACTTTATTCATCAAATAAAAAGGCAGGATTTTATATGGACATCAATTTGCAAATTACGGATATGGCGGGTGCGAGTCCCGAACATTCTCTGGTGATTGTCAATTTTGTTTCGGCAATCCGGAAACAGTTAAGAAACAGTACATGTTATGTCTATTCGGATAATGTACAATACAAATTTAAGACCGATGACGGAGAAAGCAAAACAGTGATTCCGGACGCCTCCATTAATTGCCGTACAAGATCAAGGCGCGGCAACACGTTTCTTGATACACCCAGATTCGTATTGGAAGTATTGTCCCCGACTACAGAGCAATATGACCGTAATGAGAAGATGGAGCTATACAGGCAGCAGGAAATTGAAGAATACTGGATCGTCGATTGGAGAAAAAAAGAAGTTGAGATATACGAGTTGGACTATGAAAATAACACGCCGAAATATTTTTTGTGGAAAAAGATCACGGAGAGTAATAAAGAGGAGTTAAAAATTATTCATTTTCCCAGCATAAGCATTACGTTTGATGAATTGTTCGATGAGGTGGAATGAATGAAATATGGATAATGGGTATCGCAAGAAAGCATTGGTATGCCGCCGATGCTTTTTTGCTTGCAGAGGATTCCCGAATTTATATAGAAAATTGCAGCAGTGTAAATCATTCAAGGAGAATGAAAAGCATTCTCTTATTCGACACTGTCAAGCGACGATTTTGTAAGGTAAACGCAAGCCTCCCGTAATGTTCCTGTAAGGCAGCGATGATAGAATCATGTTTATAAAAAACGAGTAAGGAGTCATTCCTAAGAGATGCCAAGCATCCCGGAAAACTCGTTGTGAACTCAAAAAAAAAAAACAGAGACGAAAACGTCTCGGAACGGAGGAAAACATGAGCGAACAATATATCATCGAAACACATGGTCTTACGAAACAGTACGGTACGCAGAAAAGCGTTTCCGACCTGAGTATTCATGTGAAAAAGGGGCGGATCTACGGACTGCTCGGAAGAAACGGCGCGGGCAAAACCACGACAATGAAAATGCTGCTCGGACTGACGTTGCCTACTTGCGGCAGTGTGGTCATCTTCGGGGAAAAACTGCAGGGAAATGAGAAAAAGATTTTACCCCGCATCGGCAGTCTGATCGAATCGCCCGGCTTTTACCCGAATCTGACCGGAACGGAGAATCTGAAGATTTTTGCGCGTCTGCGGCGTGTGTCGGGGAGCAGTGCGATGCAGGATGCATTGGAAGTCGTGGGACTTCCTCATCGCGACAAGAAATTATATTCGCAGTATTCCCTCGGAATGAAACAGAGGCTTGCGATCGCGTTGGCGATCATGCATGATCCGGAACTGCTGGTCTTGGATGAACCGATCAACGGGCTTGACCCGATCGGCATTGCGGAGGTGCGTTCTTTTATCCGGGAACTGTGTGAGGAAAGGGGCAAAACGATTCTGATCTCCAGCCATATCCTCTCGGAGATATCGCTCCTTGCAGACGATATCGGAATTATTGACCATGGAGTTTTGCTGGAAGAGGAGAGTATGGAGGCGCATGCATGCGGGGAAAGTCTGGAAGACTACTTTAAGCGCGTGACGGGAGGTGAGGGAATTGGCTGATTTGATTTGGTGCGAATGTCTCAAATTGAAGAGAAAAAAATTTGTTCTTCTGGTGGCATTGTCGGCGTTTCTGTTTCCAATTCCGGTTGCAATGATCGTATCGGCACCGCAGTATATGTCAATGTGTTCCAGTAAGGCGGAGGCTTTTGACGAATTATACCAGATGACGCTGGGATATGGCGTTGAACTCCTTTTGCCCTGCGTGATCGGTGTGCTGGCGGCAATCTTGTTCTTTATGGAACGGGACAACGATACTTTTAAAAATCTGTGTACGATCCCGGTGACAAGTACACAGATGGTCTTTGCCAAGATCATTCTTTTGTTTGCATTTAGCATTTTGTTTTGTGTTATGTCAACCATAGCGACGATCCTGTGCGGAAGCGTGACAATGGAAGTAAACGGGGTTGCCTACAAGCTGCTTCTGGCAGTTGAACTGGGAATATTTATCACGGCTGGTACGCTGCCGTTGGTCGTCCTAATTGTGTTTTTTTCAAAGAATTATATTTTTTCTATTTTAATGTGTGTGTTCTACAGCGTCCTATCCCTCACGATGGAGAGCATGTTCAGTGTGGTGCCGAGAGCCGTATGCTGGCTGATGCCTATTCCGCTCCTTAATTTCTGGACTGCCGGGGAACTAAACAGGCATGGATGGAATCTGAATCTTAAACTGTTGGAAGCAGTGATTCCCACGACGACGCAGACGTTTCTGATTCTTTGTGTGATGGCAGTTGTATCCATGGCAGCGATTGATTTCTTCTATCGGAAAAGGAGGGACTGAGCATATGTTTCGCATCATTGAAACTGAGTTATGTAAACTAAAAAGATATCATATAGTATGGGCGGGCGTTTTTCTGATGCTGCTTTCCATCTTGCTGACCCTGTTTACCTCAACGGCGGACAATGGCGAGATATGGACATTCTCTATTTTGGTGGAGCAGGTGATCAAAAACAATACGACGATGATCTTTCCGATGTGCATCACGCTGATTGCGGGCTATATCATCATGAGGGAAGAGCGCGATGACACCTTGAAAAGCATCGTGACAATCCCGATTTCCTACCGCAGCCTGCTGTGCGGAAAACTGGCTGCCTGTGCAGTGATTTCCGTTTTCTTCGGCGTGTGCTGTGCCGTGTTTACTGTTGTGGCGGAATGTATAGTGGGTTTTGGCGGGTTTGAGATTGCCATGATACCGCAGGTGTTTTTTGAGATCACTGTGAACTGTTTCTTTTTGTATATCGCCGTGCTGCCGGTCATTGTGATATCCGCGCAAATTGCAGGCGGACACATGCTTGGAGTGGTTTTTGCCTTTGCCTATGGATATGGAGGCATGTTTGTGGGAAATAATATGACGCTTACGAATATTTATCCGATCATGGCAAGCCTCGGCATGATTGATTACCGCAGTTACGACGAGGCGGTGCATTGGAATATGCCGCTGTGTGCCTTGAGTCTGTGCGCAATGCTTGCGCTGTCGATGGCGGTCGTGATGCTTACGAAGGTAAGGGAGACCAAAAAGGTGAAGAAGCGTGAGTCTGCTGTGAGAAAGAAAGGATGGTGAGTCTGCATGTTTTTGTTGAGGAAAATAACGGTGGTTTTTCTTGGAGTGATTGCATGTGTTGTTCTGGTGAGCGGATTTCTGCTGGGCGGCTGTTCCAAGGACCAGGTGTTGAGCGGATATAATCATGTATTACAGATAACGGGAAATGTCGCGCTCACGGATTCCCTGTTTTTAAAGGGAAAAAGAGAATATGGGATCGATCATTATACGGGGACATATCTGGCGGATTATAAAGATTTTTCCGAGACGGAATATCTTTTTGGCGGTACGTCCATCGAGCGTAAAAACGGCAATGATGTTGAAGTGTCCTGCGAGCTTACAATCGAGGAAGGAACAGCGCAGGTTTTCTGGATATCCGGTGATGGCGAGCCGGTCATATTGCTGGATGAGGACGGAAACTGCACAGAGAAGATCAACCTGCCGGCGGGCGGGAATTATATCGGCGTCACGGGCAGCCATTTTACCGGATGTGTGAAGTTGAGCATTCAGTAATCACGCCGCCCGCTATAAGAACTTGTCTGCCGAATAGGATTTACACATTTTGCTCAATTTGTTATAATCATAGCGTAGCGGCAGCAGTGTCAGCAGATACAAACAACTGTCGTCATGGAGTGTGTAAATCTATGAATCAATACCATGTAAAAAAGCTAGAGCGTAAAGAACCAATCAAGGTACAAGTGCCGGGTTCAAAGAGTATCACCAACCGGGCATTATTGCTTGCGGCGTTGTCTGCGCATCGATGCTGTCTTCACGGCGTTCTGTTCAGCGACGATTCCAGGGCTTTTCTGGACAGCCTTGTGAGGCTGGGCTTTGAAGTGATGGCGGACGAGACGACGAAAGATGTGGTGATTCAAGGCTTGGGCGGTAAGATTCCCAATACCCATGCCGCCATCGATGTGGGAAGCGCGGGCACTGCGGCAAGGTTTTTGACGGTTATGCTGGCGTTTTCAGGCGGCGAGTATAAACTTCAGGCATCGCCGCAGATGTGTAAGCGTCCCATGAAGCAGCTTTTGGATATTTTGAAAGATGTGGGGGTCGACTTCGTATTCCAAGGCGAGGAAGATCATTTTCCTTTTCTCATGAAATCACAGTCTGTCTCCATGCAGGAAGTTCAAGTTGATACCGGGGTCAGTAGCCAGTTTGCCAGTGCGCTTCTCATGTCGGGAACACTTCTTGAAGATGGGTTGACGGTGCGCCTTTCTGGTGACAGGGCGGAAGGCTCTTATATCAAAATGACGCTTGCCATGATGGAGCAGTTCGGAATCAAGACGGTCAAGGCAGAGGACGGCTATCGGATTCCGCATACAAATGATTTCGGGCTGGACGAGTACCAGGTGGAGCCGGACGTGTCGGGAGCGTGCTATTTCTATGCGATGGCGCCGCTTTTGCAGACGGATGTCATAGTCAAAAATGTCCATATGGATTCGTTGCAGGGCGATATCCTCTTTTTGAAAGTTCTGGAGGATATGGGTTGTGTTCTGACGGATAAGCCGGAAGGGGTGGAGATCGCGGGCGACAGCCTTTCGGAGTATCCCGGCATGGATCTTTCCATGAAAGATTTTTCGGATCAGACCATGACGATGGCAGCGCTTGCACTTTTTGCAAAAGAAACTACGCTGATACGCAATATCGGGCACATTCGTTTTCAGGAAACAGACCGGATACATGCCATTTTGACCGAGCTTACCCGCATGGGAATCCAATGTGAAGAGGCGCCGGAGTGCGACGGGATCAGGATCGTGCCCGGAACGGCAGGGGAATGCGTTGTCGAGACTTATGAAGACCACCGCATGGCGATGGCTTTTACGCTGGTCGGACTGAAAACAGGCAAGATCACGATCATGAATCCGAAATGCTGCCGGAAGACGTTTGAGAATTATTTTGAGTTGATTGATGAACTGTATTGAATGTGATTGTGAATGTACTTATAGAACCCAGATTATGGAGTACTTTTGCGCTAAGTTTGCAAAAGTAGTTCTTTACATATAGACAAAATATGATATACTAAAATCTAACAATTATATTTGGAATCGGATAAGGGAATAACGACTCCCTTATTCGATTTTCCTATGGGGAATCCCAGTCTTAAAACTGATGCCTTTTGTCTCAAGAAAGGATGTCAGATTCATGCCGATTGTCGGAATTATTTCCTAAATTGATTGATTACGCAGGAAGAAGAACGTATAATGGAGGTAGATGATTTATGGTGAAAAGAAAACAAAAGAGATGCTACATAGGCGGTTCGTGGTGGCGTAAGATTCGGCTGAACCGGAAACATAAGGACAAATTGTTTCGCTATCTTTTTAAAGATAAAAGGCATTTACTGGATTTATACAATGCACTGCATGAAACGGATTATGCCGACCCGGAAGAACTGGAAGTTGTCACGATGGAAGATGTCATTTTTATGAAGATGAAAAATGATCTTTCTTTCATCATTGACAGCCGTATGAATCTTTACGAGCATCAGAGCACATGGAATCCGAATATGCCGCTGCGGGGATTATTCTATTTTACACAGCAATACGAAGGACTGCTTGGCTTGGCGGATGCGAATATTTATGGAAGGAAACGCATAGAGCTTCCAACGCCGGAGTATATTGTGTTTTATAATGGCAGTGACATGTCGGATGACAGGAAAGTATTGTACCTGTCGGACTCTTTTTCAGAGGGGCGGGGCAGTGGGTGTCTGGAATGCAGGTGCGAGATTATCAATATCAATCGCGGACATAATAAAGAACTGATGGATAAATGCCGCAGACTGTGGGAATATTCAGAGTTTGTGTCTGAGATAGAGGCTGGCATACTTGCCGGGGAAAGCCGGGAAGAAGCGGTACAGTCCGCCATAGACCGATGTATTGCGCGCGGTATTCTGGCAGATGTTTTAAAGAAGGAAAAAAGTGAGGTGCTTCGCATGATCTTTTTAACAGAGTATGATGAGAAAAAACATATGAGGCATGTATTTGAGGATGGAAAAGAAGAAAAGCTATTGGAGCAGATCCGTAAGAAGTTAGCGAAGGGTAAAGGAATGGAACAGATCGCAGAAGAGCTTGAGGAGGATATCGAAACGATCCGCAGACTGAGCAGAAACGAGGAACATCATGGCAGGCAGGACAGAAACTGAGTTGTGGGATATTTATACCAAAGATCGGGAAAAAACCGGAAGACTACATAGCCGTGGCAATCGGATGCAGGACGGGGAGTATCACATGGTCGTCCATATCTGCATTTTTAATGGCCGGAATCAACTGTTGATCCAGAAAAGGCAGCCTTTCAAGAAGGGCTGGGCGAATATGTGGGATGTCACCGTGGGCGGGTCGGCGCTGCAGGGTGAGAGCAGCAGTCAGGCGGCGGAGCGGGAATTGTTCGAGGAAATTGGACTGAAACTGGACTTATCGGACGTAAGACCGGATTTCACGATCAATTTTGAGGATGGTTTCGACGATTATTATCTGTTGGAGAGGGAAGTGGAACTGGACGAGCTTTGCTTACAGGCGGATGAGGTTCAAGAAGTGCGGTGGGCGGACAAGGAAGAAGTGCTTCAAATGCAGGCGCAAGGCATCATGATTCCATATTGGTTTCTGGACAGGCTTTTTGAGGTGCGCGGTTATGATGCGCATGGAAACAGGCATAAGGAGATACGGATCGAATTTGCCACGATGCACAATCTCCCCTCGTGGATGAGTCTGGTCGAAATTGTGCGGGCGAATTTTCCCGGATTAGAAACGCAGGAATTACTTGACGAATATCGCGATACGGTCATAAAAAATATAGAGCGCCAGAATGCCATATGTGCGCTGCATGGCAATATCGTCGTGGGTATTCTGCTTTTTTCCACAAAACACAATATGCTTTCCTGCATGGCGGTTCATCCGGAATATCGCCGGAGCGGAATCGCGCGGAAGATGATTGATTTGATGCTTACGAAATTGGATCAGACAAGGGACGTCACGGTTACGACATTTCGCGAGGACGACCCGAAAGGAACTGCGCCAAGGGCATTGTACCAGTCGCTTGGATTTGTCCCGTCAGACCTTTGTGTCGAGCTGGGATATCCGTCGCAGGTTTTTGTGTTAAAAGGAAAGAAGGAGCAGGGCGGAAAGGAGTATTGAGACAGTGAAAGGAATCATTGGACGGTCGTGACAAGACGAGAAGCATATACCATTCTTGGAATTACGCCGGAAGCATCCAAAGAGGAGATCAAAAAAAGATATCGGCAGTTAATGCTCCAAGTGCATCCGGACAGCGGCGGGGAAATGGATGAAAGCTATGCGTACAGTGCAAGGGAAATTAACATCGCCTATGATCTTGTCAATATGGGAAAGTTTTCGCAAAAGACTGACAGGATGGCTTCTTATGAAAATGTTGATTTTCAAGAAAAGGAAAATACCGCCGGTCGGGAGAAGGAGGCGGGTGTATGGAACGCGCCGCTCAATCAGAATGCCTACAGAAAGCGGGAAGTCTTGTGTTATGCTGAGGATTATGATGGAACAGTTTTCGGGAATTTCTGTGTGGCGGAAGGGAAGTATTTATGGACGCCGGAGGAGGATTTTCCGTTGTTTCTTCTTAGTGTCTACCAATGCAGTAAACAGCTTTTAGACGAGTGCGATGATCTTCGCGGCGGGAATGCGCCGGCGGTCCGTCCGCAGGTGCAGGCAGAACTTACCTATTTGCTTGCACAGCAGTTTATCGATGCAACTGCGCTATTGCCGGAACTGACCAAAGAGGAGACGGCGGACGAAAACGGAGACAGGATTTTTTTGATTCCATCCATGCTGGAGCTGACAGCAGATGGGGTGAGCCTCAAGGTGGGCGATGTCCTTTTTCCGTCGGGACTCAGACAACATAAGCTGTATCTGAAAGATCAGACTGGACGGGAAGTGGGTTATCTTTCTTTTCATGATGATCGATTATACTATATCATAGTGCCTCTTTTGGGACAAAGGAGAGTACAGACGAAGATAGTGGTATCCGAAAAATCGGAAAAGGTAAGGCGGAATAAGACAGCCGGCTACCGTAATCTCCATATGTGGATCAAACTGCCCCGCGTTAGCGGCGGTATGCCGGAGAATTTGAATCTGCAGATTGACAAATTATTGGAGAATTACAGAAAACAGAGAACATGAAATCATAAAAGGAGGAATTTATCATGTGTACGGCAGCAACTTACAAAACAAAAGATTTTTATTTTGGACGGACGTTGGATTATGAATTTTCTTACGGTGACGAAGTGACCATAACGCCCAGGAATTATCCTTTTCATTTCCGGGAGGCTGGAAAAATGGACACGCACTATGCAATGATTGGGATGGCGTATGTGGCGGAGGATTATCCGCTGTATTACGACGCGGTTAACGAGAAGGGTTTAGGCATGGCGGGGTTAAATTTTGTCGGAAATGCCGCTTTTTGGGGCAAAAAAGATGGGAAGGACAACATTGCACAGTTTGAATTGATTCCATGGGTACTCAGCCAGTGTGCCACGGTGGAAGAGGCGCGCTCGCTTGTGGAAAAAATGAATCTGTTAGACATTCCATTCAACGATCAGCTTCCGCTGTCACAGTTACATTGGATCATCTCAGATCGCAACAGTTCCATCACGATGGAAGCAGTCAAAGAAGGGATTAAAATATATGATAATCCGGTGGGTGTATTGACCAATAATCCGCCTTTTGACCAGCAGATGTTTGCTTTGAATAATTATATGCATTTGTCTACGAAATCCCCGGTCAATACTTTTGCAAAAGGACTGGAACTGAATCGGTACAGCAGGGGACTTGGCGCCATCGGTCTGCCGGGTGATTTATCGTCGCAGTCCCGGTTTGTGCGGGTCGCATTTGTCAAGATGAACTCAATATCCGGAGAAGGGGAAGCAGAGAGTGTCAGCCAGTTTTTCCACATTCTGAACGCGGTAGACCAGCAGAGGGGATGCTGTGAACTGGACGACGGAAAATATGAGATAACGATCTACACTTCCTGCTGTAATACCGATAAGGGAATCTATTATTATACATCTTATGATAACCACCAGATCACGGCGGTTGATATGCATAGGGAAGATCTGGAAAGTAGCACACTGGTCAGATATCCTATGATAAAAGAGGAACAGATCAGAATGCAGAATTAGAAATCGGAGAGAAAGAGTGAAAGAATTTGATAAATCTTTCACAAATTGTTTGTGCCTTGGAAAGGAATGATAAAATCATGAAAATTGCCGTCTTTTTTCCGGGAATAGGCTATCACTGTGACAAGCCGCTATTGTATTATAGCGGAAAGATTGCGGGACAGTGTCAATATGAATTATGCAGGCTTGCTTATAGCGGGCTGAGTAAAGAGATGGACAAGGCGTTTGGGCAGACGTTTGCGCAGACGGAGGAAGCGCTGTCGCAAATCGACTGGAATCAATATGAGGACGTTCTTTTTGTGTCCAAGAGCATCGGCACGATTGTAGCGTCCGCCTATGCCCAAAAACATGAGGTTAACTGCAGAAATATTTATTATACGCCGCTTGCGCAGATGTTTTCTTTTGCTCCGCAGAGGGGAATCGTTTTTCATGGTACCGATGATCCGTGGGTGGAGACGGAAATTGTTAGGACCGGGTGCAGGGAGCATCATCTGCCCCTGCACATCATAGAGGGTGTCAATCATTCGTTAGAAGCAAAGGACGATGCGATGCGGAATCTTGGTATCTTGACGCAGGTGATGGAGTTGACGCAGAGTTATATAGTGGATGGGATACCATGCACGCCGTTACGTGTGCAAGAGTGACGTTGTATGACTGCCGGTTTCGATTATGAAAGAAAAAACTAAAAAGGTTTAAATATCGGAAGTTACTCTTGCATGCAGTCACCTTTTTTGCTAAACTTAATTTGATCTGAAGAAATGGAATTCTGTTATGCACATCGGGCATTTCGCCATGTTTTCCATTATTTCAATATTTCGGGTTCATGGGGCAGGACTCGTGGATGAACTTATTTGCAAAGTAAGTCTGGGATGAATTTATTTTGCTGCTTTGCTCTAAATTTTTGGAAAAGGAGGGTTGAAGTGTCGTTTATCGGACATGAAAGATGATAAACTAGGAATCAGAAGCGTTGTATAGCCATGGAATAAAGTGTAGAAGGAAATGCTTCATACAATGTTTAAAGTATAATTAAACATAAAAATTACATTGACAAAACCGAACATTTGTTTTATTCTAATAGAAGAACAAATGTTCTAGGAGAAAAGGAGAACATCATATGGAAAGAGAAGAAAAATTAAAAGCATTGGATGCCGCTTTAGGGCAGATAGAGAGACAGTTTGGTAAGGGCGCAGTCATGAAACTCGGCGATCCTTCCGTACAGATGAATGTGGAGACGATACCGACAGGTTCCTTGAGTCTTGACCTCGCATTGGGGCTTGGTGGTATCCCGAAAGGCAGGATTGTGGAAATCTACGGACCGGAATCTAGCGGTAAGACTACCGTGACATTACATATGATTGCAGAAGTCCAGAAGCGGGGCGGCATTGCCGGGTTTATCGATGCGGAACATGCACTTGATCCGGTATATGCGAAGAATATCGGAGTCGATATTGATAATCTGTATATTTCCCAGCCGGACTGTGGTGAACAGGCATTGGAGATCACGGAGACAATGGTGCGTTCGGGTGCAGTGGATATCATTGTGGTGGACTCCGTTGCTGCGTTAGTTCCGAAAGCGGAGATTGATGGCGATATGGGAGACGCTCATGTGGGTCTGCAGGCGCGTCTGATGTCGCAGGCACTCCGTAAACTGACCGCAGTAATCAGCAAATCCAACTGTACGGTCGTATTCATTAACCAGTTACGTGAGAAGGTCGGCATTATGTTTGGCAATCCGGAGACGACTACAGGCGGTCGAGCGTTGAAGTTCTATTCTTCCGTGCGTT
>JAMPGN010000120.1 GCA_023663915.1 Eubacterium sp. | reverse complement strand
GCACGTACGGTTTTGTATAGGGGTATGGGGAGTAATCCCCATATCTACTAGAGAAAACTGTAAAGGATGTGAAAATCGTAACAACGATGGAAGGATATAAAGATTTGTTGATATACCCGCCGTCAGCATTAATTAGAAGGCGATGATGACTGAAACAATTGTAAGTAAGAACTTTGATGTTGAGGACATACGCAAAATTAGGGGATATAATTCCTTGCGCCATATCAAGATGACATCGGAGGAAATTATTGCAGACACAAAGAAAGGGGCAGAAAGAATCATGGGACTGCTTCGGAAAGAACAGTGTGTCTGATATCAAATAGTGTGAGTAAATGGAATATATAGTTTATATGTTATTAAAGAGCTGCGAGCTAAATGTTGTGGAGCAGCTCTTTTTGTGTATGTTGTTATGAATGCCAGCCCAATTGTCTGTATTTTAATCTGTTTTTGTTGTGCATTGGCAATTTGTGATATAAAATGTATTTAGAAGGGATTATGATTGATTTATGAGTAAACCTAAGAACAAAGTTTCCAAATATATTGCGGTTAAAGGCAAAGATATAGATTAAAATAATTTATTTGTTTAAAATGTTTCTGGATTTACAGATAAAGAGGGCGAATTGAGTGACAAAACGAGAAATTTTTGCTACAGACGGCGAATTGATAATATGTACGCTATCTGATGAAGATAGAAAAGATTATGTAGAATTACACAGACAGTTAAATGGAGAAACATCACTATATTTGAACCCGCGATCAAAAGATATGATGTGGGAACAGACATTAAATCATGAAGAGAGTATTTTTTCTTTGTTTACGGTAGATGGAGATTATTGCGGAAGTATAGAATTGCAGCATTCGGATAGCAATACGCCGGAAATTGGTATTGATTTATTGGAAAGTAAAAGAAATAAGGGGATAGCACCAAAGGCAGTCCGGCTATTTTCCAAAAGAGTATGTGAAGAAAAGAAAGTTGATTATTTTCTGATTCGTATTTCTTCTGCCAATTTACACAGTCAGCACGTATTTGAAAAGCTGGGCGCTGTTAAAATTGGAGAAGAAGAAAGTATCTTTTCGAAATTTGTAGTAAGGTTCGGAGAAATTGCAGGAAAAAGCGAACAGGATTTAGAAGACTATAAATATTTGTTTGGAGAAAACGGTGATGAAGTGGTGTATCGTTATAGACTGGATATTTGTCAGGGATATAGGCAGATGAAAACGACAGTTTTTACTGAAAGTTGAGATTAATGAGGTGAAATATGAAACCAGTGGTACTTGATGTTTTTTCAGGGGCAGGAGGATTCAGTCTTGGTTTTGAAATGGCTGGATGTGAAGTGATTGCTGCAATTGAACATGATAAATGGGCGGCTGATACATTTAGTTATAATCATCCAAGTGCAAAAATGATGCTCGGTGATATTGAGTCTTTTGAAGAAGAATATTTGAAAAGTAATGTTGAAAAAAATCCAGATATTATTATAGGGGGACCGCCGTGTCAGGGATTTTCAATATGTATTAAGGATGCAGGGGATCCGAAGGATCCTAGAAATTCATTGTTTGTTGAGTTTATAAGAATGGCTAGAATTTTTGAACCGAAGGTTATGGTTATGGAAAATGTTCCGAATATTGCAAAGGCAAAAACAAAATCTGGTGAAAGGGTTGTAGATATTATAAAAAGTGAATTTGAAAAACTAGGATATCATGTTTATTGCGAGATACTTACTGCTAGTGATTATGGTGTTCCACAAATGAGGCAAAGATTTGTTTTAATTGCATCAAAAATGGAATTAGTGTATCCTTTTCCAGCAAAAACGCATTACGTTCCAGAGGTAAGAATTTTTGATCAACAAATAAGTATGTTTGATTATGATAAAAAAGATTTAAAAAAATGTCCGACATTGTGGGAAGCAATTTCTGATTTACCGGATATTGAGGCAAGAGAAGGCGCTGAAGAAATGGAATACACCAAAGCGGCAGAAAATGTATATCAAGAGTGGTGCAGGGGAAATGAAAAAGTCTTACATAATCATTTGGCAATGAAGCATACGCAAAGATTGGTAGAGCGTTTTAGCAAAATGTCTTGGGGACAATCTGTTTCAGATATAACAGATGAGAAACTGAAACAAAGGAAGAGAAATGGAAATGGCGAGGTATCAGATAAACCATATGATCAGAATAATAGAAGAATGCACCCAGATAAGATTTGCCATACAATTACTGCAACATTTTATGGGAATTTTGTCCATCCATATAAAAACAGAAATTTTACTGCACGAGAAGGAGCTAGAATTCAATCCTTTCCAGATAGTTATGTTTTTTTAGGAAAGCCTACTGTTGTAAGTAAAAAGTTGCTGATAAAAGAGGGAAGACAAGGCGAGGCATATTTATGTCAATACAGCCAGATTGGAAATGCTGTGCCGCCACTTATGGCAAGGGCTATTGCATTAAATATAATGAAACAAATTGATTTTGAAAAAGTAGAATAGCAAAGGAGAAAAGAAAATGAGCGTTTATGTACATGGAGATAATTTGGAACAAAAAGAGAACCATCCGACAAAATATCAAGATGAGATATCCAAACAATATTTAAGTGAGATTAGACCAATGTATGATGCGTGGAAAGATGCCAATCTTGCCTTACAAGGACCTATGAAATTGGTTAATGAGAATGATTTTGCTGTTATAGAGGCAAGGGTAAGTCTCTTTAATGAATATAAAAATTTTTTAGATCAACAGCAATATGCCGAACAATTTGATTCAAGGTCTAATCTACATTCATCTGCATTAGAAGAGTTTATGTACTATTTGTTTAGAGATCTTGTCGCAGATTATTCTAAGTATGCATTGATAGGAAAATCACATGCATTCAAGGATATATTTTTTAGATGTGCAAGTTACAATGAAATGATAACACAACCGCATACTATGGTAGAAAAGAAAGATCACGATTTTGTTATCGGATCAACGGTCAATGCCTCATTCCAATGCAAAGGAATGACAATTATAGAAAATGAGAGTTTTGATATGCCTGCCGTAGCTATTGAATGTAAAACATATTTGGATAAGACTATGCTAGAAGGAGCATCTACAGCAGCAGAGCAGCTTAAAAGCAGAAATCCTAATGCAATTTATTACGTTGTGGCAGAAAGGTTAAAGTTAACAGAAGCTGTAAATTTAAAAAAATATAAAGTTGATCAGATATATGTATTGCGCAAACAAAAAAACACAGATAGAGAATATAGATATTTGGAGGGATATGTTGCAAATCCTATTTATGCAGATGTTGTATGGCATTTGTTTTCAGCGGTAAGAGAGTACCTGGCAACCGACTGGCATGGAATGATTGCAGATGGAATTGAAAGAGGTTACTTGATATAAAGGAGAAGGAGCAGATGAAGAAGAAATCCTGAAAAGTAGGATTTCAGGAATAAAAGGGGATGGTGATGAAATCAGGTGCATTTTAATTAGTATGATTTTGGGGAAAACAGTAACAAGTCGAAAGAATAAACGTGGTAAAAAGGAGATACTATGTCGGCAGTTAAAGATGTATATGATTTAGTGCGAGATTTAGTTGATGAAGCAAAAAAACAAAAGAATCTTGAATTACAAGAAAAGTTAATGGATATACAGAGTTTGATTTTTGATATACGTGAGGAAAATGAACAATTAAAGACAAGAGTGGTTGAATTAGAAAAATGTTCAATTCTTGAAAGCGAGTTAGAATTATTAGATTCAGGATTATACGTGAAGAAAGCAGAGAAAGAATCTGGAAAAAATATAAGATATTGTGCATCGTGTTTTCAAATACACGGCAAACTGATTCCAGTAGCATTGGGAAATAGGATATTTGTGTGTCCTAATTGCAAGACTGCATTTCATTAAATAATACCATAATATTAAAGGAATTAGAGAAGTTCTGAAAATGAGAAATAGATATACGGATTTTTACTAAATGCGCTATTATACAAAGGCATCAATACGGAGAAAAAGTATTACGGAATTTATCAATATGGTAAAAGGAAAGGAAAAAGTAAGTTGTTTTGTCCTAAATGTGGAAAGGGTATTTAAAATGAAACCGTTAGAAGCATATTCTGATTAAGAAGCAGTTTTGCATCGTTATAATTTGGGCGAAGAACTGGAACGGGTATAATACATATATAATCAAGCAGCGTATTCCAAGGCAAAAAAGAGCAAATTGATATTATGATAAAAATTCTATTTATCTGCCACGGCAGGGCATAAAGCATATGGTTAAAAAAAGGAATGATCAAATGAAAAGGAAAGCAGTATACTTTACCAGTGCAGTTATATTGACCATACAAATTCTTATTTCTGCTGGTTTTCCGTGCCATGCCACGGAGGAGCAAAAGCCGGTCATTACATCAATCGCTGTTTCGCCGGGGACGGTCGTTATCCCTAAAAACGAGACCTGTGCGTTTACGGTAACGATATCCGGAAGTAATTTCAGCGGGGCTGTTGCGTGGAGTGTTTCCGGGCAGACAAGTCAGAATACGTTTATCGATGCAAACGGCATTTTGAATGTAGCGGCGGATGAAGGAGCGTCTTCACTGACCGTAAAAGCAGTTTCCAAAGAGGACAGTACCTTCAGCGCGTCGGCGCTGGCGTTGATACAGCCGCAGGATAATAACACGCAAAACAATAATAATCAGTCGCAAAATGATAATGCACAGCCGAAAAACGATAATGTGCAGCCGAAAACTTACACGATCACAGCGTCGGTATCTTCCGCGCATGGAACGATTACACCGGAGGGGAAAACTACCGTTACGGAAGGCGCGGGAGTGTTTTATACGATCACACCGGACAACGGCTATGCCGTCCGTACCGTGTATGTGGACGGAAAAGAGCTGGGAAAAACGACTTCCTTTAACTTTACGAATGTGAGGGAAGACCATACTATTTCGGCGGATTTTATGGAAACGCCGCAACAGAATAACAATAGTGAGAAGCCTGCGAATCAGCCGGAAATAAAAGACGATCCGGAGCAGAAACCGGAAGAAAAAGACGAGAAGGAAAATACGGGGAAAGACGAGGACGACAAAAAGAAGCAGGATGAGGAAAATGCTGCGGATGGGGATGAGCGGGAGAAACTGACGGGAACGCTTGCGGAATTGAATGTTTCCATTGAAGAAGCGAAACGGTTGATTGAAGAAAATATGGACGGGGAGCTGTTGGCTGCCGCACGTAATACGGGAGATCTGCAGTTGACGGTACGCAATGATTTTATGGATACAGCACGGGACAATTACGGCGTGCCTTATTTTGAGAGGCTGCCGGAGCAGCTTTTGAGCGGGGAAGAGCGGCTTGCTATGCTGCGGGGGGATTTATCGGTCACGATAGAGCTTTCTGTAAACGATACGGAGGGAAAAACCGCTCTGCGGACAAAAGAAGCATTTGAGGAAAAGAAGCTTCCCGGCATGGAGATTGGGCGGTACTTTGAAATATCATTAAAGGAAATGAAAAATAAGAAGACGCAGTCGGTTTCCGTACTTCCGGAAAAGCTGCAAGTAGTGATCACGGTTCCCGAACCGTTACAGAAGGAAAACCGGCAGTTTTATATTTTGCGGCTGCATGAGGAGGAAGACGGCAGCCAGGCGTTTGCGCAGCTTTCAGATGAGGATGACACTGCGGATACGATTACGTTTTCGACTGATCAGTTTTCTCCTTATGCGATTGCCTATATTGACTTTGAGGCGGGAGAAGCAGACGCCCTGGCAGTGGAGGATAACGGCGGCACGACGGCAGTCAAGGCGATTGTGGCTGTTATTGTGGCGTTGGCAATCGGCATTACGTCTTTGGGAGTCTGGTACATTATGAATCGGAGGCGTTCGTGATATTTTTCATATTTTCCCTATTGACATACTAGGAATATGGGTGTATGATTGCTTTACGGCTTGAGCAGGACAGAGATGTCTCTATGGGTTCAGTCGTAAAGCAATTATTCTAAAAGGACAATGTACAGAATTGTCAAAAGGAGGAGATTATGAAAATGAAAACACTGAAAAAAGCATTATCGTTACTGTTGGTTTTGACATTAGCGGCAGGGCTTACGGCGTGCGGCGATGACAGCTCGCAGACGGCGCCCGCGGCGGCGGAACAGGTGCAGGAAGAGAGTGCGCCTGCAGAGGAAGCGGAAGAAGCCGAAGCGCCTGCAGATGATGCGGAAGAAGAGGCGGAAGCGGCTGCGGAGCCGGAAGAGCCGGAAAGCGTAGAGATTGATAAAGCAGCTTTTGATACGCTGATTGCTTCCGGCAGTATTGCGGATGATGAGACCATTGCGTCAAGCAGCTGGGCTTCCGCAGTGAAAGAGGCAGGCGTATTGAGAATCGGTGGTACGAGGTCTTCTTTCCTGTTCGGTCAGCTGGACGAGGAGGATGGAATCTGCCGTGGATTTGATGCAGGTCTTTACCAGTTTCTTGCCCGCTATATCTTAGGCGATGAGAGCGCAGTTGAGTTGACACAGGTAGATTCCAGTACCCGTGAGGCAGTTCTGCAGAGCGATCAGGTAGACGCTGTGTTTGCGACATACTCCATTACGCCGGCAAGACAGGAAGTGATTTCTTTTGCAGGCCCTTACTATACCTCTCGGCAGGCAGTTCTTGTAAAGGCAGGTAATACGGAGATTACCGGTATCGAAAGCCTGGCAGGCAAGACGGTGGCAACCCAGGAAGGCTCTACAGGACCTTCGATTCTGGAAGAATATGCACCGGATGCGATCGTCGAAGAATTTACGGATGATATCGAGGCCCGTACCGCGTTAGAGCAGGGCCGTGTGGACGCATACGTGACTGACTACACATTGATGCTCAATTCCCTTGTAAGAAGCCCTGGTGTTTATGAAATCGCAGGTGATGTATTCGGTCCGGAGGATAATTACGGGATTGGACTTCCGCTTGATTCCGATGGAGTGGCTTTTGTCAATGATTTCTTAAAGAAGCTTGAGGCGGACGGCACTTGGGAGCAGCTGTGGAAGATTAGCTTAGGAGACCGTACTGGAATCGCCGAGGCGCCGGCAGCGCCGCAGATTGCGGATTGAGAGGAAAACGACTATGTCAGTCAATGAACTGCTCGCACAATATGGAGATAAGTATATACAGGCGCTTTTGACCACGTGGAAGCTAACGGTGTTGGCTTTCACGCTGGCATTCGCCATCGGTATTGTGATCACGGTGATACGGATCTGCCCGATTAAACCGGCAAGGCTTGCAGGCGATTTTTATGTTCAGATATTCCGGAATATTCCGGGAGCCGCGCTGCTTGTTGTTTTGGTCTACGCATTTCCCTATTTGAATCTGATGTGGTCCTATTACGCCTGTGTTTTGATTGCGACGACGCTGATCCCTTCCGCGTTTTGCTCGGAGTATCTGATGGCAGGCATGAACACCATAGCGGTGGGGCAGATCGAGGCAGCCCGCGCACTGGGGATGACGTTTTTCCAAATGCTTAAGAATGTCATTTTTCCGCAGGCGCTGCGGGCAAGTGTATTGCCGCTGACCAATCTGGTGGTGGGGACGATGCTGACTACGGCGCTTGCTTCGCAGGTGGCATTGCATCCTACAGACCTTACCGGTATTGTTTCGTATATCAATACGCGGGCGGTAGGCGGTATTACCGCATTCTTTATTTCTGCTGTCCTCTATTGCGGGACAGCAGTAGTGATCGGGCAGCTGGGCAGCCTGCTTGACCGGAAAGTGAGGGTACTGCGATGACTACTTCCATAAGAGATGTGCTTTATGAGCCGCCCGGGCCGAAGGCACGCAGATGGATCACTGTTTTCACAGGGATATCCCTGTCGGTGATTGCTGCGTTGATTTTTGTTGTGGTTCGGCAGTTTTATGTCGTCGGGCAGCTGGATGCAAAATACTGGTCGTTTTTTAAAAAATATACAACCTGGAAATTTATCGGGGATGGTCTGGCGGGGACAGTGAAGGCAGCCCTTATGGCAGGCGTGATCGCATTTGCGGCAGGTATGCTTCTGATGCTTTGCAGAATCAGTAAAAGTAAAATCCTCCGCGGAATCAGCACAGTATTGATTGAGTTCAGCCGCGGTGTGCCGACGCTCCTTTTTATTTACTTCTTTTTCCTGATCGCACCGCAGTTCGGATTAAAAATGTCCGCCTTTGGAAAGATAACCGTGCCTGTGGCAATCTCTGCTTCCGGTGTGGTTGCGGAGGTGCTTCGTTCCGGGGTGAACGCCGTACCGAAGGGGCAGACGGAAGCGGCATTATCCCTGGGAATGTCCGGCGGCAGCACGTTTTTCAGGATCGTATTTCCGCAGGCGCTCCGCTATGTGGTGCCGGCGTTGATTTCAGAGCTGGTGATTGTGCTGAAAGATACTACCTTTGCCTATGTAGTCAGTTATGCGGATTTGATGCAGAATGCCAAGGTCCTGATCAGCAGGTATAATGCGTTCCTTTCTGTGTACCTGTTGGTAGCCGTTATTTATATTCTGATCAATTTCCTGTTGAATAAGATATCAGTCGCGCTTGCCAGACGCAGGGATGTTTCGGCAGTAAACGTATAGTTGGGTCAGGAAGGAGAAAGCAGCTATGTCACAGGAACAGACTCCGGTCATAGAATTGAAACATATCGACAAATATTTCGGCAGTCTGCACGTTTTAAAGGATGTCAGTCTTTCCGTGAAAAAAGGAGAGGTTGTGGTCATCATCGGACCATCGGGTTCCGGAAAATCGACGCTCTGCCGTACCATTAACCGGTTGGAAACGATCGATTCCGGGGAAATCCTGATCGACGGCGTGGCGATGCCGGAAGAAGGGAAGCGTCTTGCACAGGTCCGCTCGCAGGTCGGGATGGTGTTCCAGCAGTTTAATCTCTTTGCGCATAAAACCATACTGGACAATGTGACGATCGGACCGGTCGATGTACTCCATACGCCCAGAAAGGAGGCGCGGGAAGAAGCCATGCGGCTTTTGCAGAGGGTTGGCGTGGACAGCCAGGCAGGAAAAGTGCCGGCACAGCTCTCCGGCGGACAGCAGCAGCGTGTCGCTATTGCCCGCGCGCTGGCGATGCACCCGAAGGCGATTTTGTTTGACGAGCCGACCAGTGCGCTGGATCCTGAGATGATCGGGGAGGTTCTGGCGGTTATGATGGAGCTTGCCCGGGACGGTATGACCATGGTGATCGTCACCCATGAAATGAATTTCGCCAGACAGGCAGCGGACAGGATCATTTTCATGGATGAGGGTGTTATTTTAGAAGAGGGAAAGCCGGAGGAATTTTTTGCCCATCCCAGGACACAGCGGGCGCAGGATTTTTTAACTGCGATAAAGAACCATTAAAGAGACAGGAGAGAGTGATGTGTGAATTGTTTGGAATCAACAGTGTGAAAGCGATTCGATGTAACGGACTGTTACAGGAATTTTTTGAGCACGGCGAGAGCAATCCGGACGGTTGGGGCATAGCGGCTTTTTATGGAAACTCTGTTTCTCTGGAAAAAGAGCCGGTATCATCTCTGGAAAGTGTTTACCTGAAAAACAGACTCACAGAGGATATCGTCATAGATAAAATGATCGCCCACATCAGAAAAGCTTCCAAGGGTGGGATTGAGTACAAAAATTCACATCCCTTTATCCGCAGGGATAATACGGACCGCACCTGGACACTGGCGCATAACGGGACGATATTTGAGAGTAAGGAGCTGGATCCGTATGTTTCCAGACAGAAAGGGCAGACGGACAGCGAAAGGATTTTATATTATCTGATAGACTGTGTGAATGCTGCCGGAAAGAAGGCGGAAAGAGAACTCACAGAGGAAGAACGGTTTGGAATAGTGGAGCGGGTTGTTCATACCATTACGCCGGAAAATAAGGTGAACCTGATCCTCTACGATGGCGGGCTGTTTTATATCCATACGAATCAAAAAGACACGCTTTATGGATGCCAGAAGCAGGATTCCCTGTTGGTTTCTACCAAACCCTTAAAGCAGGATTATTGGGAAAACATTCCCATGAATACCCTGCTGGCATATCGGGACGGAAAACTTTTATATATCGGGAAACCGCATGATAATGAATACAAAGAAAATGAAAAGAAAACAAAATATATCTTTCTTGATTATGCAAATATATAGGAAGATATGTAAATAAATCATGATGAAAGCGAAGAGACGAAGAATTTGGAAACAGATTTTCGTCTCTGTTTTTTTACCCTTTTTTGCGGTATACTGAATCTGGGGAAAGAGAGATGGGAGATTTTTTATGGAACTGACGGAAATCGGCGCATTGCAGATTGCGAAAAAGGTAAATGCCATCCTGCATATTCCCGGCAACTACCGGGGCGGGAATCTGGAGATGACGATCGTGATTGACACGACCTTGCAGAAGGAGGATTTTCAGGGCGCGGTGGCGGCGGTTATAAGGGCGCTGAAACGAAGCGATGAAATATTCCGTAACGTCCGGCTGAATCTGGTGTTTTGGGGGCAGCAGGAAATGGAGACAAGGGTGGAACCGATGGCGATGCTCCTGACGGGCAGCGTGTTTGCAGAATATACAGCCCGCCCTTGCAGGAAGCATTATGAAGACTTATTTGCATATCTGAAAAAGTTCCATGCGCGCAGTAAGGTCATTCTGGTTTTTGCGGACGGAGGAAACGGGACCGCCGACCGGACGGCGGTGCAGGAAGCGCTTTCCCCCTTTTTGAAAAACAAGCTGCTCCTCATTACGGATGAGGTCATAAGCGGAACTCGGCTTTTCCTCGGAAAATAGGGAAGCGGGTGGACTTTTTGAATAAAAAGTTTTATGATAATATAACAAGCAGCGAAAACGGGTGTGGTAAGGGGTACATAAGGTGAAAAAGAAACATAGATTATTTTATCTGCTGGTCATTGTTTCTGCATTGATGATTGTATGTCTGGTAGGAATGTTTTATATCAGACAGGTGAATACGACTGTTTCAAAGAATATCATCAACTCAATCAGTGAAATCGCAGAGCATGATAAGTCCACGATTCAGACATACGTTGAGCTAAACTGGAAGGATCTTGCCCAGATACAGGAGCGTTTTGTCAGCTTTGGGGGCACAACCATCGAGGATATTGAGACAAGGATGAATCTGGAACGTGCGTCCAGCGGATTTACCAACATCTATCTGGTGGCTGAGGACGGCACCGTTTATACAGACAAATTTGTGGTATACAGACCGGGAGATGAGATTTTCGACAGAAATATGGATTTCCGTCCCTATTTCGAAAAAGGGGAGGACAGGATCGTTGTCCGGTTTGATGACAAGGTCGCGGGCGGCTGGCTGACAAAAGAGTCCATTTTATATGGTATCCGCCTGCATGATTATACTGTGGAGGGCGTTAAGATGTTCGCATTGATCGGTATCAGCGACATTTCCTCCATTCAGGATAATATGGTGATCGACAGCTTTATCAAGAATGGAAAGGCCCGCGGACACAGCGCCCTGATCGATATGGCAGGAAACTATATTGTTAATATCAACAAAGAGGTTTATCTGAATAAACGGAATAATCTTTATGATCATCTGGCGGAATCTGAGAGCTCTGACCTGACAGAAGAGCAGGTGCAGGAAAGGCTGCGAAACCGGGAAACTTTTGGCTTTTACCATTCCCACGTGGGAGAGAAGGGACAGGAGCTTTATTACTTTATTCCATTTGAAGAAAGCTTTGACCTGTATTTTGTCATGTCAATCAATGAGGAGGTTTTTAACGAACAGAGGAGGACGTTTGTATCCTTAAGTATGACGATGGCGATCATCTGCATGGTTACTGTCTTTGTTATGCTGTTTATTATCATGAGATTGCAGGTAAAAACGGTGCGGACGACGGAGGCGGCGAGATCGCAGAAGGAGTTCCTTTCCAATATGAGCCATGAAATCCGGACGCCGCTGAATGGGCTGATCGGCATGAATCATTTGATTATGGTGAATATCGATGATGAGAGCCAGAAACCGCAGATCAAGGAGTGGCTGGAGAAATCCCACAGTACGGCAAATTATCTGCTTTCGCTGGTGAATGACATTCTGGATATGTCAAAGCTGCAGGCGGGCAAGGTGGATATCATAAATGAGCCGATGATGGTTTCCGCCATGATTGATGAAATTGCAGCGATGCAGGCGGACAATATCAAAAACCGGGGTGTGGAGTTCATCGTGGAAACGGATATTACAGAGCCTTGTGTCGAGGGCGACATCACCCGTACCAAGCAGATTTTGATGAATATCGTTGGCAATGCCGCGAAATTTACGCCGGCAGGGAAATATATCCGTCTGACTGCCACGCAGGAAAAGACGGATGATAAACACGTGGTCACGACCTATCGTTGCGAAGATACCGGAATCGGGATATCGGAGGAATACATTGACAAGATTTTTGACTCATTCAGTCAAGAGAGAAACCGGAATAACAACGGCATTAAGGGAACCGGTCTTGGCATGGCGATCAGTAAGCTCCTTGCCAATGCAATGGGCGGAGATATCACGGTAGAGAGCACGCTCAATGTTGGAAGTACCTTTACCGTTACGATTCCTTCTGCCATTGTAGAGGAAATTCCTGCGGAACTACAGGCGCAGGCTGCGGCGGACGAGAACGAGGACAGCACGCAGCCTGTCTGCAGGGCGGATGGCAAGCCGATCAAGATTCTGGTAGCGGAGGATGTGGAGCTGAATGCGGAAGTTCTGCTGGAAATTCTTGCCATGGAAGGCTTTGAGACCGCCCTTGCCGTGAACGGGCAGGAAGCGCTTAACTTATTCGAGCAGTCTGAGATTGGCGAATTTGATATTATTTTGATGGACATGCAGATGCCTGTGATGGACGGATGTACGGCAGCCAACAGGATTCGTGCGCTGCAGCGTGAGGATGCAAAAACCATCATCATCTATGCCTGCACTGCCAATATGTTCCAGGAGGATAAGGAGCAGGCGATCGCCAGCGGCATGAATGATTTCCTGACGAAG
>JAMPGN010000011.1 GCA_023663915.1 Eubacterium sp. | reverse complement strand
CGGACGTGCAGAAAGGGACGATGGTCTTTCCGCTGAAATCATAGCTTTCCAGAAAAGTCTCAATGATGCGCGGAGCCTCGCTCCACCAGATGGGATATCCTATAATCACGGTATCATAGCAAGCCATATCAGAAACCTGATTTGCGATCTCCGGTCTTGCGGACGGATTGTTCATCTCCACGCTGCTGCGGCTCTGCTTGTTCATCCAATTAAGATCATCGCCCGTGTATATATCCTTCGGCACAATCTCAAAGAAATCTCCGCCGGCAATCCTAGCAATCTCTTCCCCGACTCTTTTTGTCACACCGCTTGCCGAGAACACAGCTACAAGAATCTTACTCATAATAGAAATCCTCCTTTATCTGTTCAATAGCCTGCTCACGCAGTTGAACGTAATTTCATAGATTGACATAAATACATAATTGATATTGGCTTCTTCCATCGCTGCCCGCTGTTTCTCGGTAACAAATGTGTAGGGGTAGATACCGAACATGAACGGGAAAAAAGTATAAATAAAATCCTGTTTCTCTGACACCGTCATTTCCGGGAAGTACTTATTCAGGCATTCCATAACCGCGCGTATGGATTCCCCATATACGACCTTAAATGCCGTCAAATGCTCCGGCCGGCTGCCAGTCTCCATGTCATAGTGGTTCATGGACATGATCTTTAAAAGCTGGGCGCGTTCCTCCAGAGAGTGAGCCAGCATGACTGCAAATTCATCCTTACTCATTTGTTCATGCTGCTCCATTGCTTCCCGCAGATAAGCAATCCACAATTCGTACTCACGTTTCAGCAACGCCAAGAAGATTTCTTCCTTCGTCTGGAAGTAATTATAAATGGAAGTGCGGGAAAAACTGGTGACCTTCCCGATTTCCTTGACCGTGATCTCCTTAAAACTCATGGTCTTGTAAAGCTCTTCACAGGCGTCAATAATTTCCTCCCTGCGGGCATTGGTTAATTCCGGCGATCCTTTTGGCATAGGCGTATCTCCTTACTTCTCTGGTGCCTTTTTGAAAGACAGGCACTTTCCAATCACTTCACCGGTTTTCAGATATTGATAAGTGGGAAATTCAAACAGATCGGACTTATCCGCCTTTGCCCCGCTGACAGAACCGGCATAATCCGCCTGCGGCAGAATGCCCTCATCCACAATATTGATGGAAAGTTTCTTTGTTTCCTTGATGCAGTCATTGATAAAATGCGGCGCGGCAAGGCTTACTAGGACACGGTCATGCCCAATGATGCCGACATGCGCCACCAGCGTCCATGTAGGTTTATCACCGCTCATTGTACCAATGACCGTCACCGGAGTGGGGTATAAGGCTAATTGTGAGCCAATGTTTTTTTTCATGTTCCTATCCTTCTGTTCGTTTTGTATTCTGACACCGTGTCATTATCTATAATATACACATATGGTGACACCGTGTCAATATGTTTTTTTCAAATTTTTTATTAGCACACCAAAACATCACATATTCATCACAATACACTTTTTGATTTTGCCTTGAGGGGCAAATTGAAACACGCACTATTCCCCTCCAGCCAATTTCTGAAAAACAACAAGGGCTTCCGGTCACTCCAAATGTGCCGAAAGCCCTTTATTTCTGAGACACTGAAAGGAGCTGTCGCTTTAACGATTGAAAAATTGTGAAGCGGTAGCCCCCTTTGAGGAAATTCTCTATTCACCAATATTTTTTAATTCCACTTGGTTATTTTTCCGATACAAAAATGCTGTTGCAAGCAATGCGGCAAGACAACAGGCAGACCTTACCAAATGGGAATCTCCGCCCGGAACCGCCACGTTGACGATCACAAATAAAATGGTGAGAAGCACGCCGCCCAAGCCGCCCAGCATAGAGGAGGCGCTCTGTTTGACCACGCTCACCTCGCCCTCCCACGTAAAAACTGGAAGGTGCAAATTGACAGTAAGCCCGAACACACAGGAAAATAAGATGATAACCGCTGGGATCAACAGAAGCCAGACCTGTGACGCGGGATCCGGCGTAAGCGCTATGGCAAGCATAATCTCTGAAACCAGATAAAAAGGAAGGATCAGGATCAGATTCATCAAAAGCTTTGCATCCAGAATCACTTTGGCGTCAAGCGGCAGACTGTTCACGATCCACCAATATTTCCCTTCCATGGAAACAGACACGCATGTGGTATTCATCATGCTAAAAATCCCTGCGACGACAAAGGGGATATACCTAGCGATATCAACCGGAAATGGTAATAACGCCGTCACCCTGTCGATTCCCACTAAGAGGACTGCGCCCGAAAAAACCATTCCCATAACCGGTCCCATGATGGTGTTGGTCACGTAAATACCGGAAGAAAAGTACCGTTTCAGTTCCCTTTTTACCAACGCTTTCAATACAGAATCCCTTTTCAAATCTCCCATCTGATAATTGTGCTTTGCCAGCGTACCGTACAATCCCCGGCATATTGTATGAAAACAGCCAGAAATTAGGAGCACGACAGCTGTCAGCACCCCTAAGGATAGAAGCAGACATAGGAGCAGCTTCCCATAATCCATCTGCACCATTGCATTTCCGAGCCATACGGCAGGCGGATACACTTTTCCTAAGATTGCCAAAATAGCGCCGGACATCTCCTGCAGCATTTCCGGACCAATCTCTCCTGCATCCCCGGAAAGCTTGGAAGAACCGACAAAAACTGCAATCACCGCCAAAATTGATAGTCCCGACATGACAAGGCTTTTGTACCGCATTCTGGACGCAATCGCGGTGATCAGCGTCCCCACGCAAATTGCTCCCACCGTAGGCAAAACAGGCGAAACCGCTATTCCCAACAGGCAAAACGGGAAAAAAGCGATCCCCGGTCTTACGAACCAGATATAAACCCCCAGCCCCGGCAGCAGAACCCCTAAAGTGATCAGCAGATTTTCCACATACAGCCGCCAGATGCGGCTGATTACAATGGCACTCCGGGAAACCGGCAGGGAAGAGAGGAGGTCATATCCCTCTTTTTTGAACATGACGCCGCCCGCCTTGAAAATACCAAAAAAGAAAATCAAAATGCCGGAAATCATAATCAGATAAGCGGGTACTATGTCACACAACGAAAGCAGGCACAGCCCATAGGATTGCGCGCCCACATAAAACATCATCATCAATACCACCAGAAGATAGGTGACCGCTAATAGCACGGCTCTGCGCCTGACCCGTTTGTCTTTGGAAAACCGCAGCACATTCAGTCCGAAAAGATGATACAGCTCTGTCCGTGCCAGAATCTTAGTCTGTGATAGCATCATTCCCATGGTTGATCACCTCCATAAAGATTGATTCCAATGTCTGTCCCGGCTTCACGATCCGATCCATCTCCCCCGACGCGACAAGGACGCCGTCTTTCATGATTGCCACCTTGCTGCACAATTTTTCCGCCACCTCCAGCACATGGGTGGAAAAAAGGATCGCGCCGCCCTTCGCGCAGATTTCCCGCATAAGCTCTTTCAGTATGACAGACGCCTTCGGATCCAAGCCCACAAAAGGTTCGTCCAGAATCAAAAGCTTCGGCTCATGCACCAGCGCAGAAATCAGTGCCAGCTTCTGCTTCATTCCATGGGAATAGGTTGTAATCAAATCCCCCAGCGACTGCGTGATCTCAAACAATTCCGCATATTTTTGAATGCGTTCCTTTCTGTCCGACGCCTCCACCTGAAAAATGTCCGCGACAAAATTTAAATATTGCACACCGGTCAGATATTCATACAGGTCGGGATTATCTGGAATATAAGCAATTTTTCTTTTGCAGCCCAGAGGATCCTGCTTCATGCTGATACCGTCTATCAGGATCTCCCCCGTATCAAAGCCATGGATACCGGCAATGCACTTTAGCGTCGTGGTCTTGCCTGCGCCATTATGCCCGATAAAAGCGTAGATATCCCCCTGTGCGATCTGCAGACTAATGTCCGTGACTCCCTTATCGCTCCCTTTATAATGTTTGGTCAAATGTTGAATCGTAAGCATGTCTTCTTCCTTTCTGTAGAATTTTTATGCTGCTATCCTAACACATGACGCAACGTCATGAGCAATACTTTTCACGAAAAAATTTAAGACATTACCTGCTTTTTATACGCTACCGCAACAGTGCCATGCTCCCAGTCAATTTATTGACCTTCTTTTTTGTCCCGCAGATGGCAATCCCAAAATAATTCAGCTCCGTTTCGGAAATTTCCTTCATCTTCCCGATAAATTCATCGTAAGTTTTACACCCCTGCGCCAGATCAGAGAAATCCACCACTGTCAGATCGTCAAACTCCGGCTCATACAGTTTCTCACGAATAGCCTTAATCACATCTACATTCCCTTTTAAGATCGGCACAGGAAATTCAATAATCCCTAAATGCCCATTCCCTGTCCTGTCATATACGTTTGCGCCTACAACTTCCGGCATCTGCTTCCCAAGCGTGATTCCCATGATCGCCGCCGTGTTCGCTATGATGCCAAGCGGCAGGTTCTCATCAATCACCATGACGCATTTTTCATTTTGTAAGTCCATCGTTCAGTCCTCCTTCTTTTGGGGCGGATTTCTCCTCCCGTTTTTGATAGCAGCGGTAAAAATATATCCTGTTGAAACCCGCCTGCCGATACTGCTCCGGTAGCTCTTCCGTTTGGGGAATATCTACCAGTATCTTTTTCATCCCATGCAAGCCTGCAAATTGCAAGATATCTTCCAAATCTACATTCTCCTGCAGATTCCCGTCCGGCAAAAATAGAAGCTCCTGCCTTTTTATACCAATAACCGTGTCGTCCTCTGCCATGACATATTCCACATTCCCCTCATCTGTCCTTTTTCCCAAGGACAGTTCGTTTTGTTCTTTTTCCGCTTGCTCTATGCAGTTTACATCATTCTCCAAACACAGCTCGCCTACTACCCCACATCTCCATAATACATATCCGCGATCCGCAAGAAGCGCGCTTAAATGATAATTGGTATGCTCCACGATACGGAACACACATTTCACCCCGCTCTGGCGGCTGATTTCCTCACATCTATGTATGTTGTCCGGGATATTCCCCTCAGAAAATTTATAATACAGCGGATAGACACAAAAATGCCTTTCCATCTTTTTCAGTATCCACCCACGACAGACGAAGGTTTCCATGCTAGGGAACAGGCTGATGATCTGTTCCTCGCACCTTTGTGCCAGTTCATTCATCCCTGCCGCTCCCCTTTCCGCTGCCACCGTTCCCGTCTTTCTCTGAAAATATTTCCCGGTAAGTCCCCAGTGCAAGCCCTATGAACTGATTAAAATAATTCGTAAAATGGCTCTGGTCCGAAAAGCCCGTCCTTACCCCTGCCTCCGCGGGCGGAATCCCTTCTGACAGCAGCTTTTTCGCCTCATTGATGCGGATCGTCTCAAGGTAGCGGTACGGCGTAACACCCTTTTCTTTTGTAAACGCCCGCAGCAGCGTTGACTTGCTAAGCCCCGCGTAACGGCAGATCTGGTCTAAATAGATACGCTCCGTGAAATGCCCCTCCATATATTCACAAGCTCTTTCTATCTCCTGCCTGCACTCCGGGATACAGTTTTCAAAGGGCTGCCCGTAATTCTGGATCAGATAGGAAAGCAGAAACAGCAATGTTTCCTCCTTCCCAAGCTCCCCTGTCCCTTTCATCACCATCTCATGGAGCAGACACAGATGGCAGGCGGCCTCATCATCACAGATCACATTTTCTGAAAATCCCGGCAGTTCCCGTTTCCCCGTGACTTCCTCCGCCAGATCGAGCATGATCTCCTTTGAGATATTGAAGCCCCGGTAATCAAATGTCCCGCCGTCGCTCTGGATGCAGGCATGGCTGTCCCCCGGATTGAAAAGCAGGATGCTGCCTTCCTCTATGGCGTATTCCCTATCCCTGCAGAAAAGTTCGCGTATCCCTTTCTCCACAAATCCTATCACATAATGCGCATGGAAATGGCTTGGAAACGGCTGCTCGATCCCCTCAAAGCGGTATGCTTCGAGCCGTAACTCGTCGTCATACACCACCGTCCTTGTCTCCTTCTTCATGTGGATTCCCTCCGATTTCATTCTTGAAATTTGTTACAGCCATTTTACCGCTTATTTTTTCCTGCGTCTTGTAAAATATCTTCATTTTTCAGTTCGAGATTATTTTTTCTTTTCTTTCTTGCCATCTTACCGATTTCCTATTATACTGAAATTAGTAAACAATTTTTCTATACTCTAGGAACATCATAAGAAATACGGCAACAGAATCTATCAAATCTATCAAGGCAGGAGAAAACGCGTATGAAAAAGAAACCAAGCATCATCATCATTTTACTTTTATTGTGTCTGTTACCCACTATTTTATGTATTTCTGTCAACGTCATTACGTCCAGTAGTTACATGAAATCCACCGCGGAGAATGAGATCGAGACCACCCTGCAGGCAACCGGATATACCATGCTGGAAACCTTTGACACGCTCGACGCCGGCACTTACAGGCTTTCCGGCGACGCGCTCTATAAGGGCGGCAATAATCTGACCACCAATTCGGATATCGTGGATTATATCAAAGAAAAAACCGGCATAGACTGCACGCTGTTCTACGGCGACACCCGCTATATGACAACGCTCGTCGATGAGACAGGCGAGCGCATGATTCTGACACAGTGTTCCGATGCAGTCAAGGAAGCCGTTCTGGAACAGGGCAATACATATTTTGCCAAGAATATTGATATCGGCGGACAGGACTATTACGGTTATTATATCCCGATTGAACAAAAAGACAGCGTGGTCGGCATGATCTTCACCGGCAAGCCAAGCACGGAACTGAATGCGGCAACGAACAGCTATTTCACTTATATCATGCTGATCTGCCTCGGTCTTATGGTGATGATCTTCATCGTCGCCTTTTTGGTCGGCAGAATCATTGCTAACCGCATCAAACACCTGCGGGACGACACCGTCATGCTCTCCCAAGGCAGACTGGATTTTAAGGTAGAGAACAAAAATGCAATCCGGGAATTATATGATGTGGCAAAAGCCGCGGAAACACTCCGCGCACAGTTAGTCGAAGTCGTACAGGTGATTTTAAGCTGCGCCAAGACGGTAGATAGTTCCGTCTCCCATGTAGACGGCTCTCTTGGCAACTGCTCGCAGGCAGTCAAAGACTTAAGCGCCACCATGGAAGAACTCGCCTACGGCGCGCAAAACATGACGGCAGCCGTTGAAAAACAGGCTTTTGATATGAACGAGATATCCGATAATATCACACATATCGCAGAAAGCTCCGCCGCGACACAGACAGTCACCAGAGAAGTGGCAAACGTCAGCAATACCGCCAAGGCAAATCTCGGCGAGTTACTGGAAGCCAACAGCTATACCACCACCAGCGCCGACAATGTCATCACCAGCATCAACCTTGTCAGCGATGCCGTGCAGCAGATCACGACAGCCGCACAGATGATTATGGATATTTCCGATCAGACGAACCTGCTCTCCTTAAATGCAAGCATCGAAGCCGCCAGAGCCGGAGAAGCAGGCCGGGGATTTGCAGTTGTAGCCGGTGAGATTCAGAAGCTTGCAGAACAGTCCAATTCTTCCGCGCAGCAGATCCAATCCATTATAGAAGAGATCACTTCCAAGACTGAGGAATGTACCAAAATCGCGGGACAGATTCAAGATGCCGTCGGCAAGGAAGCAGATGCCTTAAAAGGCGTGAGCCAGAGCTTCGACAACGTGGACACCAATGTCGATGAAGCCGCAGCGTCCGTAAGCCAGATCACGGAAATCGTAGAGATTGTGGACAAGAGTAAAGTCAGCGTCCTTGCCTCCGTAAGCGACCTATCGGATATCTCCGAGGAGAATGCCGCTTCCGCCGAAGAAGCAAACGCCTCTACGGAAGAACTCAGAGCCAATATTGAGGAAGTCGCTATGCAGGCCAACGAATTAAAGACTGTCATCGAGCAGTTAAATAGCAGCGTTGCTTTCTTTAGGCTGGAAGTGTAACAGAACAAAATGCCTACGGCATTATGTTCGGAAGAATGCTCCGCATTCTTCCACGATTTGAAGGAATTTCCTATGATAAAATCAGCCAGCAGAGGCAGAAGCCGGATGCTGGCTGATTTTTTGCTTTCCTATTTTTTCCTAAGATCTTAAATAAGGTTCATATTTTTCTTCTAAAGCCTCTTTTGAAAAGCCGTACACTGCAACCAGATGTTCTACAAATTCTTCTATACTATTCTGCACTACTACCTTGTCTATATGCTCCACTTTTTCAGCCGCTATCGTAGCGTCCTGATTCACTTGCACCTTATAGATATCAGCATATGACAAATCAGCACAATCATCTTCCACAACAACTACATATAAATCACCCGCTGCTTTTGCCTCGAAGGTAAAACCAAATTTTATAAACCCATGATGATAATATGGCGTAGCAATTTCCCTAAGAATGCCTTCTTTCGAACAAGCATATATTGCCCGACTTCCCATGGAGCCGGTACCGGAATTTATGATTGTCATCTGGTTTCCATCGACTTCCAGCTGCGGTATCCGGTCAAATCTCCAACCCCGGAATGTCTCTACCGAAAAAATGACCGCCATAACCAACCCATACATAATCAAAACAGCAACTGCCATTTTCGCTAACGTTTTACTCTTTTTTACGATCGCAACGAGCAACATAATCAAAAATATACCAACTGCCGTTACACTGAACGCACCCACAATGAAAAAGAACAGCAATACCCTCCCGTTCATATTGTACCCGTCTCCTTTTCATATTATGATTTTAACCCCTATGCGCATTGCCCCGAATAGCGCAACTGCAAAATCTGTCTAATGCCTTTCAAATTTATCAGTAGAACGAATTTTATACTGTTCGATTAAAATCCCAAAATCCATATCCATATCATATTTGCAGTTCTTCCTATAAAACAAACAGGTTTTCCAATTATTCCATTAAGATATTGATCGATTGTCATTTCTTCCACGTTTTTCCCGATCACAAGCTACATTAACCGAACTACATCAACGGCGCTACTACCTTCGCCAGCCGCCCCAACAGCTTCAGATACCATTTCTCCCGGCGCAGCGTCTCCCGTGTTACCTGTCTGCACTTCGCAAGGGTCGCTTGGAAATCCTCCTCGATCATGGGAACACAGTCCGTATCGTATAGATAGGTCGCGCATTCAAAATGATGGTACAGGCTGCGGTAGTCCAAATTGATCGTCCCTACCACTGCCTCTCTCGTATCGCTGACACATACTTTGGCATGTACAAAGCCCGGCGTATACTCATAGATCTGCACACCGGATTCCAAAAGCGAGGCGTAATGCGTTTTTGCCAAGGAATATGCCACGATCTTATCGGGAATGCCCGGCAGCAGCAAAGTCACCTCTACCCCGCGCTCCGCCGCGAATTTCAGCGCCGTCTCCATCTCCCCGTCCAGAATCAGATAGGGCGTCATCATATGTACATACCTATGGGACCGATTCAGAATATCCATGTAGACCCGCTCGCCCAGCTTATCCTGATCCAGCGGACAGTCCCCATAAGGAATGACATAACCCTTTGCATGTTCCATAGGCTCTGTAGGATAGGACAGATAGCGGGCATAGTCCTCTTCCTTCCCCTCCACACACCACATCTGCAGAAACATCAGCGTAAAACTCTTAACCGCCTCGCCCTTAATCATGACTGCCGTGTCTTTCCAGTGTCCAAATTTCTGCTTCTGGTTGATATATTCGTCCGCCAGATTCACGCCGCCATTGAACGCCGTATGCCCGTCGATCACCAGAATCTTCCTATGGTCGCGGTAATTATAATGGGTGGAGACAAAGGGCGTCACCGGCGAAAACATTTTGCATTGAATGCCCAGCGCTTTGAGACGCTTCGGATAATCGTGCGGCAGCAGGGCGAACTCGCAGAAGCCGTCATACATCACGCGGACTTCTACGCCTTCCGCCGCCTTCTTTGCCAGAATTTCCAGAATCCTGCCCCACATCAGGCCCTCGTCCACGATAAAATATTCCATGAAAATAAAATGCTTCGCCGCCGCCAGCTGTTTCAGCATTTCCTCGAATTTATCCTCTCCCAGCGGAAAATAAGTGACAGCAGTCCTGTCGTAAACCGGATGACAGCCGCTCCTGTGCATATAGTGCGCTAAGGAAGCGGCTCCCTCATTCTCTCCTGCAAACCGTTCCAGCACATCCGCCGCTTGGGGAATGCTCTCCTTCGTGTTCGCGATGATCTGGCTCATGCGCGCCTTCAACGCCCTGTGACCGATCTCGCTCTGGGTATAGGCAAATAAGAGCACGCCGAACACCGGCAGCACCATAATGACGATCAGCCATGTGATCTTCGCCGTGGGATTCAGTCTGCTGTTCAATAGACAGATGACCATGACGACGGAAAAGAGCACTGTCCCGCCTAAAATATGCGGCAAAAACTCTTCAAACCACTGAAAAATTCCAAACAGGATCAACACCTGTATGATCAACAGCAGTAAAATCAGCCCAAAACGGCTGAACACTGCATGCATGATTCCTCTTTGTCCCCTTTTTAAAAGTGTAAGTCCCTTATCTTTATACTCTGTCTGCATGGTTTCTCCTCCTTCGTACACTCTGCTGCCAGACTTCGCCCTTGTATGATATACCATACCGTATGGCAGGCGCGTCGTCAAGATAAAAGCCGCGCAACCCCATGATTATGATCTATGGCTTTACACGGCTAGTTTTGCCCTAACGACGATTTTATACCTTCTCATTTACCTTGACCAGCACAACTGTTATATTATCTTTTTCTCCTCTCCTCTTTACTTCTTCAACCGCACTCTTGAGACATTCTTTCACTGATACCCTATCGGATAATATAGATGGATTTAGAAATTCTTTGATCTCATCATCTTCTAACTCATGAATAAATCCATCCGAACATAAAAAAAACACATCTCCTGTCACTACATTTCCTCTCTGATAATCAATACATACCGATTCTGCCCCTCCAATACATTGCAGAATCATATTCCGGCGTTTATCATGCTTTGCGCTTTCTTTAGAGAGTCGCCCAGCTTTGATCTCTCTGGCAACCACACTTTGATCCTCGGTCAATTGTATCAATTCCTCATTGATGCAATACGCCCTGCTGTCACCGATCTGGGCAATAAGGTATTTTCGGTCTAGGATTACCATTAAAGTCAATGTTGTTCCTGTCCTAATTTCTTTTTCCAAAGCATACTCCCAAAGCATACGATTCTGTTTTTGAATACAATGCTCCACTTCATTTTGAAGATAATCCAGTAACTGTGCCTGATCTTTCCCATGAATATTTCTGCTGACTGTATAATCAAACCAATTATTCAAAGTCTGAATTGTACTTTTACTGGCATAATCGCCTTCCTGCAAACCGCCCACTCCGTCACATACTACCGCCATAATTAGCGTATGATCTTCCACATTCATCATTCTCACACAACAGGCATCTTGATTCACCTTGCGGCAAGTTCCAATGTCTGAAATCATTTCTTGAATAAAGTGCAGCTTGGACTGCTTGTCGGATTCTTCTATTGTATTGCATTGTTCATTTTCCATACTATTGCTATCCATCTCTACTCTGATCTAAAAACATACTATGGCTAAATCGGCATAATCTCAACACTGAATGCCACTTCACCAATCCGTACAATACTGCCCGACATAACCTCTGTTTCACTGTTTATCATCTCATCATCTACATATGTATGATTCGCTGAACTTAAATCCCGAACAAAGAAGCGATTGTTTCTAACATAAAATTCACAATGTTTCTTAGAAATTGTGCGGCTGTAATCAATGGCAATCTGCACCATATCTACATTTCGACCGACAATTACATGTCCGTCTAGCGGATATCTGAAAATCCTCTCCGGATTCATCTGATCTCGCAAAACCAATAAATACCTTCCATTCAAAAATACCGTTTCATTTTCTTCTTGCACAGGTGCGGATTCCGGCACTGGAGGTACAATCGGGGGCGCAACTTTATTTCTTGCGTTCTTTTTTTCTTTTTGCTTTTTAATTTGTTTTGTATTCTTCTGATCCTTATCTGTTTTACGCTTTTTCTGATACCAGAATAGAACGATAAGCGCTATGATCAGTACAATGATCGATATGAGCTTACCCGCATCATCTGTATGATTTCCTTCTTCTGGCTTCAAAACCGGTTCCGCCTCAAGCGCTACCGGCTGTTGTTTCGCGCTCGGTTCACGTACGACTTCTGGCACTGGCATCGGTACTACTTCAACTTTTATATTTTCTTCTTCCTCTTTTTCGGCAACACCAAAAGGCATCCGTACTGCCCCGGTTACTTCCAGTTCTCCATCTTTGGTATGGAGCTGCAATAATACATTTTTGTAATCGCCATCTCTGACTTCCTGCGGAATCTTAGCCCTGACCGCATATAAATCAGAAAAAATGTGTATCTCATCTGCAATATCTGCCACCTCGTCATAATCTTCTATCATCAATGACTTTCCATTTGTCATACGAGATAACGCAAACATATTTTTTAATTCCGCTTCATTGTTTTTATAAATATGCCCAATTGTATAGACCGGTCTTGCTATTTCTTTCAATTTATCATAAAGCTCTTCTTTGGTAATACCGATCGCTTTATTATCCACACCGTCTGAAAGAATGACAAATCTGGTATAGTCTAAATCTTGCGCAACCTTTTCAAGTTCTTCATACAAATAGTCTGTCAGATAAGTATCCTGATTATGAAATTCAATTTCGTCAATAAGCTGCAATAAACTTTCTTGATCCTTGGATTTCTCTGTCAAAAATTGAATTTCTTCCCCGAATATGGCAAGGCTGACCGCTTCCTGCTCTGGTATTTCCTCCACATACCGCCGTAGAATAGCCTTTATATTTTCACGATTGCTTTCTGTAACGGAGAGGGAATTATCGACCATAATGATCGTGTGAATGGAAATATCCTTCTGCACAACCATTTCCACATCTTCGCAAGGATATTGCGCAATCTGCATATTCGCCGAATCCACTGTACTGTCACACAGACCGTAGGAAACAACTTCTTCGCCGGTGGTCACCGTCTGCATCAGACTACCGTTTGCCGACGCCAGCACTACGCCCAGATTACTTATTATCGTCAGAATACCAAACGCCATTATCCATAATCTTATTTTTCTTTTCACCTTATCTCCCGTACCTTTCACTTCATCACCCTATCACAAATGTGAACTCTTCATTGGACAGCCGGATCGTCATACCGCTATACACCGGCTCCTGCTTTCCCGCCTGCAGGCGTACTCCATTGATGAAACTACCATTTCTGGAATGATTGTCCTCCAAATAATACTGTCCATTTATATAACAGATAAACGCATGGCTTCGGCTGATTGTATTATTATAGGTAACGCATATATCCGCTGCCGTTCCAGAACCGATCATTACCCTGTCACCTTCAACAAAATACGCTTCTCCATTCTTTTTACGAACAAGACGGGCTGACGGGCTCACTGCAAATGCCGTTTCCGCCTCGCTGCCCGACAGATTGGCATAAATCGGCATAATCATCGTATCTTCATATCTTTCATACATTTCCTTATTGGAGGTATCCAAGTCCTGTCTCTCCTGCTGGAAACCAGCGGTATACGTTTTGCTCTCTTCCTGTAAATGCTCTGCTGACGATGCCTTTTGCCTTCTGGATATCGCAAAGGAAAACTGACTCTTCTTTTTCTTCTCCGGCTCTTTTGCCGTCATTTTTACGCCTGTTTCCCTGCCCGGAATATTCATGACCGGCATTCTGGAATTTGTCGAAGTTCTCTTTAACGGTACCATCCTTTCCTCTTTATTTGATGTTTCCAGCCTGACCAGCTGCTCTTGCATGGACGCTTCCTTTGACGGCTCTATCCTTTGTTCTTTCCTCTGCCCTCCCCCTGTAGTGCCAGCGCTCTTTTTGATTAGTTCCCGAAAATCAGACGTCGTATGGATCGCCCCTCTGCTAAATGCATTTAAGATATCATACAGATAATGATCCTGTTCTTGATAATCGGGCTTAATTCTGCTCACCACTTCATGTAAAAAATCAATCTTATCCTTTCCCACAGCGCTGTCAAAAGGCAGATACAAAAAAACACAATTCTGCTGTCTGTCCAAATAGACATAATCCCAATCTAACAGGACATGATCCGTATCCAGCATATATGCCTCCATCTCATCAAAAGCATTCAAAATACTGTTAAAGAGCGCCAGCGCTTCCTTTTTTGGCATTATGGTCGCTGCTATGCTGTTTACTTTCGTCAAGCCCGTAATATTAAATTGAACCTGTCTCCTGTCGTCCATCTGCACCACCTGTGTCGGTGTAATATTAGCAATATGATTATAGGACATCATCTTCATTGCGAAAGAATCAACCCTAAGATTTGTATCTGCAATCTCCCAGACGAGATATATCGTCTCTCCCACATTCTGCTGTTTCAAATTTACATTCATAATGACTCCCCGTCCGTATAGCACTGACACACACGCCTCGCTTCAAATGTACGCTATCACCTTTTGTTTGTCTATCAGTCAGTCCAGTATTTTAAGTTGAACCAAAGTCCATGTACTGCCATGGCGTACCGGCGCTGTCCCTGTCTCTGTCATAAGCCCTGCATCATCAAATTCCGGCTGTACTGCCATGTAACCATTTTCATCAATATATCCCCAGACTCCTTCCTCACATACGGCTGCATAACCACCGGAAAAGGACTTTGCATTCTCATAGGTATATGAAATCTTTACATTTTCTTCCCGATCAATATAACCCCATTTTCCGTTCACACATACGGCACACATACCTTCCGTTTCAAATGCTTTTACTGCTTCATAGCTTTGATCTGATATCCGTTGCCCTTCTTCATCGATAAAGAAAAAGCTTTCCCCCTGCTTTACTGCTACCATTTTATGAAGACTGCAGATTCCCCTGCTGTTTACGGCAACATCTTCATAAATAAAATCCGTCACCAATTCTCCCTTTTTATTGATAAGAGCCCACTTATCCTGTCGTTTTACAGCTCCAATTCCTTCATAAACAGGCGTTGCCGACTCATAGACAAACTCTGTCTTCTCCTGGAAACTTTTATCCAGATAACCGTATTTTCCCTGTTTCTTTGCCACGATCCTGTTCTGGGACACAATTCCAAGCGACTCGTAAGCCTCTTCTGGCATATCGGTCTTATAACCTTTATCATTCATATAAAAGCACTCGTCGCCATCTTTCACCGCAATCATTTCTTTATTTTTTCCGTCATATATGAGCTCGTCATAGACGGCTTCGATCACAATTTTCCCGTCTTCTCCGATCAACCCCTTTTTTCCATTACTGGAATAAACTGCATAGTCTCCCACAAAATCACCGATCTCATCATAGACGCAAGATCGTTCCAAATACTGTCCCTTTATGCTATCATAATATTCCTTGACTTTCTGATCTTCGGGATATTTCTCATACCACTCCTTCACCAGATCGATCACACTGTTTTCAGAGGAATATTCTTTGGTATAATCATATAATTTAACCAGATCCGTCTCCACTGGACCAAAGCGTTCAATAATAGAGCGTAGTTTCTTCCTGTATTCTTTGTAATCTCCCATCGCCAGATAATCGTCCGCTATATACTCCTCTAATTCCAATGTATTTCCTTTGATCTCCTTCGCTTCCTCATACTGCTCAATGGCAGCCAGATACATTCCCTTCGCTTCCAGCCTTTGCGCTTCCGCGACCATGTTATTATATTTTTCATCATTGCCAAGCCACGAAGACAGTGTGACATACCACGCCAGAACCAGCAAAACAAGCATTAAAAGTGAAATTTTCTTCTTCATATGTTCCCTATGCTCCTATTAGTAAAACAAGCAACGTTCCAAGCGCGATAAACGGTCCGAATGCTATCTCGTCTTTCATACTTTTTTTCTTACGCAGTACCAGACTTCCACCGTAAAGCGCCGACAAAATAGAGGACGATAGCATGACCAGATAAGTCGTCCTAAGCCCCAGACATGTTCCGATCACTGCAATCAGCTTTACGTCTCCCATGCCAATGGCGTGCCTTGACAGAATATACGCAATTAGGAATATAACGCCACTAATCAGCCCACCAAATAGCGTAAATTTAATATTCTCCAAAATCAATGATGGCATCCATACCGTTTCCACTGCAAATAGACACATTCTGCCTACCAGAATATAGAGCAGCCACCTATTGGGAATCCGCTTCTCCCTTGCATCCTCCCGCGCAATCGGATACAGCATCGCCAACAGTAATAAATAACGTATCACCTTAAGCGGACCGTAATGATATTCACCAAAGAGCAGCGTCAGTCCCGTATTTGCCACCAGACATAGTAGCAAAAAAAATCCTCTCCGTTTATCCAGACGAAGAAAATATTTCACGCGCCCATCTGTCTCTTCTGTCTCCAGATCATAGCGGCACATGATGTTTAAAAAATAACATAACAGACCGGATCCAACTGCCACACAACCTAACATACCCTCACCATAGCGCGGTTTTCGCACGTACCTTAAATGTTCTCGGTTCCAGTTCAATGATTCCCAAGTGAAAATCTATCGTATACACAATGGAAACCTCCAGCTGTGGCATACCGCCCTCAGCCGAATTAGCCCATTTGCTGTCACTAAAATCAAGACCGTTCATACCGTCTTCAATTCCCAGATCTTTCAGATACTGATCTGTGCCTTTTGATGACATATGTGCAATCTGATCCTCCACTACATCCTTCACAACGTCCTCCACCACCATTTCACTGAGCTTATTCGCGCCCGCCGTTTTAACCAGACTGAACAGATTACGCATAAGGGCATCCGGATCGCCAAAAAAATCCTGGGCATGCTGACCAGCCTGCCATGCGGCACCAATCACATCTCCGCCATCAGACAGCGCGCTGCCGACCTTTTCTATGTCATCTATCAGCTTCGCGGCATCTGCTTCAAAAGCCGCCGCCTGCGTCGAGGTACTGACCCGCTTATCCACGATCCCAGTTTTCGTAAGCACATAACTGTACTGGGAAATCTCGCGGGCAGTCTCGTTTGCCGCATACTGCAGAATCACCTGCGCTCTCGCAATCTGAATCAGATCGATCATAGCCATATAAAACGCTATAAATATGACCAGAAAGACCGCGGCCTCCAGCGTAATGCTACCTTTCTTTCGTTGTTCTTTATCCTTAATATCCCTGAATCCCATGATAATCCACCACAAATGCATTGCTGTCATAGGAGACATCATATCCGACTCCCCTTAGTTTCTGTAAGAAAAATGTATTGATGCCAACTTTCGCATCCACCTTAACCATTGTAGATTTATCCTTCAGCGTATTTTCTGCGATCGACTTTTTATCGGTCAAGTTTAATTCTATACAATCTGCCGTTCTCGCCAACAGTTTCGTCTGCTGATCCCCGATATACATATTGACACAGACCAGGATCCACAGATAATCCTCATATGTAAAGCCCGCATTATCTTCTTTGTAAGGTTGCTCCGCGGTTCCCAGCCATGTTTTCCACTTATCGGCTTTCTTCACCAAATGCACCGCTTTTCCGTCCATCAGATCCAGCATATTATCTGTTGTCTCTATCGTGGCAACAATCGTTAGAAGCGCACATTTAATCGCAATCTTTCCAACCGCTCCTACTGGAAAGAGCGCCGCGATATCCCTCGCCTGCTTTCCCAATGTAGAATTTGTAAACGCAAATGCCATATTGAAAACAAAATTGGCTGCAAATATGATTGCCTTCGATTTTGCCACGTTGCTTCTCGCATTTGGACTTCCCCACAAAACATATTCGACCTCCGCGCGGTAAAGCGCGTCCTGTTTCAGCTTTGCCCTGCTCAAAGACTCCGGATCTCCATTTTCACTCCCGTCACGGTTTTTTTCGATCGTATAGTAAGAGAACATATCCAACACATACTCCGTAAGAAACAAAGGCTCTACCATACTTTCCCCGACGCCCGCGATCTTGGAAGCCAGCGATGACATTCCAGATATAGAGGCATTATCCTGATTCAGATTATCACTGCCGCCTTCCGACGCTTTCTTTCTCGCCTTTTTATTCTCCAGACTTCCTTCCGTCTTTACAGTATCCTCGTCGTAGTCTGATTCCGCAGAGATTCCAAGCCAGACAGAAGGCAATTCATCGCCCGCGATGTCCCGCACATTATCATTCTCAATATCATCGGAGGTGAGCAATTCTTTTAACTTTTTGCCTTTCTCTTCCAATTGATCTTTCCATGTCTTGGCAACCCGCTTTGCCTCTTCCTTATTTTTACTGTCGGTATTGCAATACTCTTCCTTTAATTTCTTGACAAAAGGATCTCTTTTATCAACCTTCTTTTCAATCTCTCCCGATAACGCCATTGCATCCGGAGAAACATAACGAACCATGAAATCCTTTGCCGCATTGCTGATCTCGCTGCTCTCAATGAGCAATCCGTAGTCCGCTTCCCCTATAAATACCACCTTAGAGGAAACGTCGTAATCGATACGGTATCCTGTAAAAGTCACTTGATCAAGCGAGGCGATGACCTCGTCAAAATAAACTTTATTATGCCCGATCTTACCTTCAAAATCCGCCATAATGCCATCGTTTTCAAACAGTCCGCTCACTTCATCGATGCTCTCCTGATACGCCTTTCTGGAATCTTCGTTGGACAGGTTATTTACCGCTTCTTTCCAATCATCATATTTTCCTTTACAGTCCGCCAGTTTTTCCTTGATTTCCCCTATCTTCGCAATAATATCCGTACAATTTTTACTGCCGTTTGTTGCGCACGCCCACTGGTCATGCATAGCGTTATAGGATTGCTTTACTAATTCGTCCAGACGCTTTCCCGTCTTCTCTATTCCTTCCGCCATGACAGATTTTGCCGCCTCATACTCTGCGATCAGTTCTTGTATTTCCCGATATTCATCACCATCAGCCGCCAGTCCTTCCAGCAGATCCTCCGTATTCTGCCCCTCCATGGCGTTGGCAATGCGTTTCATCTTAATCAGTTTAGACACAACCTCCGGCGTAATACTACTTAGGTCGCAGGATAGATCGGTCATCTTCTCCATCAACGATTTCATCTCTCCCGATTCACTGTCACTACAATGCGTCAGTCTGTAATATGCGACTGCAAGCAGCGTGATCTCAAGATAATTATTCTTCGTATCCTTCAGCAACGCATTTAAGGATTGCTCCGTACCAATCGCATTGACATACTGATTCTGCAGATCAATCAGTTGATTCAACTCATCCAGAAGATCCTGTATATCGTCCAGTTCTTTTTCAAATTTAATCTCGGCATCCGCCGCTTTCTTTTCCTCCTCCATGGTCTTTAATTCATCTGTTTTTTCTTTTATCGCACGGTCAACCAGTTTTACCGGAGCACGATACTTCATATACTCTAGCACTTCCTGCTTAAAGACTTCTGTGTGATAGATTTCCGTATCGACCATATCGGCTGCTGAAAATCCGCCCTCCGTCAACTCCAGATATACCAACGCTTTGCTGAAATCTTCTTTGGAAATACCTTTGGCATTTAGGGAAACTTCAAAACATTCCTGCATTACGCTCTGTACCTCTTGCGCGCTGTCCGCCATTGCCAGCAGCCCATACACCTCATTGAGCGGTTCATGATAATTGGACAAGGCAGCGTTCATGGCAAGATCCCCCGCGCCCGATACAAGATTCTTACTTGCCAGGATCCTGCTGCCATCGATCATGACCCCGCTGAAGATAAACGTTGGAATCAGAATCAAAGTCATAAAGACTGCTATTGTACCTTCGTGTTTCTTACAAAACTTTATCATGCCTTTTCTCAGCCTTCCCGTTTAAAATACATACTCTACGATTCCATTCATGATCTTATCAAGATCACCCTTAATGCCCAGTTTCTCGCTTACAACCGTAAGGGCATCTCCTGCCAGATCTACCATACGCACAAAAGAGGCTGGATTGAGCGCAGTTGCCGTCGCAGACTGTTTATAGGAAAGTGTATCCGGATATCCGAAATAACGCATGACGCCCGGCGTAGGGAAACCAAAAGACACTTCCGCCTTAATTCTGGTCGCAAACAATCCCCTCTCGACAGTCACCGTATTATCCGCATATGAACCGCCTGCCAACAGTAGCGTACTCTGCGCCACACGATCCATGAAACTCTGTAGCTCACTCTCGCTGGTCCATGCTTTATAACCGGCAATTTCTCTATATAGAACAAGTAGATCCTTATGTGCCGCCCGATAATAATCGTTCACATCCGCGGGATCGGTCCAGAAATCGATCCGCTTGTCCTTGTATTCCCCTAGTTCCTGATAGCCGGGCGTTGCCAGAACATGGGCTCCTTGATGCGCTATGCGCTGCACCTGATAGAGCATCGCCATCTCCTGCAGTTTGAATAACCCTAAATAAATAAAGACAAAGACAGTCAATAGCACAATCGGCAGTACGATGACTGTCTCCACCATAACGGCGCCCTTTTCATTCTTCATATTCATGCCATTATCCGATGAAGTCCATCAGCTTCTCGAACACTGCTTCAACCGCCTCCGTCAGCTTCTCTCGAAAAATTCCCGCAATCGCGATCAGTATCACGATGATGATGATGATTGCCACGAAATTTGTATCGCCCTCCTCCTGCACCAGTTGTTCCAGCTTTTCTCTTAAAGCCCTCTCCGCCTGCAATTTCCTGATTTCCAAAAATGTTTTCATACGCTCTCCTTCTCCTCCTGTGTTTCGCTTTATGGTTTATCTATCATGTATTTATAACCCTGTAATGACAGGTGCCATGATCATAAATAAAATACCAATAAAAATGATAACTGTTGGGATCAGCAGCTTAGCGTTTGCCTGTTCCCCTTTCTGTTTCACCAGATTACGCTTCTCCGTCCACATCTCATCCGCCATATCCTTTAAAAACATCGTCAGTTCAGAAGCGCCCTTTTCCAATCCCTGTATCACCATAGACGCAAACTTCCTAATTTCCTTTATACCGCACCGCTCGGCAAACTCCCGATACGCCGCTGCCTCAGATACACCGTTATTGAGCTGCGCTGCCGTCAGTTGCATCTCCTGAAACAGTATGCTGTCCGACTGTCTAGCTATCAGATTCCATGCATCGCGAAGAAGCATTCCGGAATTAACAAGCAATGTCATCTTGGATAAAACCTGTGGAAATTCCGCCAGAATTTCTTCTCTTCTCGCATTCAGTTTATCCTGGAAAATCTCGTTCATATACCATACGAAAAGCGCCGCAAGGACGATACCAAACAGCAACGCCATCGGATTATTGGCGAGGAGCGCCAACAAGAAAATGATGGGGAATACAGTGATCACATATGTAATTTTTCCGCCCACTGATACATAATAATAGTATTCGGCATATTTCTTCCCATACACTTCTGACATCAGTTTAACTTTCTTTCTGGACGCATCCGACTTGATGTTAAAATGCACAAGCTCCATTACTTCAAACCCAATATAAAACAGACTGCTCAGCGGATAGTCATCCGGATTAATGGAAGAGGTGATTTCTTCAAATTTTTCCTCGTATTTTAACGCCAGTATCACCCAGCCCAGAACGACCAGCGTTGTGGGCACCAGCATCGCGAGCTGAAATGTACTCTGCATCTTCTGTTCCTTTCCTTATATGCCCTATATCTTGATATCTGTAAATTTACGTCCCAGATAATAAGCCAGATAGAACATGCCCAGCGCCGCCAGCTTAATAACCACATTGACAAATGTATTGGACGCCGCCGTCATATCGCTCCCCATACCGCCTAAACTCACCAGAATAATTAACGGCATCACCATCATCAGATTTAATTCATTCTGACTGCCTGCAATAATCGTCTGAATCTCCATCTCGATCTCGATCTTGTCACTGATAACGTCTCTGGTTGATGCAATGATATCTTTTATATTTGCCCCCTGCCGCAAGGACACCCTAAACACGTCCGCAAAGCTTGCCACGTCTTCCAGTCCGCTCCGCATGGCAAAATTACCCAGAAGCTCTTCAATGATGATATTGTGTTCCATTCCTGCCACAATGATTTCCAGTTCCTGCGTAATATCCGCCTGATCACCATAGACCTGTTCCAAATCCTTCCACGCATCCTTAAAAGAATCCAATGCATTTTTACCCGTTGAAAATGACGATGTCAGTGCCTCCAATAAATCCTTAAATTGTAACAGCAGATTTTTCTTTCTTTTTTTAATCCGGCTTCTTCGGTACATCCCCTGCGCCAAAACTGCAACCACAACCGCCGCTGCAACCGTCACAACAATATTGTGAAAAAACAGGTAAGCAACGATACCGCCTATTCCCATACCGATCACGCCGGCTATTATCCTGTCCTGTACTGTCATTTGATAGATGTGATAATCATCTCCGTCCCCGATCAAAGATCCAATCGGTTCATATGGTTCTTCTTTCTTGAAAAACGTCATATTCCACCCCTATATTTTTCCTCTATACCCCATCAGCTTTAACTTAAAATCGTTGATCAGCGGATTATCCGTCCTCTTTAATACGCCGCTTACCTTATCGATCGTAGAATACTCATCCTCTTCAAACTGGTACAATGGATTTAATCGTATCTCTCCTTTTTCATATTTCACCACTTCTGTGATCTCCATTGTTTTTCGTGAGCGGTCACGTAGCCTTGAAAGATGAATGATAATATCCACCGCCGAAGCGATCTGCTGTCTCACCGCCTCCAACGGAAGTCCTTCCGCTCCCGTCAAGACCATCGTCTCCAGTCGGCTCAGCATATCCCTTGAGGAATTGGCATGTCCCGTTGAGAGGGAGCCGTCGTGCCCCGTATTCATTGCCTGCAGCATGTCAAGCGCTTCTGCTCCCCTGACTTCTCCTACGACAATACGATCCGGCCGCATACGAAGCGCTGATTTGATCAAGTCTCTGATCGTAATTGCCCCCGCTCCCGCCGTATTGGCATTTCTGGTCTCCAGACTAACCAGATTATCTATATTGGCAATCTGTAATTCCGCCGAATCCTCAATCGTGATCACACGCTCGTCCGAAGGAACAAAATTGGAAATCGCATTCAAAAAGGTAGTCTTACCCGAACCAGTTCCGCCACAGATAAATATATTGTACTTCGCTCTCACAAGTATCCGGAGTACGTCTGCGATCTGCGGTGTAATGGAGCCGTAACGGATCAGCCTTTCTACCGTCATCGGTTCCTTGGAAAATTTTCGGATCGTAACTACAGATCCTTTTAATGAAATCGGCGGCAATACCACATTGACACGGGAACCGTCTGGCAGTCTGGTATCCACGATCGGATTTGCCTGATTCACTTCCCTGCCCGCCAGCGCCACAATTCTTTGTATAATATCCTGCAGTTTTTCCTCGCTTTCAAACCGCTCCTCTAATGCAATCAATTTCCCCGATTTTTCAATAAATATCTCATTAGGACCATTGATCATAACTTCCGTAATCGTATCATCGTTCATAATTGTATCCAAAAGCCCAAAGCCCCGAATGGAACTGAATATCTGATCCGCCAAGAAGGCTTTTTCTTCTATCGAAACATATCTTTCTTTAAAGTACGCATCTACTTCTTTGCGAACTTGGTTTTCCAACATCTCATCCGTCGTTTTGGTCAGATTGATGTTATCCAGAATCTTTTTCCTAATATCTTCCTGTTCTTTTGCCATGATCATCTGCGGCATAACCTTCCCCTCTGTACCTTATCCAAGTTCCTGTAGCAATTCCATTTTAGATATTCTGTCTACAATCCCCCTGTAATTTCCATTCTCGATTAGGGGAAATGCGCCGCATACCTTGATCTGGGACAGTTGCTCCGGCTGTCTTGTACCCTTTAATGTCTTATTGAAATAGATGCACATCTTCGAAAGTATATCCGCCTGCCGGACTTCTTCTACTGTCTGGATATATTTCAAATAACGCTGTAATTTAACCTCCGCAATTTCACTCTGATCTGTTATAACAGCCACACGATTTGCCATTGACATTACCATGACCGCTTTCTCATCCAATCTGCTTCCCAGATCAATCATCACCTTATCATATACCTTGGACGCTTCCACAGCCTTCAACAATTCTTCGATATCTTCTGCTGAGAGCGTTTGCAGATCCATAGGATTGGCACACTCCTTAAAATAATAAGTTCCTGTCTCATCTCTGGACACAGAGCTCTCAAGTTTTAACTGTAGTGTATTTCGTCTGCTCTTGATCGCATAAATCAATTCGTCAAAACAGACTTTGCTCTCTCCTGTAAAGGTAAGCCTGACAGAACCGATCTCCTCCAAATTCAGATACAATACTTTTTCCATTTGCGAAAATGCGATTGCCGCCGCAGCGGCAATCGTAGATACGCCGCTGCCGCCGCTTGCTGATATAAATGCGACAAAAGCCGTCTTACTACTGTGGATCGGCTGGTATTCATAGTGGATATGTTCTTTCTTCGCATAAATATCTAGTAAATCCCTGTAAATCTGGTCTGCACGCTGATATTTTTGAAAATACCATTCCCCTTCCACCAACCCGCTCTCGTGTTCCGTCAGATAAGCCCATAATTTTCCTTCCAGCAGTTTCCGGTCTGACTCCCAGAGTTCTTCTTTCATCTCTTCACCGATCAGTATAATATCTACCGTATCTGTCTGGAGCATTTGTCGCATATATTGAAACTGTGTATAAATATTCCATTGAAACTTATCATAATAATGCGAATCAAAATAGTGTACTAATTTCTTACAATACGTTGTATCCACAGAACATATAAATATCTTTATTTTCATCTGACATCACCACTTTGTCTTTAAGCTCAAAATAAATTATATCTCTAATTCCGCCTCATGTCAATTCTATAGAGTATATTTACATATTCTATAGAATATATTTTAACATACTAAATGTTGCTATACTATTCATAAAATAGATGTATTTCACTCGCTATGGTTATAAGGTTGAAGCAAGAACATTGTTCCACGATCTATCAAGGTCTTTCACGGAAAGGCGGGTTATCATGATGTATTTAGAAAAAGATTACAACTTAATGGTCGGTCTTAGGATTCGGGAAATCCGGGAATCTATGCATTTGTCGCGTGAAAAATTCAGTGAAAAATGCGATATATCGAGCAGCTTTCTCGCTGATGTGGAACGCGGCAAAAAAAGCCTGACCGCCAAAACCATTTTCAAGATCTGTTCCGCCTGCAATATATCGGCGGATTATATTGTTCTGGGACACAAAGAAGGCTTTAATAAAGATGTCGGTATAGAAATTCTGAATTCTTTTAATAGTGAACAGTTGGAACACATTCTTAATATTCTCTATGAAATCAGAAATCTTTCTTCCTGACACCCCTTTGCAGCCTGTTTTTATTTCGCCGCAATCTATCCGTAATTTTTCTCCAGATTTTCCTGTATTCTTGTCTGTTTCTTTTTCAAATATACTATAATTATAATAAGTATCACAAATGAGCACGCCAATCCTGCTATACCACCCCAAAAAAGTGCCTTTCCCACTATCCTGTCACCTCCTGTATGCGAATTAATCTGACAGTTTCCTAAAATCCTCTATCATATTCCCAAGAATCTGCATATTGACATCTATTCCTTCACCATTATTCAATTCTCTTTGGTATAACGTTTCCGCCTTATCATAATATGTAAAGATAGCGCTGTAATCCCGCTTTTCTATAGAAATCTTATTCTGGATTTCCGTATATAGCAGCGCAAGATACATATATCCCCGATAATTCTCCGGATATATTTCAATCATATCCAGTAAAATCTTTTCTGCCTCCTCATAGTCTTCCAGCATTTGGTTAATAACCGCCATATTTTGCATAACATGAAAATTCTGGTAACCACTCTGAAAAATATCCGTAAAACATACTAATGCGTTCTCATAATAGGTCTTTGCCTGCGCCACATCCCTTTCCTGCCTTGCCAGCTCATAATATACATCTCCAAGCTTCTCCGATAGACTTAAGGCATAGCTGTTCTCCAAGTCTCTGACAGCCGCTTCAAGAAGCTCTTTTTCCTTCTCGGCGGCATTGTCTATTTCTTCTGCACCGTCCTCATAGAGCTTTGCAGCAGTCAGGTATGCATGATAGCTTATATCGCTGTCCTGTGCCATTTCCAACGCTTGATAAATAAGCGTCTCCGCCTCTGTATACTGCCCTTCACTCAGCATGATTTCAGCCTTGGTCAAATAAAGAACCGCATCATTGATCCCCCTTTGCAGCGCTTCCTCTAAGAAGGTCTCCGCTTCTTCCGGGCTTCCTGCACGTGCCAGCGCGATTGCACATCTCGTATAATACTCGCCCATCTCTGGTTGAAACGCAATGGCATTCTGATAGCAATCTGCCGCAGACGCAAATGCGCCCAACTCCATATAACACTCTCCGGATAAAAATTGTAAGGCTGCCCACTGGGCGCCGGTCTCCTCTGTAAGTCCCCCAGTGTCAACTTCTAGCTGCTCTACCCGCTCGATGCCTTCCTCGTATTTCTGCCATACATAATAAATATGCACCAGCTCCACATAAGCCGCCAGATCTTCCGGTCTCATCTCCACCGCCCGTTCACAGACTTCACACGCCTGCTCCATCTGTCCCTGCTGAACGTATCCGTTCGCTACTTCTATCTGCTGCACATAGGTATTATATTCCTCTGTCCTCATCATCTTATAACCTAATACAGTGCAGATAATACTACAACATGCCGCTATAATTACAATGCCAAATAAAACATCCCTTTTCAATGCATAAGAAACATATTCATGATCCAGTTTCCTAATATTCACAAATGCGTCGTGCATTTTATCCGCTGTGCGAAAACGCTTATCCGGATCTTTCTGCATAGCCTTGTCTATAATATAAATCAGTCCGTCACTTGCATGATCGCAACACTCGCTTAAGGGTATCACCTGTTCCGTCGCCTTTCGAGGACGCTTCCCAGTGATCATATGGTACAGTGTTGCGCCAAGGCTGTATATGTCGGACTGCTCATTTACCATGGGCAGGCGCGTATACTTTCGTTCCATACTGCTGATAGAAAACTGTGCATTATCTTCGCCCCTCCTTTCGTTTCCTGTCTCTCCACTGTCATAGCATAAAAGCTCTGTTTCATCGTCCTGTTCTCCACGAAGAATCGCCGTCTCGTCACCAGAATCCATCAGTAACTGTGTTTCTGTTCCATTCTCACCACCTTGTGCCGTTCTGCCTAATCGTGCTGTTCCTTCTATTCTTACACCGTCCCTTTCCCCTGCGAAACTTCTGTTCTCGCCCCGCATAATTCCATACTGTTCCACGGGAGAGTAACCATCTGAGTGCGCCAAAACGCCAACATACTCTTCCTGTCCCAATGACACATTGAAATCGATCAGCCGGATATCGCCTTCCGGCGTCAACATGATATTTGCCGGCTTAATATCCCTATGTATAATAGGCGGCTTCTGACTGTGCAGATAAGCCAGCACCTCGGATAACTGTGTGCCCCACTTGACAATATCCTTCGCCGCAAATTTTCTTCCAGCTTCCAACAGCTGCTGAAAGCTTTCTCCTTCAATGTACTCCATGACCGTATATACTTGATTGTTTTCTATGAAATAGTCCGTTATCTGGGGAAGATAGGGATGGCGCAGATTCTTTAGTACATCTGCTTCCCCGCGGTCCGCAATAAGACCTTTCACGCTGTCCTTAATTTTTTTGATAACAACCGTTTTCTCCAATCGCAGATGATCGGCCAGATAAATTTCTCCTCCTCCTCCCGACCCGATTGGTTTGATAATTTGATATGTATTGTCTAAAATCGTACCTTGCTCAATCATTATTGTGTTACTCCTCTGGTATAGGTGTTGGTGTTGGTTCCGGCGTCGGCGTTGGTTCCGGTGTTGGTGTTGGTTCCGGTGTCGGCTCCGGTGTCGGCGTCGGTTCCGGCATTGGTGTTGGTTCCGGCGTTGGCGTCGGTTCCGGTGTCGGCGTCGGCTCCGGTGTAGGTGTCGGTTCCGGCGTCGGCGTTGGTTCCGGTGTTGGTGTTGGTTCCGGTGTAGGCGTCGGTTCTGGTGTAGGTGTTGGTTCCGATATAGGCGTCGGTTCCGGTGTAGGCGTCGGTTCTGGTGTAGGTGTTGGTTCTGGCGTAGGTGTTGGTTCTGGCGTAGGTGTTGGTTCTGGCGTAGGTCTATCACCGTTATTCTGCCCCGACGGTTCTTCTGATTGCTGTTGCACCTGCCCTGCTGCTTGCTGTTGATTACTGCCATTTTGATTTGTCCTGCTGTCAGTAGCAGCATTTCCCTGTTCTGTCGGTACATTTTTCTCCTGCTCAGATGTGGATACAGTTTGCAGCATTTTAGGTATCAACGCCTTTGGCTTTTCGTTTTCTCTCCGGTCATCTATTGCTGTTGTGATAGCTGTTTCCTTCTTGATCAGCCTATTGTCACCGGTTCTCTCAAGCCCCTGTTCCCTAATCTGTTCCGCCTTTTCCTTCTCCCCCATCTGCTCATATATGCTCACCATTTTTAGATAAATTTCTGGACGATCCGAATATAGCTGCAGCGCCTTTTGCAATAATGCTATCGCCTTATCCGCTTCCCCGGCTCCCAAGAGTTCCTCTGCAACCTGAAGAAATTCTTCACACGATGCTGCCTCTCCCTCAACCATACTTTGATAGGATAAGAGCACCTCCTCAAATCCATAATTCATATAATATTTCTGTGTTACTTTTATGTTTTGATAATATTGCTTTTTAGAGTTAAGCTTTTCAGCATTTACAACAATGACACTACTACTCACCGCCACACCGCATACTCCCATAAGAACAATTTTGTAACTGCTTTTTATCAGCTTTTTCCACTTTCTTTTGTTCATCTTAATCCTCATTTCTATCACGCCTTTGCGCATAATGGATTTCTGTCATGCATTTTCCTATTTCACTTGAACGACCATTTCTTTCTTGACCGCAACGCTTCCCATAGGCGTCGATTGATCAGAATCCATAAACCATACCGCTGTCTTTATTTTATATTTCCCCGGTTTTATCCCTGCATGATCCAGCGATACCGCCAGCTGTCCGTGAGATGCATCCGCATGCATTCCTTTCGGCACACTTAATACTGTTATTTTCATGTCCGCGCCTAACGACGTTTCTGTTTCAAACGGAATCATTATATTCTGGGTACCCATACTTTTATATATAACTTCCGGATTCTGCTTTTTCCACTTGATTCCAGTTTCCTTGAGATTCACTGTAACAGCTTTCTCCAACTGCGTTCCATTACGCATCTTGATTTTCAGAATAACCGTCTGTTTCTTTTTGGAGATTCTTTGATTCGCCTTTAATTTTAGGACAAACTGCTCCTTCGCTTCATCATAAGAAACCATAAAATCATTTCGGTCAGACACAATATCCGCCACTTTGTCAGCTACATGGCTTACGCTTACAGTACCCGTCATATAAGTCTCTTCCCGATTGTATAAGTCAATATTGCCCTTTAATTTAACTTTAACAGACGGTGAGGCTTCCTCTACATTTAATGTAAGCGTCTTCATACATGTCCACGTCTTAATAAGTGCATCCGATTCCCTCCGCTCTACCGTCGCTGAAATCTCCACTTTGTATTTTCCTTTTTCGCAACCATCTTCTGCATGAAACTCTATGATATTCGCTCCACTATCCGTAATCTTACCTGTGATATCCCGTGTCAGTCTGCCAGCCCTATTATAAATGGCAACCTCTTCTATCTTAGTAATCCGGACATTTTGCTGCTTCATACCGACACTGACGCACGCGCAGTCCCCACTAAGCTTTTTATTCAGCGTAATCTTATTCAAGCTCGTTTCCAGAGTCATTTTCTTTTCATCTTCAATTGTGACCGGAATCTTTAGGGATACTGTATCATTCCATAGACTTTCATTTTTGACCGAAAGCTCTATTGTCTTTTTGCCATATGTGTCCAGCCCGCTTAACACTACCTGGTCTCCTTGCAAAATACCGCCTTGATCGATCGCATAATACTCCCCCTCCGAAATAAAGCGACCTGTGACAGGATTCAGAATGCGAAATGCCGCCGCAGCTTCCTCCTTCTGCCCCCTACAAACAAAAAGCTTCTCTGTCTCTGCTTTCAGCTTTGGCTTATTCATGACCGTTTTAATCGTACATTTCATTGTAATAGGATTGGTCTGATCATAACCTTTTACATAAACGGACAGGATTGCCTGATAGTTTCCCTTCTCACCGCTCAATGCACACAGCCAGAATTGCCCCTCCTTCTTCACCAGTTTAAACTTCTTATTGATGCCGGTGTTTTTACCATCGGAAAGCTCCACGCTATCGATCTCTTCCCCATTTACGGACAATTCCAATGGTACTTCCGCATTTTTCTCAAATACATTTAGTACTGGCTGTTTCAGTTTTATCTTAGGCAGCTGTTCGCTCACCTTAACAGGAATCTCCAGAATCTCAATGCTACTTTCCTGTCCGTGATAGGCTTCTCTCAGTATCCTGCCTGTCTCGGAACCATCGAATCTTATCACAGCCTTGGCATATACGATATAATTTCCCTTTTTCAGCTCCTCCGCATGGTATTCCAACAAATACTTGCCGGCATTCGTCTCATCCTGTGTAATCTGAAATCCGCTGTTCCAATATTCTTTTCCCTTTTTGATATACAGAAGACGTATTTCTTCCATTTCCGTTCCAACGCATGTTTGAAGCGGAAGTAAAACCGCCTCGTCTTTCGATAAATTTACCGATACATTACTCTGTGTGAGAACAGGCTTCCTTGCATAGATGTAGACTGGCACAGTAACAGACATCTGTTGCTGCTTATGTACACTACAGGTTAGAATGCAGCTGCCGCTTCCTTTTATCGTTCCTTGTACCGTACCGTCTTTTAGCAGCTTCACGGACATCACCTTTGCATCTGATGTACTCCATTTAAGAGTGCTTTTCCCCATTATGCTGCCATTTCTGTCAAATGCCTTTCCTTCCAGCGTGATCTTTCCACCGATCTCCAGCGGCAGATAGAGAGGCGCATCGACGCTCACTTCTTTTTGTCCCGCCGCACTCTTGGCATACAGACGCAAGGTTGAAACCTGTACTTGATCCGTCAATTTTACCCGAAACGATATTTTTCTGCCTAAAGGGTCGTTCTTTACTTTTGCAGTAATCGTACAAGTGCCAGTATCAGCTCCATTCGCAGGCACAACCAATCCCGCTTCATTTACCGTACACACCGCTTCATTACTGCTGGCAAATTCGCAGTATGCCCGATAATCTCTTCCGTCATTTCCGTATACGGCGATCTGATAGCCAGCCTGGGGATTGATCCATTTATTTTCCAACGTCTGACTGTCAACTTTTAATAACGTAATTCCCGAAGCGATCGGCAGCACCTTAATTTCACATTTCGCACTTTTTAGACCATCCATAGACTCTGCAACAATCCATGTCTGTCCATATCCCTGTGTCTGTACCAGTCCCTGTGAATCGACGTGCGCCACTGATGCATCCAAGGTTTTCCATGTCACGCCATGCAAACCGGCTGCATTTTCCGGAAGCGTGGCGGCGATCAGTTCGACCTGTTCCCCGACTCCCATTTCTACCGTGTTATGATTTAAAAACACAGATTTGATTCCGCTTTTCTCCTTCTTCACGGTTACATTGACCAAGGTACTGATCTTGCTGCCATCTGTCGCCGAAACCCAAATAGACGTCTCGCCTTCTTTTCCACCCGTTACATATCCATGCTCGTCTACCTGCGCGATTTCCGGATCTGCACTATAAAAATCAAAAATCTGACTGACGCCGGCTGTATGCCCAGTTCCATCCATGGCTTCCGCTTTCACCTGCGCACGGGACATGCTCGTTCCCTTTGTTGTAATATATTCGATCGCCGTGTCTTCTCTCGTCAGCTCAGCCTTAATAAAACTTGTTTCCTGTTCCATCACTCTTACTAAGACAGCTGTTCTGACACCGTTTTCAGTCTCAAGATAAATCGTAGTTCTGCCCGGTTCCCTGCCATAAATTTCCCCATCGCCACACCAGACGATCTCATCGTCATCTGCATACATCGTCACCGTCTTTTCGTCTGCATTCTCTGGTATTACTTCATAAGAAACTGGTACGGTATGATACTGCGCAACCTCGATCACATCTCTTGTTGCCCGAAGCTCCCCGACACCGATTCCCACCCGTATAGTTTTCCTAGCATAATTCGCGGGACTCAGCCTGTCAGTCGCGGTAATTGTCACATATCCCGCCGAGAGAGCCCTGATCTGCCCGCCCTCATCTACCGTGGCTATAGTTTCGTTCGATGACTCCCATTCAAAATCCTCTGCCCGCGCCGCTGACCCGTCTTCCTGTAATACTGTAGCCACAGTCGTCTCCGGCTCTGTTTCTATCAGACCGCCTGCATAGATTTTACTGTCACTGACAAATAACGTCAGTTCCTCATATGCATACCGACTACCAATGTTCAAATATGCCCGCGCGCTGAGACCGCTCTCCGTTTCCGCTGCCAGATAGACGCTTCCCGCCTTAAGCGGAATGACCTCTCCACTGCTTGTAACCTGCGCTACTTCGGGATTGTCGGAATGATAGAAAATCGACACGTCCTCAGCCGTAAGCGTCTCTGGCTCTAAATGGCAGTAAAGTTTAATCGGGTTGTATACGCGATCCGATGCGGAAGTCACTACTCTCTGATTCGTCACAATACTGTCTGGTGAAAAACTCAGCCACAGCTTCCGTACCGGTACGTTGATCTTGATATAGCAGCTATTCCTTACACCGTCACATTCTACATAGAGCCTGCATTTTGTAATCTTCATACTTTCATGTCCGGCAGTAAGTATTCCTGTATCCGGATCAAATGACAGACTTTCATTATATAAGCCCATATCATTTCCGTCTAAATCCGTCAGCGTATATTTCAGTTCTGAACGGTCCGCATTCCCCGGAATCACCTTTACCTCTATTTTCCGAGATTCTTCCGGTTCAAGTGTGATATAGCTTTCTCCAAAAGATATTTGTGATATGGCAGAACCCACGGTCACTCTGACCTGTGTCTTATTGTCTGGATCATCATCAGAAACTGCTATAATATCCGCTGTTCCTTCTTTCAAGGCACAAAGCTTTCCCTTGGCATCTACGGAGACGACTGCAGCGTTTGATGAGCGCCATAAAAGATCCGAACTGACGGCTTCCGCCGGCTCTATAATCCTGATTGCCAGCTGCCGTTCTTCATAGACCTTGAGTGCCAAATCACCCTGTATTTCCTGCTTTTCATTGATGATTTCGAATTTCTCGGGCGTCTGATAACAGTCTACATATACTTCCCGCTCGGTAAAGTTCTCTTTATCATCATATATTTTCACAAGAACTGGGATATTTTTCCTCGATCCTGCTGCTTCCCTTACTGTAACGACTCCGTTAGACCGGTCAACCCACAGATAGGCATCATCTTCTTCATACTTCACACAATACTCGATGTGATCCGGCTGATAGCCTTCCGGAGCAAATCTGCACGCAATCTGTCCCCTGCTTTTTTTCTTATTGACACTGTTGGAACAGAGCAGAAAACGACTTTCCGCAAAGGTGACGTCTTTCACGGTAATCTCAACCGTATCTGACCCATACTGCTCAGATGTTACCGTGATCCGGACAGTGCCTGCTTTCCTTACGTCCACGCGTTGTTCGTCTTCCGATATTGCGATAATTTCCTCATCATCAGAATGCCAATGCAGATCTGTCGTTTCCACAGCCCTGCCTCCTATACTTGCAGACAGTTCTAAACTGTCGCCCAGCCAGACATTCTCACTGGATGCCGTTAGGGTGAAGCGATCCTCCGTGTGCGCTTTGATCCTAATATTGGATCCCTTTTCAATATCTGCCAGATCTTCCCATTTTCCATTTTGATAGACGTAGCTTTGCCGCTCATTGTCTAAATCCGGCGTGCAGACCGGCAGAATCCCCTCCTTTGTGGCGCTGTCCACCCAGAAACACGGGACTTGTCCATTACCGTTTATTGTGACTGCCACTGCAAACCATTCCCTGTGATCCTTTGTTTTCCTAAGTCGCGGTTCACAGGCATACTGATCCTTATACTTCTCTAAATCGATGGTATAGTAGCCCCATTGCGTATATCCGTCTCCCTCTGTCTGCATTTCCTTCTGGAACAGTGGTTTTTCAAGTACCGGCTGACCGCCATCACTTGCCGGCTCTGCCTCTAAATATACCTGTATGCCATATTGTGCATCTCTGGTAAGCGTTCCGAAGGATATCGATTTTAATACCTCGTCCTGCTCCGCCTTCGGGAAAATATTGACCGCGGTCGCATAATTGCCCTTAGAAATGCCACTGCCGCCGTCATACTGGTATGTATGCGCATTCTCGTTTTCTTTTTCAATGTCAAAAGAATAACAAAAGCATTTGTTCTCATAGGCAAACCATATATCTTCATAGTAAGATACCCAATAATAATGCTGGTTTTCATATCCGTATGCATCCTTAATTAACCATGCTCCATAATATGATTTTTTATCCATGGAGGGATCTTTAACCAAATCTGTTTCCCCATTTGAAAACCACTCATATGAAAAGTCATCATCCCATCCTATAATCGTAATTGAATGTTCCTTAAGAGCTTCCTTAGTGTGGTTTGGATACTCTGTAATCCATGTCTTATTACAATGATAAGATAACTTACACTCATCCGTAGATTCTTTATTATATTGAAAACCATTTTCCAAACAATAGATTGATGTAACAACTTCGCCCCGTGTCTCAATTGCCTGCTTAATTCTTTTCCGTTCCCACCCATGATAAATGAAAACATTTTCAATACGATAATTTTGATCGGGCGCATCTCTATTTGTAAGAGCATATCCTGTCGCCGCTGCCCACATTGCCGTATTTACATTTCCTGTTCCATCCCCCGGATCCTCTACATGATCTTTTGAAATATTTCCGTATTGGTCATTTTCTGTATTTCTGTCTGCACCATATAAATATGTAGTCAGTTTATCCCTCTCTATTGACGCTTCTACGCCGGGTTCCTTTTTTTTAATGCCCGATTCCAAGGCGCTGCACATTGCATATGTCCAGTCACGGTTTTTTTCGGTTTCTTCCGATTCTATCAACTGACTTCCCTGCTCTGATTTCGGTAATATATACTTTTTAGCTGGTTCATATACTCCAACACTACTATTGTTATCACCATCTTTAAACTCTACAGATACATTTTCCCCATCTAATGAATACATTACCGGTAATGTATGCCCAACATTTTTACCCCATTTTTCTTCCTCTATTGTATTCTCACTAACCGCACTTATAAACTTACTTTCAGTAATGCTATTCTCACTGACCGTCTCCGCCAGTTCCTCTTCGTCGCATCGATTTGTTTCTTCTGATCCCAGCTCTTCCGATTCTGTATCCTCTGGCTCTCCCTCTTCCAATGCCTCGTCTTCGTTTCCTTCTCCTTCTGATTCCTGATTTCCTGCTTCCTCCTCTAATCCGGCACTTTCTGTCTCTTCTCCTGGTTTCTCGTCCCTACTTTCTCCCTCTTCGGTTTCTTCGTCCTTTTCTTCCTCTCCTGTTTCCTCTCCCTTTTCTTCACCATCTCCTTGATTTTCATTTGCAGAGAATTCCTCTTCTCTTTCCACCTGACCTGCTCCGTCTGCCTCTTCACCTACAGTCTCACTTCCTATACTGCTCTGATATTCCGCTTCCGTATTTTCTTCGCCGACTGTGCCCTGCGAGGAATCGACGTTGATCCAAGATGCTTTGGACGGAAAGCTAAAAATATCTGAAAACAATATCGTCCCCGCCAATATAAACGCTGTAATTCCCTGCAATGACTTATGCTTCATCGTAATCTACCGTCCTTTTCGTCTAAAGTTATCGTTTGCATCCAAAAGTATTATAGAAAATTTATTTCTTTTAGTCAACTCTATTGAATATATATATTTATTCTATAGAGGTATTTATGTTATACTATCCGTACTGTACTGCTTTGCCGAAAGATCACTTACCCCACGATCGTTCCCCATTCGGGTGAAGCTCCTGCCCCGTCATATAACCGGAATCATCTGAAGCTAAGAACATATAACAGGGGGAAACCTCGCATAGCTGACTAAGATATCCAATTCTCCAGAACGAACAATAGTTTACTGTGCAATTGCAATTATTGTTCCTATCTATATCCACTTCTTGACGAAATTATCGCATCAAAAAAACCGCTGCCATGCAACGGTTTTATCTAAATCTTTATGCCTTCTCCAAGTTTACGAAGTGATTTATCACTTCATGCTATAGAAAGTCCCATGCCCTCTCCGAGTTTGCGAAGCAAACTCGCAAAGTAAATCGCGAAGCGATTTACTTTTTTTATAGTTGCCAATCTCCAAACAAACTACTGCTCAGCCCGCTGTTCATCACACTCCCATAAGCCGACGCCGCCAGATTACTGATTCCGTAAGACGAATTTCCCGTCAAGCCGAGTCCCCATGTGCCTGTCCCGCCGATCAGACTCTGAATCAGATAATTCTGCAGGCTGCTCGATCCCAACAGATTCTGATAGCTGGTCTGCGCGCTATTTGCCACATAATCTCCGGCATAATAATCCTTCACCTTATCCATCACCGACTCTTCCCATTCCGGATCAGTCTCCATCTTCTTAAAGGCTTCCTGAATAATGATATCTCCCGCTGTCGCGAAAGTGGGATTCGACAAAGCTCTCTCGCTCTCCACCGCATTTTTCATCACAGTGGCATAGTCCGTCGTTTTACCAGACGCTGTGTTGGACAGCTTCGCAAGGTTATTTCGCCGGTTTACGGAAGAGATTCTGCTTACGCTTCCTGTAGAACTAATACCGCTCACGCTATGATCCGTAGTGACTCTTCCTATGCCGAGATCGTTAATATACATATCGCTCTCTCCGTTTCTGCTTATACTTGTCGCAATCTGATTCCTGTTTCTTCTGTATACCTCTCTGACGCGCACTTTTACACATCTGGCTCTATTGTACCATAACCTGTCCTAATCGTAAACCAAAATGTCACAAACAAGGCCGAAGCTATCACAAAACGAGCTCCGCTCGTTTGCGATTTAGCTTTGCACCTCGATTGCAAACCGACTTTCCCGTTTTGTAACCGAATTTCACATTTTGAAAG
>JAMPGN010000119.1 GCA_023663915.1 Eubacterium sp. | reverse complement strand
TACCTCAAATTCCGTTTCCACAGAAAAATATACAGTAACCAACACTTTCTCAGAACCTCCATAAGAAACAGCTTCATTTGCTGATGGGTGAAAAGTTTTATTGATTACCACACTGTTATCACCAATACTCTCTATGTTACCGTCTAGTTCGGAATCCGATTGCGATTGTTCATTTTCTGATTGCAACCGGCTATTGTCCGACTGTGGCTGTGCATAATCCGCTTGCAGTTGGGTAATATCTGATTGTTGGATTTTTTCCTCTGTATTTGAATCAAGTACATCATCGAAATCGATTCTGTCAACTGTTGGTGCGTCTAAATCTGCATTGGATTTACTACAACCCACTGTCGCTAATAATAAACCCACACAAATGTATACTGTTTTTTTGTTTCTCATTATTTTTCCTTCTTTCTTATTTTTGATAAAAAGCATAACACATTAATCTCTAAAGAATCTCTAAAGTTAACATCCTCCTATCTCAGACGAGAGATTAAAATACGTTTTCATTAAAGTATTGCTCTGAACAAATTGGTGTACTTGATACAGAATATTTTATTTCGATGCTTAAAAGAGATGATTTTGATTATACTGTGCAGCAAAGGGAGTATTATAATAAAATGGAAATGGATGAATGCAACAAATAAGGCTATCCGCTCAAACGGATAGCCTAAATTCTCTAATAACTGCTATACGATTCTCTTCTATTTCACCAGCAAAGACTTCCCTGTCATCTCCTCCGGCTGTTCCATCTCCATGAGTTCAATGAGCGTCGGTACGATATCCGCCAGACATCCGCCCTCCCTCAGCTTGTAAGCAGGATCTGCATTGACAAGGATAAACGGCACCGGATTCGTCGTATGAGCCGTAAACGGCGCGCCTGTCTCATAGTCGATCAACTGCTCTGCGTTGCCATGGTCGGCACAGATAAACAGAACGCCATCCACCTCCTTGACCGCTTCCACCGCGCGTCCGACACATTCATCCACTGCTTCCACCGCCTTGATCGCCGCTGCTTCCACGCCAGTATGCCCTACCATATCAGGATTCGCAAAATTGATGATAATCACATCATACTCACCGGACTTAATACATCCTACCAGCTTGTCACACACTTCGTATGCGCTCATCTGCGGCTTTAAATCATACGTCGCAACATCCTTCGGAGAGTTTACGAGAATCCTCTCCTCACCCTCGTTGGGTTCTTCCACGCCACCATTGAAAAAGAATGTTACATGCGCATACTTCTCTGTCTCCGCAAGTCTCGCCTGCTTCATGTTATGGGCTGCAAGCCACTCACCAAACGTATTGGTCACTGCAATCTTATGGAACGCCACTTCCTTATTCGGGATCGTGGGATCATAGTCTGAGAAACATACATAGACAAGATCGAGTTTCTTTTCTCTGGCAAAACCTTTGAAGTCATCGTCACAGAAACTTCTCGTGATCTCTCTCGCCCTGTCGGGACGGAAGTTAAAGAAGATGACCGAATCGCCGTCTTTGATCGTCGCTACCGGCTCGCCATTTTTCTTGACAACCGTAGGTTTTACAAATTCATCCGTCTCGTCCCTGTCATAAGACGCCTGAATGCCTTCCGGCGCACTCGCTGCTTCTAAGCCCTCGCCTTTGGTAAGTGCGATATATGCCTTCTCGACTCTGTCGTAGTTGTTATCCCTGTCCATCGCATAATAACGACCCATCACAGATGCCACTTCACCTACGCCGATCTTTGCCATCTCGCTCTCCAAGTCTTCCACATAGCCCTTGCCACTTGCCGGAGGTGTGTCACGTCCGTCCAGAAATGCATGTACATACACTTTCTTTAAATCATTTCTCTTGGCAAGTTCCAGCAACCCGTAAAGATGCGTATTATGGCTGTGCACGCCGCCATCGGACAACAGACCAAACATGTGCAGGGAAGAATCGTTCTTCTTGCAGTTGTTGACCGCATCAAGAAGCGCCGGATTCTCAAAAAAAGTGCCGTCCTGAATCTCTTTGGTGATCCTTGTGAGTTCCTGATACACGATACGACCTGCACCCATATTTAGGTGCCCTACCTCGGAGTTACCCATCTGACCATCGGGAAGCCCTACCGCCATACCGCTGGCGTTACCCTTCACAAAGGGATACTCTGACATCAGTTTGTCCATCACGGGCGTCTTTGCCTCCGCAACTGCGTTGTGCTCGGTCTTTTCATTCAGGCCATAGCCATCCAAGATCATTAATACTGCTGGTTTTTTTCTCATAATCATTCTCCTTTTCTACCCATTGTCAATTTCCTATCAAAACGAACAAGTTCGCTGGCGAGATCCGCTTCGCGAATCCAACATCTGCATAGGAATTATAAATAACAGTTCAGCCTTCCGCTTGCAGCTTAAACTGCCTCAGCCATATATAAGCCATTATACTCTGTATTCTCCAACAACCGCCGTCTTTTATTATAAAAGATTGGTTTCCCATCGTCAACTGCCGCCGTTCTGCCAACCAATGCCGCCTGCCGCGCTTGCGAACAATCGATCAATAATCGATCTCCCACTCATGCTCGCCGCCCCAGTCACCGATGGCAGTGGTCGTAATCCCCTCCGCCGTTCTAGTCTCCGTATCAAAGCGGAAATTCATCTGCGGCTCATATCGGTTGCCAATTTTGACATTGCTGTACAGATATTGCACCTTGTATTCCGTATGTCCGCCCGTCTCGCTGTCTGTCACGGGCAGATAGGAGATCGCGCTCCTCTGTACGCCGTCATCCTCCTGCTTCGTGCCCCATACCAGAATAATACCCTGTTTATTATTATATTCCTCCTCACCAAGGAACGAAAACCGCACCTGATTGTCTTCGTTGTGCAACACAATCTGTTCCTTGTTGACCGGAATATAGACCGAACCTTCCCAGTAACCGGAATTTTCATTGATAAAATCATCCCGAATCTGCTGATAAGATTCCTGCGCAATCAGATCTCTCGCATACGCATAATTGCCCGACTCAAACTCTGCAAACGCACCGCTGAAATACTCTTCCACTTCCTGCGCCCGGTTAAGACATGCGATCGTCTCCGTGATCTGTGCATCTGCGACAATCGCATTCACGTCTGTGAGCAATGTCGTATACTGCGCCAGATGCGGCAGACTAATCCGCACATACGGCATATCGATCAGCGCATACTGTGCAAGAATACTCTTAAGTCTGTCGGAAGGTGCACTGCGGTACAATACCAAAAGCCTGCGCAAAAGCTGCTCATATTCCGTATAACTACACGTATCCTGCGCCACATCCTCATCCATAAAGATCGTACACGTCTCGTTTTCCTCCGTCACCTTGAAAAGACGCTCGTAACAGGTTCCCATGAGTGTAAGCGCATCGTTGTGTGACGGCTCCTTTTCCAGCACCTGAATGCACTTGTCCACCGTTGCCAGAGTGCAGTTCTTGTTGTTAATCTCAATGACCGCCTCATTATAAATCACCGTACAGTAGTAGTCGAGAAGCCCTTGGTCTTTCGTCTGCTGCCAGCCTGTATATAGGATCTCCTTTGCTTCCTCCGTCTTATCCTGCGCCAGATAATTCGCTGCCATGCCCCGGTAAGCCCTCACGGAATCCGGATCGAGTTCCAGCGCCTTCTCATACGCGCTCTGCGCATCGGCATATTCCGAACTGACAACGCTTTTATCTCCCTTGGAAAGACTGCGCGACAATCTCATGGACGGCGTGCAGTAGATCACGATCCCGATCACTGCGGCAACGATGACTACACAGGAAACTGCCATGATGATCTTCTGTCTTCTGACCCTCCTTAAACGCGCCGCTTTCCTTCTAGCGCGCACTTCATCCCTGCTTTTTACATGGACATCAAAATCTTCGTCGTCGTTTCTTCTCCTGCTAGAGTTTTTCTTTCTCGTATCCGCAGACACTTTCTTAGATGTTCTCTTCTTACCTTTTGACTTTTTCTTACGGACTGGCGGCCTATCTGCGTCCGAAGATTTCCTCTTAACAGGTGGTCTGTCTTCCGCGGCAGATTCCCTTCTTGCGGACGGTCTGTCGTTGTCTGACAGTCTTTTCTTCCCAGGCTCTCTATCTTCCTCAATAGGTCTTCTCTTTGCCGATGGCTTATCTCCCTCTACGGGTCTTCTCTTTGCAGACGGTTTATCCCCCTCTACGGGTCTTTTCTTTGCAGACGGCTTATCTCCCTCTGTGGATCTTTTCTTTGCAGTTAATTCGGCTTCATCTATCGGCCTTTTTTTCGCAGACGGCTTACTTTCATCCGCCGGTTTCTTCCTGCCTGCTGGTCTGTCTCCACTGACCGGCTTTTTCTTAACTGTGGGTTCACCCTCCTCAACAGACATCCTTGCCCGTGCACGTTCCCCCGCTGAATTGCTATTATTCTGACTCATACTAATCCTCATTTCTGCGCATCGACTAACGATACCTCATACATTCACCATACTAGCATATCCGATGGGATTTTGTCTAGGAAATCATCATTCATTGTATACGATCTTTGAATGCCGTGATACAATACCTATAACGACTCTATGGATACAAGGAACGCTGACCATGAAAAATAACGATGAAAATCATATCCGCATACAATACCAGAGCAGGCTCTATGACCTTCCCTACACACTGATCCGCAGTGACCGCCGAAGCTGTTCCATCAGCATTTCGCCCGATGCGCAGATTACCGTGCGTGTTCCTATGCGCATCACCGACAAGGAAATTCAGCACCTTCTGGTCGAGAAGCGTCTCTGGATCGTCACAAAATATCTGGATGCGCTAAAAAAGCAGCAGGAACGCCCCGTATCCGATCTGACCGACATCCAGCGCACCGCCCTAGAACAGAGATACATCGTCGCCGCAAAAGAATATTTTCCAAAGCGCGTCTCCTACTACCAGCCGTTCACCGGCGGTTCCTACAGTCGTATCACCATCCGCGACCAGAAGACCCGCTGGGGAAGCTGCAGCGCCAAAGGTACGCTCTCCTTCAACTGGCGGCTCATGTTAGCGCCGCCCGCGATCCTTGATTACGTGGTCGTCCATGAGCTGTGCCATCTAACCTACATGAATCACTCCACCGCGTTCTGGCAGAAAGTAGAATCCATTTATCCTGATTACCGCACTGCCCGCAAATGGCTCAAAGACCACGGACATGAACTGGTGTTATGATTTGTCCTGTTTCTTCGTCCTGATTCGCAGCGCGGCATAGCGGCTGTTACGGCTTTCCGCGTGCGGTTTCCTTTTGCCGCCGTATGGCTGCCTGTCATTTCTTCGATTCTGTTTTCTACCGCCTTCCCCGCCGCGTTTTCCATCTTTTTTATCCCAAAATGATTTCTCCGGCTTAATGTCCTCCAGCTCGTCCCCAAGTTTCATCTGCATAAAAGCTGCCGCGAACTGCATTGCGCTGTACTGCCCCAGAGCGACTTCATTCAGAATATATTCCTCAGCACGGCTGATGTCCTGCTGCTCAATGACGTTTGCCGCTTCCTTCAATATCTTAGCTGCTTTCCTCGCAGTGATATCTGCCGCGCTGGGAATTTTGCGCTCCTTGATCTTCGTATGGCAGACGCGCTCAATATCCCGTATCTTATAGGCTTCCCGCCCTACTACCAGAGTGAAGGAACGTCCCGTCTTGCCGGCACGCCCCGTCCTGCCGATACGGTGCACATAGTACTCGATGTCTTCCGGCACATCATAATTATAAACCGCCTCCACATCGCTCACATCAATGCCCCTTGCCGCCACGTCGGTTGCAATCAAAATATTCGTCCTTCCGCTGCGGAAAAGATTCATCACCGTATCCCTCTGATGCTGTGATAAGTCTCCGTGAAGACCTTCCGCCTCATATCCCCTATTCTTCAAATGTTCTGTCAGTTCGTCAACCATACGTTTCGTATTGCAGAAAATCAGCGCACGCTTGGGATCATAATAATCAATCAACCGACAAAGTACTTCTTCTTTATCCTGCCTGCGCACCTGGTAATATGCTTGCTTGATTAATGGAATCGTCACCTCTTTTGGAGTCATCCGGATGTATACAGCATCTTTCTGATACGTCCTGGTAAGATCTAAGATCGGCTTTGGCATCGTCGCTGAAAAAAGTCCTGTCTGCCGCTCTTTAGGCATTTCCCGCAAAATCGTCTCGATATCCTCACGGAAACCCATGTTGAGCATTTCATCCGCCTCATCCAATACGACGGTGTGTACATTACCCATTTTCAGCGTATGTCTGCGCATATGGTCCATCACTCTTCCCGGAGTGCCTACCACAATCTGTACGCCACCTTTTAAGTCTTTGATCTGCCTGACAATATCCTGTCCGCCATAAATTGGCAATACCTTGATTCCATGCATATATTTAGCAAATTTGCGCAATTCATCCGATGCCTGCATAGCAAGCTCCCTCGTCGGACACAAAATTACTGCCTGTAAATTACGGTTATCCGGATCGATTTTCTGCAAAATAGGAATCCCAAACGCCGCCGTCTTCCCCGTACCCGTCTGAGCCTGCCCGATAATATCCTGTCCCGTCATAAAAAGAGGGATCGTCTGCTCCTGAATCGGCGTCATACGATCATATCCCAGCTCTTTGACGGCACGCAGAATCCTCTCGTCGATCTTCGCCTCCTCATACCGCATACCGGATTCCTCATTACTTTCTTCTGCCTTCTTCTCGTAAATGTCATCATACCGGTTCTGTGTCAGAATTTCCTTCTCCAGGAACTCCTCAAACTGCCTGTTACCCTTTGTTCTGTTACCCATAATTACTCCATTTCTGTTTTATTTTTCATTGATACGACTCTCTCCTATTATGGCAGAGCTGTTCTCAATTTATCAATCATCGCTTCCACCCCATCCAAATACACCTGATACATGATAATTGCTGCCATACTCACGCAGTTGCCCGAATATGACAGCATATACAATACCGTGAAATCCCGCTAGAGGCATGCCTCCCCATCCGCGGAAATAGAATAGATTGGACATAACTCTCTTATTCCTACGCCAAATAGATCCTGCGGAGTTTGCTCACCGCCCGGTTAGCAATCAGGCATTCCCCATGTTCCTGCAGGTACAGCATCCGTTCTTCGGAAACCGCAATCAGATTACCAAATTCTACCGCCTGCGCACTGATCTTGTTAAAGACTCTGTATGACAGCCTGTTCTTCTCCAACACAAGGTAATATAAATCACCATCTTTATAAAGATGACTCTTCACGGATATATTTGACGGAATCGACGCAGTATACTGCATCGCCTGATGAAGCGTGGCAAAAATAAACATCCGCCTGTTCTCATCAAACTCACCAGCCGTTTGTTCCTGCACTCCGTTCTGCTGTCCCGCTTCCTGTCTTCCAAGTTCTGCACTTACCCCCTGCAGGACTTCTTTTAAATGCTGCAAAATATCCCGGAATCCCGCCGGACTGTCATTCGTAAAAGTAACCGCCAGCCCTTTATCCCGAAGCGGCGTGATTTGCATGGCAATACTCTCCCCGCTGATCGTATAACCCACCTCCTCGTGGGCACGCTCTATGATATCCCGTAGGAATCCTTCACCCTTCTCATTACGTTCAAAGATATCGGACAATGTCAGACCATACTCCAGCATATCTTCTTCCGTGACAATACATTGTACTGTTGCCTCATTGATTTTCTTATATTCCATATACTCCGTTATCCTCTGTTCCCTTCCTGTCGCCAGCCGTCCACAACCCTGTATATGAACAGACTAGCTTCCTGCGTGTATCGCTTCCCCTAAAGTTGCATTATTATTCTAACACAAAAATACGCAATAAGAAAGAATCTTATCGCGTATTTGCTCATTATTTGCTGAAACGTACCTTAAAATGTTCTATATCGTCCTATTTTAATGCTTTACTGACATAATTCCTCGTTTTCCTGTAACACTTCCTTGCCCTCCCTAATCAGCTTTAAATTGCATGCGCAATTTCAAATTCTTCTTAAAATTTTCAAACTTTTCCCTTCCATTTTTCTCCTAAATCTGTTAAAATGATGTTAAGAAAAACGGAATCCAGCCGATACTATTAACAGAACATGAAGTTCACTATAACAAATCCAAGGAGGGATTACCGCAGTATATGCATACGAAAAGAGTTATAAAGTTGAGGCGGTGATGGCGATCACCCCGTTAAGGAAGGTTTCTTCCAATGACAAAAATCGCCAGTCCAAGCAGAACCCATCCCAGACCTTCGCGCAGACGTTTTTCTCTAAGGTTTTGGATGAGGCATGTGATCGGGAACAGGAGAAGCATATCGACGTCCGTACCAACGGTTACACCAAGGACGCCCTTCCCTATTACAATTTTATCAAGATGCGCGAGTATTGTTAAAACAAGCAGGTTTGTCTACGAGGTTAACTCCTCAGACCCAATACGAAAAGCCGATGCGGTAATCTAAAATTACCGTCATCGGCTTTTATCTTTCCTATCCTTATATCCGGTAAAACAATTCTTACTGTAACTGTTTTGCCAGGTTAAAGATTTCTTCCAACATCTCTTTGCAATCCTGCATATTCTGTACGGTTGCATCGGAAGTCCTCAAGCCTTCCACGCTGGATGCCGCCACTTCCTCACTCGTCGCGGACAACTGCGAGATATCGTCGGAGATCGCATTCGTACTGTCTATGATGCTGGCAATCGTCGTCTCACAACTCCTCACATTCTGCACCATGTTCTGCACTTCCGTATCCACCGACTCAAACTTCTCTTTCGTAGCCTCGATCAGTTCGCTCTGCTTCGTGACGGATACTACTGCCCTCTCAACGCTCTCATTGACGCTCTTCGTATCCTGTATCAGCTCATTGATAATATTTGTGATGCTGTTGGATGCATCTTTGGTCTGCTCGGAGAGCTGTCTGATCTCCTCGGCAACCACGGCGAATCCTTTGCCCGCCTCGCCTGCTCTCGCCGCCTCTATGGACGCATTAAGCGCAAGCAGGTTGGTCTGGCTGGAAATGGAAAGGATCGCGCCGATAAAGTTCTGCACTTCCTCCACCTTCCCGCTCAGCCTGTTGCTGACTTCCACGGTAGCCCCGCTCGCTTCCTCTACATTCTGCGCCTGCTTCCTTAAGTGCTCAACAACTTCTGCCCCTTGGACTACCATGTCATTGGTCCGGTCAGAAGCCTCGATCAGACTCCTCATACTCGCCTCCGCCGCATCGGTGTTACTGCGGATCTCCATACACATATCCGCCTGTCTCTGAATGGACTGTGCCGTAGCGTCGGTGCTTTCCGCGATGTTGGTCATCGCAAAGTTGCTGGTATCCACATTGCCCTGAAGATCCGTCAGTTTACCCATTGCGCCGTCAAAATTATCGATGATGCTTGCGGCAACCTGAAGCATTTTCTGCTGGCTCTCTTCCTGTTTCGCCGCCGCTTCCGCTACCGTATTTATATTTTCCGTATTAAACTGGGTCAAAAGCTTAGAAACTGCACAGGATGCATAAGCAACCAGTGCAATCGTGAGAAGCCCCATGATCGCATCCGAAAGCTGTGACTGGTCGATCAGAAAAATCCGAATCAGATTGATCACGATGATCGCCCCGTTACCCATATATAATAATTTTCTGTTATAATATGCCATCGCGCCGAACAATACTGGAAAAGCATATGCATAGACTCCCGTACCCGTTCCAAACAATACAATCACCGCATAGGCAACCGTGGCGCAGATCATCATTGCAACCGCGCCTTTCTTCTGCTTCTTCCATAATACATAAAACACGATCGTGCCGATGAGCATCAATACCGAAATGAGCGTCCTAAAGAGAGGCTGTGAATCTCCCTGCGACGTCAGTGCCGTCAGCCCCATGATGCTAATGAAATACGCCAAAATAATGACGACGATGGATAACACCGTCCTGTTCGCCCGCCTGTATTGTGATTCTGTCATTCTCTTTTCCTCCTTCAGTCTTTTTTATAAAATCACATTTACATGTGCTTTAAAACTTTTATCCCATACTATTGTCTCTGCCACCGCCCGCCTCATGAATGAAACCTGGGCGGCAGCTACACCGTATCACATACTATATTGTACAATAGCCTGCTGCCAAAACGCAAGTCATATCATGAGGAAAGCTGTCCGAATTTAAACTTTTCAGCTAAATCACGTAATTGTCCGATATCTGGTTCTGCCATTCCACCAGATCCGCCAGCGTCACCTCGTCAACCACGCCGCTGATCGCCGTATCAAGCATCTTCCACAACCGCAGCGTCACGCATGTGTCCTGCCTGGTACACATATTAAGATCACCTTCCAGACAGGGCACCGGCGCAAGCGAGCCTTCCGTCAGCCTGAGAATCATGCCGACCGTATACTTCTCCGGTTCTTTCGCAAGACGGTATCCCCCCTGCGGTCCACGGATACTCTTCACGTATCCGGCTTTATTCAATGTGGAGATGATCTGTTCCAGATATTTATCCGATATCTCCTGTCTGGCGGCTATGTCTTTGATCCGCACCGGTTCTCCGGTATTGTTAAGCGCCAGATCTAACATAAGCCTGAGAGCATATCTTCCCTTAGTCGAAATTTTCATGATTTCCCCTTCGCATTTTCCTATCATTTCACTAGGCTTTATGTGATTATTTATACTATGTTTCGATCTTTTTGTCAAATACTCCTAAATTTATCCTTTTCCCTATTAAGAAAAAAGCCGGACATTACGATATATATGCTAAGGAGCGATCTGAATTTAGGACGCACATGGTCGAATAAGTAAACGGATTTACGAATCAGGCTAAGGAGGGCACAGCATGAACAAAGTAAGCGGATACAGCGTGTATCAGAACAGTTATTATGACCAGTCTGTAAATAACCGGAAGGAATCATCTAAAACATCACGGACAGACTCTTCCAAGAAAACAAATAATACCAAAAAGACGGATAACAGCCCCGTACAGTTGAGCGAGAAGGCAAAGGCTCTGCTGCAGGAATTAAAGAAGACGTACAGCAACATGGATTTCATGGTTGCCGATTATGATTCCGACGAGGAAGCTGCCTCCTATCTCGCACGCGGCACAAAGGAATACAGCGTGCTGATCGACGCGGAAGAATTAGAGCGCATGGCATCCGATGAAGATGTCAGGAAACAGAATCTTTCACTCCTCGACGAGGCAGTCGGCAAGCTTGACGAAGTCAAAGACCAGCTCGGCGACCACAAGGACGAAGTCCTGCGCATGGGCGTTTCCATTGGCAAAGACGGCGAAATGTCATTTTTCGCAGAACTGGAAAAGGTCGGAGAACGTCAGAAAGAGTTTGTTGATAAGATCAGGGATGGCAAGAAAGAAGCGGCTGAGAAAGAAAACGCTGACAAAGCTGACAAATCCGATTCCCGCCAGCCTCATCCCTATGACTATGAGAGAAGCAGACGCACTACCGTCTATGCATCTTCGGCGGAAGAACTCGTAGACAAAATCGTTAATGTGGACTGGGACAGCATTAAAGAAGAAACGACTCTCCCGATGCCGGGCGGACATTTTAACTTCTCCGTTTAAGCAGATTCAAGCGCAGGCGAATATCAGATATCACCTGCGCTTTCTTTTTGTCTTCCTGTATTGCGGTCTCTACATGGTATCGTATTTACATACCAAGCAATTCTTTGCGCTTGATCTCCTCGAAGAAATCATCAATCGATTTAATGATCTGTGCCGGCGGCATGGATTTCAGCAGGTATCCCTGTGGCTTTAACGCCATAACCTGCATGATCGTTTCCTTATCCCCTTTATTGGTCAAAAAGATAACCGGAATATCCGCAAAATCGTGTTCGCTGCGGATCATCTCCAGCACCTGCTTACCATCTACGATCGGCATCTCATAGTCCAGCAGCACCAGATCCGGTCTGTTGGTAGACAGGTACTTAATCGCCATGGCGCCGGAATTTGCCAGCGTCACCTGATAGGATTCCTCAAGCCAGCCTTTGACGTTACGAAGCATGGTTCCCGAATCGTCCACCACCAGGATCTTCTTCTTATTCTGCCTGCCAAATTTCTTCTCATATCCCGTAATCGCGTTCACGACTTCACCGACATTGATCGGACGCTGGAATTTCTGACGGATCAGACTACTGGTGACAACCTTCTCCACAGTAGCCAGCTCATCGACATCACCGATCGCAAAAATCGGAATATCATCCTCCGATGCCCTGTCCTTGATATAATTGAGCGCCTGCAGCTCTTCCCCCATCTTCTCATCAACATAAAGCAGAAAAATACCGATCTGTTCATCAATCTGATTGATCGCATCAATATCCGCTTTCACCGTGATCACTTCATATTCTGCCCGCTCAAACCAGTCCTTCAATGATACAATAAGATAACTCTGAATTTGTGAGACAATCACTACATTCTGCATATTAACCCTCTCCCGCCTAAATCCTATAAAATCTGATTAACTTATACACAAATCTCCAATATAATATCAATCATAATAAGTATAACAAATTTTCCAAAGACTGTAAATATTTTCTTCCCTCATTTCTGAATCATTTTATACTTCCAATAATACCATGCCCCGGTAATATCCGCCAGAATCCAGCCAACCGGCACCGACACCCAGATACCCGTCACGCCGATCCTGTCCACCGAGGAAAGCACATAAGCTAGGACGACGCGCGTCCCCAGCGATATGACTGTCAGCACTACCGATATCTCCGGCTTGTGGATGGCGCGGTAATACCCGTAAAACAAAAATAACAGACCAATCCCGAAATAGAATGCGCCTTCAATGCGCAGATAACCCGCACCGATAGCGATCGCTTCCGCACCCTCTTCCTTTAGAAATAATCCCATCAGCCGGTCGCCAAAACCCACCACCAATACGGAGATGATCATACAGAACACAAATGCCCCAAGAACCGCATCCTTCATGCCCTTGCGAATCCTCCCCGTCTTGCCCGCGCCATAATTCTGTGCCACGTAGGTAGAAAAAGCGTTGCCGAAATCCTGCACCGGCGCATAGGCAAACGAATCAATCTTCACCGCCGCCGCAAAAGCTGCCATCACCACGGATCCAAAACTGTTCACAAGCCCCTGCACCATCAGAATCCCGAAATTCATGATCGACTGCTGCAGACACGTCA